>CAYHRK010000225.1:0-5822 GCA_964358795.1 uncultured Vicinamibacterales bacterium
GGCGGGCCGCCCAGTCTGCGAACGAGCTACGGCTGGTAAACCCTGTCTCGTGAGCCAGCTCACGTCACCCGACACGCCAAGGATATCCGCCGTAGCCGCGAAGCGGCGAAGGCGGGCCGCCCAGTCTGCGAACGAGCTACGGCTGGTAAACCCTGTCTCGTGAGCGAACTCGATTTCTGACACGCGAAGGCTGCCGCGCCGAGGCCGCGCCAGCGGCGAAGGCGTACGGACAAGCCAACCTTCGTGCCCGTTCGCGTTTCGGTCAGCACCCGGCGGGCAAGAACTGCAATGCCCCGGCTCCCCTTCCCGATCAGAAACTGACACCGTCCATCACCGGTCCTGGCTGCCTGCGCAGAATCGAGCCGATCCCTCGGCGGCAGCGAGCTTGCACCTGCGGTGTGCAATGCAGCGCGACAAGTGCTTCGTATACCTGCTTCGCAGCGTCAACGAGCGGGATCGCCCCTACGTTGGCCTGACATCCGACGTCGCTGCGCGCCTCGCTGCGCACAACGCCGGACGATCGCCTCACACTGCCCGCTTCAAGCCCTGGGAGTTGGTGGTCGCGATGGAGTTCGCCGATGAGGCCACCGCCATCCGCTTCGAGCGATACCTCAAATCGGGTTCGGGACGAGCGTTTGCCAAGCGCCACTTTGCGGAGCCGAGCGCCCCCGCCGTTCAGGCAGGGCCTTCCGGCCGAAGCGCGTCTCCTCGCTGACGAGCCGCTGGAATCGTTCGCGTCATTCGAGAGGTGCGCGACTGCTATGGGACATTGGTGTGCCCAAAACGGTGCTCGGAACGTCCTTCGTCCGAGGTCCATCGCGGCGCGCATGCCGGCGCGCGTGCGGTCCGAGCGCAAGTCATTGCCGAACTGCGCGAAGGCAGCAAGCACGCGAGGGTACCATGAGGCACCGGCAAGATGTTCGCAGGATAGCGCCGGCGCAGGTGACCGTCACACTCAGTGGTCACGACCAATGGTGACGTTCGCTTTCTGCTATTCGGTCACACATTGCAGTCGGAGAACAACACGGCTACAGTCGCTGAATGTCGCAGCTCAACATGACCGCTGGATTCTACTTCGTTGCGTTTGTCGATCTCCTCGGGCAACGCGAGAAGTTGTCCCAGTTTAAGGGCGTTCCGAGGACGAATGAGGACAAGGACGCTTTCTTTCAAGCAATGTCAGAAACGGGTGCCGTCGTGCGGAACGTCCGCACGTCTGTTGCCGAGTGGCTGGCCAACAACAAGCATGTCAGTGAAGACGCGCTAGCAAACCTTCCACCTGAACGTCGGGACGAGTTCACGAACGTTCGCACGTTGGAGGCGTTTCAGACGGGGTTTTCGGATTGCTTCACCGTGGCCTTCCCTCTGCAGGTCGATGGTGTTGACGAACGTCTCAGCCGGGCTCGGGCTGTGGTCGACGCGTGGAACGCCTTACTTGGTCTCTCCGCCCTGTCGCTATTGTCGTTGGCTCAAGGTATCCCATGGCGCGCCGGAGTCGATGTCGGGATTGGAGTGGAGATTCTTCCAAACGAGGTCTACGGTCCCGCGCTGCTCAGCGCCTACACCTTGGAATCGCGAATGGCCGAATATCCGCGAATCCTCGTCGGGCGCGGCCTGGTCGATTATCTCAACTTCATCGAGCACCTGTCACCGGCGGAACCGCTCGACGCGTATGCCGCGCGAATGGCCACTCGCAGCAAGGAGTTCATTTGTACGTCCGACGATGGCTGGCCCATGCTCCACATGCTCTCGCCAGCGGTGTTGAAGGCGTCGGCGAACCTCGTTGCGGCGAAACGAGAGGCACATCAATGGGTTCGGGAACAGCATGCACAATTCTGGTCCCGGAATGACGAAAAGTTGTATAGGCGCTACGCACGGCTCTCGCATTATTTCGACGCTTTTGCGGCCACACCAGAAACGTCATAGCGCCTAAACCAGAAGTCGAGTCTATTCGCAGATTTCCATCCGCAGTCCTCGCGCGTCAATCTTACAGTCGCTGAGCACGCAGACGCAGCTCTTCGCGACCGACGGGATGCCCTGTCAGCCTCGATAGGCCGCTGGCATCGCGACGACCAGCGGCTCCCGTTCCTTGAAGACTTGGTTCACCAGGGCCTGCAGATCCTTGGAAAAATACGAGGCGTAGACCTGGCGGTGGGCGATCCGGAGAAGGTCCGCGGTCATCTGCCGGACCGTGCTCGCCGGCACCCGCCCGCGGTCGTCCGGCCCTTTGGTCATCGGATCGCCGAACAGGAGGAACCGGGGGCTGACCGGGAACAGGAACTGGAACGACGGACCGTAGATCTCCCGGCGCGGCCGGACCGGGAACGGCTCGAAGAGGGCCACGGGGTTGTCCGTCGTGATCCACGACTCGGAGGCGGGCGCTTCGAGCATGGTCCAGTGGAGGCGGGCGATCATCGGCGCGAGCATCTGCCCGCCCTCCAAGGCATGCGTGAGCGCCCATCCCTTGCCGGTCTGCTCGAGCCGGATGGTGCCATCCGCCATGTCGGAGACGAACTTCTCCGCATCCTCGAGCGAGAACTTCACCCGGCCGGACCTCTCCGCCTCCGTCGTTCCGACGATCTCGTGGACGCGCTTCTCGTCGAGGAGGCGCCTGCACGTGTGCCGGAACTCGTCGACCTCTGCTGCGTTCAAGATCTCCCGATTGAGAGTGGTCCGGAACTTCTGGAGCGCGATGAAGTAGGAGAGTTGGTCCTTCTCGTACCGTTCGAGCCGGATTGCGCCGGCGCGCAGCTTGTCCAAGATCGGGTCGGCCAGCCACTCGATGAACGTGTACCCCTTCTCCGTGGCGTCCTCGTGCCCGGTGTTCTCTGGGTCAAGGTAGAACCCCTCCTCCGCGCCCACGGCGTCGACGCCCCTCGGACGGATCTTCCGGTCACGCTCGTAGAGCCAAAGGACGTTCTGACGCTCCGCCACCTTCTCGGGGTCGAGGAACCCCTTCAGGTACACCTCCGGCACCGTGTGATGGCGAGGCATGGCTCTAGTATCGCTCCGATTGCGGCCGCCCTCCGAAATTCCCCCGCGTTGGCGAATCCCCACCCGAGTCGAGCGCGGCGATGCCGGTCAACGCGACCGGTTCCTGGTTCGGGAACTCCGCCATCAGCGAAAGCCGGCCGCCCATGGCTTCCACGTAGCCACGCAGGGTCGAGATCAGTAAGTCGCTGCGTTGCTCGAGCCGCGACACACTGTCCTGGCCGATGCCCAGAACCTGGGCCATCCTCTTCTGTGTCAGCTTGTGCGCCTGCCGAAGCTCTTGCAGCGATTTCTCTTCAGCGATGAGCGTGGCCGTTCGTACCGCGATCTTCTTGCGGCGAGCGGGGCTGAGCTGCTTCCGGATGCGGTCGAGGTTCTTCATGGTTTTCTCCTCCCCTTCTTTGGCGCCCCTCGCGTTGTCCCTCGATGCGCAACGGCCGCCAGGTGGGCGTCGAACCGCTCGTCGGCCCTGGCAATGAGCTGGCGGTAGAACCGCTTCTCGCTGCCGCCGGACTTGTCGCCCCCGCACAGCACCATGCCCTTGCGCTTCGGGTCGAACGCGAAGGCGAAGCGCCAGACGCCGTCTGCCGCATCAAAGCGCAGCTCCTTCATGTTCGCGTGGCGCGAGCCCTTCAGCGTGTCCACGCGCGGGCGCCCGAGCTGGGGACCGAACACCTCCAGGACCGCCACGTGCGCCAGGAGTTCGTCCTGCACCGCCTCGGGCAGGGCGTGGAACTCCGGTACGAAGTTCGTGTGGAGGTCTACTTCCCAGGCCACGATCAATTATGGTCTTGGAGGCATATGGAGTCAACTACATGCTCAGTTAGACCACCCCTGGTTGTCGTCGCCCGCCAGTGTTTGTAACCTTTTCCGCGTACCCGAATCTCTTAGCACACATGACAAGACGCCTTGCCACGCTGATCCTCCTGGCCGGGCTGTGGGTTGCAGTACCGGCGTCCGCCCAGACGCGGCTGACCCTGCCGGAGGCCATCGCCCGCGCCCGGTCGCAGAACTTCGATGTCCGGTCGGCGGCGGCCGCCGAGCGCGAGGCCGCCGAGCGCGTCACGCAGGCTCGCGCCGGTTATTTCCCCAAAGTGGACGTCACCGAGTCGTGGCAGCGCGGTAACCAGCCGGTCTTCGTCTTCAGCTCGCTGCTGGCGCAACGCCGGCTTACCGAGGCCGATTTCGCGCTCGACGCGCTCAATCATCCTGCCGCCATCGACAACTTCCGCGCGGCCATCATGGTCGAGCAGTCGCTCGTCGACCGCGCCGCCAGGGCGAATGTCCGCGCGGCCGGGATTGGCCGCGACATGGCGACGGCCGGGCGCACACTGATCGATCACAACCTGGCCGTGGACGTCACCGACGCCTACGGGCGCGTGCTCGTTGCGGCGGCGGCCAGACAGTCTGCCGCAGCAGCCGTTGAGGCCGCGCGCGCGGATCGCGAACTGGCGGGCAACCGGCGTGACGCGGGCCTGGTGACTGACGCAGACGTCCTGCAACTCGACGTGCACGTCGCCCGAACGCGCCAGCAGCAGATCCGGGCGGAGTCCGACGAGCGGATCGCCTGCGCGCGGCTCAGCCAGGTGATGGGCGAGCCGCTCGATTCAATGTTCACGCTCGATCCCACCCCCGCGCCGGGTGCCCTCGAGCCGACAGCGCTTCCCTCCCTCGAAGCGGAAGCCCTGAAGAGCCGGCCCGACGTGACGCTCGCCACGCTCCAGGAGCAGTTGGCCGGAGCGGCGCTGACGGCGGCTCGCGCGGCGTTCCTCCCGCAGGTAGCGGCACAGGGCGGCTGGGAGCTGAACGGCGGGCAGTGGGGTACCCGCGCCTCGAGCTGGGTGGTGGGCACGGTCGTGCGGCTCAACGTGTTCCACGGCTTCGCGGACCAGGCGCGGTTAGCCGAAGCCCGCCAGCAGACCACCCGACGCGCCCTGGAGCGCGAAAAGGCGGAGACCGCCGCGCGCCTCGACGTGCGCATCGCCCTCGCGCAGCTCGACGCGGCCCGCGCCAGCGAAGCCGTCGGCCGCGCCGCCGTGGCCCAGGCCCGCGAGAGCCAACGCATCGTCCGCGACCGCTACGAAGGCGGTTTGACCGACGTGGCGTCGCTGCTGCGCGCGGCCGAAGCGGTGATGCAGGCGGAGACGCAGCAGATGGCGACGCAGGTGGATGTGCTGGTGCAGACGGCGGCGCTCGAACGCGCGCTGGGAAGGCGATGAGAACCGACATGATTGGCAGAAGACGAACAGTGGCCGCGAGCGCCGTCGCCATGCTCATCGCGCTCGGGGTCCTCGCGCAACCGGCATGCTCGAGCGACTCGGATCCCTCGCCCGCTGACGCGGCCGCGCCGATTCCGGTGACGGTTGCGAACGTGACGATGACCGACCTCGCCGACACGTTCGAGGCCGGTGGTGTAGTGCAGGCGCGGACGACGGCGACGGTGATGGCGCGCATCCTGGCGCCGGTAAGCGAGGTGCGGGTGGCGCCAGGCGATCGCGTGCGCGCCGGTCAGGTGCTGGTGGTGCTCGACGGCCGCGATCTCGGCGCCTACGCCCGCGGCGCCCGCTCGGCTGCCCTGGCCGCCGGCCAGGGTGCGACCGCGGCGGCGGCCGAACAGCAGGCGGCTGATGCCGCCCTGGCGCTGGCGCGCGCCACGCACGGCCGCATCGCGGCGCTGCAGAACAGGCGCTCAGCGACGCTGCAGGAACTGGACGAGGCCCTCGCCGCCCTGCGCGCCGGCGAGGCGCGCGCCGCGGGCGCGGCCGCCCCGGCGCAACACGCGGGGTACGGCGTGGGCACCGCCCCTGCGGCGGGCGAGGCCGCGGGCCCCACCG
>CAYHRK010000226.1:0-2502 GCA_964358795.1 uncultured Vicinamibacterales bacterium
TGATGGCGAAACGCACCCGCAGGGTCTTCACGGCAACCGCTCCGCCTCGCCGTGAGGCCGCCAGCGGTTCAACGAGTAGATGGCGTCGCGTCCTTTCGCGACGGCGGGAAGCTCGAACCTCCGGCTGACGGCCTGCACCGTCTCGCTCCACGCCAGGAAGATGGCGGGCGGGTCGTCGTGCACGGCGCTGGTGAAGCGCGCCATGGCCGCACGGAACGCCCCATCGTCGGGCGCATCGCGCATGGCTTCGAGCGCCGCGTCCACGCTTGCGTTGCGATAGTCCCAGACGTTCCACATACGCCGGGCACCGGGCGAATGCCAGAAGCGATACTGAATCATCGAATAGGGTCCGCCCACCATGTTCAACAGCGCGGCGTCGAAATCTCCACTCTGGACCCGAACGAGGAACTGGTTGATCGGGAGCGATTCAATCCGCATCTCGACGTCGATCGCCCGTAGTTGGCGTTGCACCAACAGGGCCAGGCGTTCGTAGATCGTGAAGTTGGCAGGAACCAGGCACGTGAACGCGATCCGGGCCGCTGGAAACGCCGATCGATCGCCGGCGGCTGCTGGTGCGACACCGGGCAGTGTCCGCAGCATTCCGGCGGCTCTGGCGGGGTCGTACGCGACGTTGGCCACCTGGCTTGCGCGGGCCCAATACGACGGCCACACGGGGTCATCGGCCGGAAGGCCCATGCCCTTGAGGCCCAGTTGAATCAGCTCCGCACGATCGACCGCGATATTCAACGCCCGCCTCACCACGGGATCCCGGAACGGTGGGCGGGCCGAGTTCAGGACAATGCTGTACGAATAGTAGCTGGGAAACGATCGCACGGCGACCGAGGCCTGGTCCCTCAGAAACTCGGCCGTGTCCGGTCCAACCTCCCACAGGAAATCCACGCGGCCCCGCATCATGTCGACCCACGCCGTGCGCAGCGTGTCGTACGAACGCACCACGACGTTTCCAACTGCCGGCGGTCCGAGGTAGTACTGCCGGTTGGCTTTGAACAGGTACTCGTTTTCCGACGACGACACGGCTACAAACGGTCCGGTGCCAACCGGCTTTTGGCTGGGAGGTCCACGGGTGATCGCCGGATCGAGATCGTCCAGCAGGTAGAAGCAGCGCCGCCTGAGACGCACGACCACGTCGAGGTCGGATGGGGTGTCGATGGCCCACACGTCGGGCCAACACACCGACGAGGTCATCCAGCCTGAACGTTCCCGAGCCTGCTCGATCGATCGTTTCACGTCGGCGGCAGCCAGGGGAGTGCCGTCCTGGAACTTGATCCCAGGTCGGAGCCGCAGGTTCCACGTCAGTCCGTCGGCTTGCACCGACCAGCTCTCCAACAAGCGCGCCACTGTTCGGCCGCTGGCGTCGTTGCTCGTCAGTCGCTCGTACCTCAAGAAGTCGGCCACGGCGCTGACACCGTGGCGGGGGTCGAGCTGCCGGCTCTGCGGAACGCCGATCGTCAGGCCAATGGTGTCCGACGGCGGCAATGGCGGGGTTGGGTTCTGGCACGCAAGGGCAAACAGCGCCCATCCGATGCCCGGGCCGATCGCCGCGGGTGGCAGCCACAAGCGGGTACCACCACGTGTAAGCGTCGCGCGGGCGAGGCTGCTGTCTGCCCCCTCCCAGGGTGCGTGCTTGGGACGCGCTACTTGCCGTCCTCGGGTGGGACCGCGATCAACCACGGGCAAACATCTCTTCCGTCGTGTTTCGGTGCGCCCTTCTTGACGACTGTAATCCTCATTGTATCCCTCCTGCCATGGTGCTGGCGGTGTCCTCCGCCAACGACACCAACGCCGATTCGAATGAACGCTTGTGACATGACGGCGCTTCCATGTCGCCAAGCTCCGTGTGCGACGAAACGGCGCATCCGCCGCCGCACACTGGAATGAACGAGCAGTCTCCGCACTGGCGCCACGGCGCCAGGTGTTCGAACCGTGTTGCGGCCGCGGCCTGGTGGCGATCGCGCTCGCCGCTGATGTGGCCGACCGCGAGCGCGTTGTCGCCGGTGAATCCCGGGCACGCGTACAGCGTTCCGTCGGGTCCGATGGTGTGCGAGTGACGGCGGTAGAGTTCGCAAGGCCCCATGTGGACGCCGTCGGGCGTCGGCAGACCGTGCCGCTTCGTTTCTTCGCGCAGAAACGACATCTGGTCGTCGGCGAAGTGGCAGTTGTCGCACACCGACGCTGCACTGCGGCCCCCGCCAGCCGCGCTCACGCACGTGCCATTGAGCGGTTGGCGATCGGCGCCCACCGGGGTGAGCGGGATGAGGCCTTTGGGGGCGGCGGGCGACGACGACCGAATCACTGGCTTGAAAGCCACCTTGGAGATGCGGTCGGCGAAATCCTGGCTCTTCAGGAATTCGAGCAGGTCCGGGTACGACTCGACCGTGTCGGCGTCGAAGTTGCCGCCAATGGCCACGGGAATCTTCGAGGCGACGCGTCGCACGTTCTCGATGATGCGATCGAAGGTGCGCTGACCGCCTCTGAGTGGGC
>CAYHRK010000226.1:2602-5819 GCA_964358795.1 uncultured Vicinamibacterales bacterium
CGTCGCACGTTCTCGATGATGCGATCGAAGGTGCGCTGACCGCCTCTGAGTGGGCGCATCCGGTCGTGGGTGTCGCGGTCGCCATCGAGCGTCACCTTCACGCCGGTCAGTCCGAGCGGCAGCATCTGATCCACCAGTTCCGGCGTCAGCAGCAGGCCGTTGGTGATGATGCTCACGATCTGCCTGATGCCGCGCGCCTGTGTGAACTGCCAGCACCGCTGGGCCAAGTCGATCATGGCGGGAATGTTCAAGAGCGGTTCGCCGCCGAAAAACGTCAGCACCAGCCGGCTCGGCCGCACCGTGTCGAGCTGGTGGCCGACCCACTGGGCCACGCGCTCCGATGTCTGGAGCGACATCTTCGGGGCCGGCCGCCCGCCGTCCACGTGGTCGCCCTGGAAGCAGTAGTCGCACGCGAAGTTGCACTGCAGCGTGGTCAGAATCGTGATCCGCATCTGCGAGACATCCTCGCGGAAATCCTCGAAGTACGTGCGAAGCACTGCCTGTTCCGCATCGCGATCGGACACCACGAAGCCGTTTGCGGTTAGCGTGGTCAACGCCTCCTGGCTGGCATCATCGAGGCTGCCCACATCGGGCGTCTCCGCGTGCAGGCGGCCGAGCAAGGCGTCGACATCGTCAGATACCATCAATTGCGCGTCGGTCAGCGTGTTCATCAGAAACACATCGCCGGAGGGCATCGGCACGCGCAGGTTGAAGGCAGAAGGCTTCATGGAATCTCCGTTTCCGTCGCCTTCCTCTTTGCAACCGATGTTCCAGTACCGGACACGCACGAACCTGCGGGCAGGCGCGTGCAGTCGCAGGTAGAGCTGCCGCCGCAGGTCCTACTGGTTACCGGGCCTTACAAGGGTGTGATCCGCACGGAATGATGACCGCGTGCAGCGGCGGGCAGATGACGCGTTTGGATGGCGGCGGCTGGGAGTCAGTCGTGATGTAGAAACTGCGATCACAAAACTGGCAGGATGTTGCAGTTTCTGCAATCGGCCAGGCTGGTCAGGTGTTCCTGATTTTCTTGACAATCTCGCGGATGCCGAGCTTGTCCATCTTGTTCTTCAGCGTGCTGAGCGGCACTCCGAGGTCGCGCGCCGTCGCCGTGACGTTGCCATTGGCCTGCTCGAGCGCCTTCAGGATGAAGTTGCGTTCGAAGGTTTCGCAGGCGCGGTCGAACAACGCCTCGGTGACCTTTTCGGTTCTGACGAGCGGCGCGAGGTGGTACTCGTACGGCAGGTCTTCGTTGCCAATCCACTCCTTGTCCATGCTGACCGCGACCAGTCGTTCGATCAGGTTCTCGAGCTCGCGGATGTTGCCGCGCCAGCCGTAGGCCCCCAAAATTGCCAGCGCCGAGTCGGTGACGCCAAGAAAGTGCTTCCGGAACTTGACGTTGTAGCGTTCCAGAAAGAACGTCACCAGCGCCGGCAGATCCTCGATCCGCTCCCGCAGCGGTGGGATCCTGATCGGGATGACGTTGATGCGGTAGTAGAGGTCTTCGCGGAAACGGCCCTCGCGCACGGCTTTCTCGAGATCGATGTTGGTGGCCGCGATCAACCGCAGGTCGACCTTGATGGGCCTGGTCCCGCCCACTCGCTCGATCTCGGATTCCTGAATGGCGCGCAGCAGTTTCGCCTGCACCTCGGGTTTCAGCTCGCCGATCTCGTCGAGAAACAGCGTGCCGCCCGACGCCAGTTCGAACTTGCCGAGCTGCTGCCGGACGGCGCCCGTGAAGGACCCCTTCTCGTGACCGAACAGCGTCGATTCGATCAGCTCACCCGGGATGGCGGCAAGATTCACCGGCAGGAACGACGCGTCGGCCCGGTCCGATTCGCGGTGGAGCATGCGCGCCAGCAGTTCCTTGCCGGTGCCGCTTTCACCGAGAATCAGCACCGTGGCGGACAGACCCGCCACCCGGCGGCCCAGATCGATGATGTCGCGCATGGCCTTGCTTGGGCCGACCACGAACGGGCGTTCCCGATCGTCGGCCACCTGCGCGCTCAGCGTCATCACCCTGCGGTTCAGGTCGAGCCGTTCGCAGGCGTTGCGCACGAGCGACAGCACGGCGTCGTACTCGAAATCCTTGGTGATGTAGTGATAGGCGCCCAGCTTCATCGCCCGGACGGCGGTTTCCACTTCGGTAATGGCCGAGATCATGATGACTTCGATCAGATGCTGCGTGTCCTTGATCTGCCGCAGCACGTCGAAACCACTGATGCCAGGCATCTTGACATCGAGCAACACCACGTCCACCGTCTCGCGGTTGAGGACGGTGATGCCTTGCTCGCCCGTTGACGCGCGCAGCACCCGGTAGTCGCGGCGCAGAATCGCCGTCAGCGTGTCGCGCATGCCCTCGTCGTCATCGACGATCAGGACTGTTCTCGGACCAGGTGCCACGGGTGACATCCTCGAAAGCTGGTGGACCACCAGTCGTTGTTTGCCGGGTTGGCTCAAAGTGATCCGACAAACGGGTGCGATGATTGTAGGCGCCGGATGACCGCCAGTTCAAGCCGCGAGCTTCGGACGCCGCTCGAGCGGGCCACTTGCTTGACAGTGTTGCAACGCTCCCGGTAACGTGAACCAGGAGCCTGCGAAACGCGGATGGACGGCGAACATTCCTCGCGAACGGCGCTGCTGGACCGGGCTTTGGAGCTCTTTCAGCAGGCCTACGACCGTCAGATGAGCGGCGAACTGGATGACGCCGTGGCGTTGTACCAGGCGTCCATCAATCTGTTTCCGACCGCCGAGGCCCATACCTTTCTCGGGTGGACGTACTCGTTCCAGGGCCATCTGGAAGAAGCCATCGCCGAATGCCACAAGGCGATCGATGTGGATCCGGAATTCGGCAATCCCTACAACGACATCGGCGCCTACCTCATCGAGCAGCAGAAGCTCGACGATGCCATTTTGTGGCTGCAACGGGCCTTGGAGGCGACAAGATACGAAAGCTACCACTTCCCGTGGTTCAACCTCGGCCGCGTCTACGTGGCCAAGGAGTACTACGGCCAGGCCATCGAGTGCTTTCGCCAGGCGCTGTCGATCGAGCCCGACTACACCCCGGCCAGCCAAGCGATGCAGGCTGTCCGTCTGAAGATCCACTAAGAGCCCGTAACTGGCCGTCAGGCAGGAGATACGTTCACGTGGCCAATCAGTTTGACGTCATCGTGATCGGCGCCGGCACCGGTGGTTATCCCACTGCCATTCGCGCTGCACA
>CAYHRK010000227.1:0-5801 GCA_964358795.1 uncultured Vicinamibacterales bacterium
GGTTCACCGGGCGCCGCCGGGCCAACGCGATCAGCATCACGACGGCAACCGGCGCCAGCGCCAACGAGATCAGTTGCGAGGTCGAGAAGCCGAAGTTCGCGCCACGCGGATCGCCCCTAAAAAACTCGATGGCGAACCGCGAGACTGCGTACAGAAGGATGTACGCCCAGAACGTCCGGCCCGAAAACCGCCGGCCGCGTCGTTCGAACGCCAGCAGGCCACACAGGATCAGCAGTTCGGCACCGGCCTCGTACAGCTGCGTCGGATGTAGAGCGACGTGCAGCGGGGTGCCCACGTTGGTGGCGGCAAACGCATCGGTAAACGTGATGCCCCACGGCAGCGTGGTGGGTTTGCCGTAGCAGCAGCCCGCCAGCAGACACCCCATGCGGCCCACCACGTGACCCAACGCGATGCCTGGCGCGATGGCATCGGCCGTGGTCCACACCGGCAGACGGTGCTTGCGCATGTACCAGAGGCCCACCAGAAACGCGAGCACCAGGCCGCCGTAGAACACGCCGCCCGACCGCGCCAGCGTCCACAGTTCGGCCGGCTGACGACGGAAGTAATTGAAGTCGACGACCAGCAGCAGCAGCTTCGCCCCGACCAGGGCGGAGATGATGATGTAGATGCCCAGGTCCAGGACGCGGTCGCCGTCCAGCCCGAACTGACGCGCCCGCCGCACGGTCAGGTAGAGCGCCAGCAGGTACGCGGCCGCCAGCAGCACGCCATAGCTGTAGACGGTGAGCGGCCCGAGTTCAAGCAGTCGTGGATACATGCTTTCCCAATCCGATCATATCGATCATCATGGCCACCACACCCAGCGTAATGGCCGCGTCTGCCACATTGAACGCCCAGAAGTGCCAAGTGCCGAACACCACATCGACGAAATCCACCACCGACCCGAGCGTGAGACGATCGATCAGGTTCCCCACCGCGCCGCCCAGGATCATCGTCAATCCGGCGCGCGCCACCCGTTCGTGCGGCGACAACCTGGCGGCGAATACGGCGATGCCAATCAGGGCGAAGGTGGCGATCAGGGCAATCACGGCGGACTTGTACGGAAAATCCACCGCGTTCAGGAAGCCGAACGCCGCTCCCGTGTTCCGCACGTGCGTCACGTTCAGAAACCCCGCAACCACCTCGACCGAATCGAACACCGGCACCCGCATGCGCACCAGCGCCTTCGTGATCTGGTCGAACGCAATGATGCCGACCACCTGCACGATCTGATTCGCCGTCAGCCTGAGACGCGCCGGCACCGGCATCTCGCGCGAGATCCCGTCTCCGGTGCTGCTCGACGGGTCGCGCACCGGGTCCTTCAACGGGTCCTTCAATGGGTCGATCGACGGGCCGTTCACCGCCCTAACGCCTCCAGGGCGTCCTCGCACCGTGGGCACACCCCTTCTCGGCCGGCGGCTGAGGTGACGCTGGCCACGTAGCGCCAGCACCGATCGCACTTCACACCGCGTGCGCGCGACACCGAGATGCGGACGGCGTTGCCGTCACCGTCGGTGTACATCGCGCCAGAGGCGGGCTCCTCATCTGGCACAGTGGGCGTAGTCTCGACGTCCACCTGCGAGGTGATGAAGAGCGTGGGCAGGGCGGCCCCCGACCGCGAGAGCAGGGCGCTGATGGACCCCGCCGCTCTCAGGTGTACGGCCGCCTCGAGCGACTGACCGATCACTTTGGCCTGCCGCAGCTTCTCGAGTTCGGTGTTCACGGCCCCCCGCAGCTTCAGCAGCCGGTCCATACGGGCCACCAGTTCGTCGTCGATCCACTGGTCATCGTCGTTGACGAACTCGGCCAGATGCACCGACTCTTCGCGCGCGCCCGGCAAGTGCGTCCAGTACTCTTCGGCCAGGACGGGTAAGACCGGCGCAATCAGGCGCGCCAGCCCGTTGGCCATCCGGTACATGGCCGTTTGTGCCGACCGCCGGGCCTTGGCTGTCGGAGCCAGCGTGTAGAGCCGATCTTTCGACACATCCACGTAGAACGCGCTCAAATCCACCGTCACAAACGCGTTGAGAGCCTGGAACACCGCCGCGAAATCGTAGACTTCGTACGCCGCGCGAATCGTCGCCGCGACGCGGGCGTAGCGGGCCAGCGCGTAACGATCCACCTCGTCCATCTCGGCTCGCGCCTCGCTGGCGGCGACCGGATCGAAGTCGCTCAGGTTGGCCACCAGAATACGCAAGGTGTTGCGAATCTTGCGATAGGCCTCCACCACACGGGCGAGGATTTCCGGGCCGAAGCGCACCTCTTCCCGGTAGTCGACACTGGCCACCCACAGCCGCAGGATCTCGGCGCCGCTCTGCTTGATGACCCGCTCGGGCGGGACGTCGTTGCCGAGCGACTTCGACATCTTCTTGCCCTCGTCGGTCACCACCATCCCGTGCGTGACGACCTGCCGGTAGGGCGCACGATTCCGTGTGCCGAGCCCGACGAGCATCGAGCTCTGGAACCAGCCGCGGTACTGATCGGATCCTTCCAGATAGAGGTCGGCCGGCCAGCGAAGCTCCGGGTGGACGGCCAGCACCGCCTCATGGCTGGAACCCGAGTCGAACCACACATCCAGAATGTCCTGCTCGCGCTCGAAGGCCGTCCCGCCGCACGACGGACAGGCGAAGCCCGCGGGCAGGAAGTCGCCAATCGGCCGCTCGTACCACGCTTCGGCGCCCTGCCGCTCGAACGCCTGCGCGGCCCGTTCAACCAGGGCCGCGTCCAGCGTGGCCGTGCCGCAGACCGTGCAGGTGACGGCTGGAATCGGCACGCCCCACGCGCGCTGGCGCGAGATGCACCAGTCGGGCCGCGTCTCGAACATGCCGCGCATCCGGTCTCCACCCCAGGCGGGGAACCACTGCACGCCGGCGGTGGCCGCGACCGCAGACTGTCGCAGACCGGTGTCGTCCAATGCGATGAACCACTGAGACGTGGCGAGAAAAATCACCGGATGGTGGCAACGCCAGCAGTGCGGATATGCATGCTCGAACCGCTCGCTTTTCCACAGACGGCCGGATTCGGCCAACGCGGCTTCTACCTTCGGGTTGGCCTCGAACACCGTCAAACCCGCGAAGCGCTCGACCGAGTCGAGGAACCGGCCATCGCCGCCGACCGGCGCGTAGATCTCGAGCCCGTACTTGACCCCGGTGTGGAAATCGTCGGCGCCATGCCCCGGCGCCGTGTGCACGACTCCGGTGCCCGTGTCGAGCGTGACGTAGTCGGCCAGTACGCCGAGCGAGTCGCGGTCGTATAGCGGATGCCTGAACCGAAGGCCTTCGAACACCGCGCCGGGAACCTTGACCACGGGATGTTCGAGCGGCCGGCCCAGCGTTGACGACAATTGTTCGGCCAGCGCCTCAGCCACCACCACCACCCGCCCGTCCCACGGAAAGGCGGCATAGAGGGCTTCCGGATGAAACGCGAGCGCGAGATTCGATGGAATCGTCCAGGGCGTGGTCGTCCAGATCAGTACCGACACGGCCCGGTCCTTCAGCTCCGGCACCCGCGAAGCCAGTTGCGCGGCGCCGGCGTCCTGAAGCGGGAACTCGACGTAGATCGACAGCGAGGTGTGGTTCTCGTACTCCACCTCGGCCTCGGCCAGGGCTGTGCGGCAATGAATGCACCAGTGTACGGGCTTCTTGCCCTTGTACACCATGCCGCGCTCGACGAACTTGCCGAGCGCTCTGACAATGGCCGCCTGGTACCGGAAGTCCATCGTCAGGTATGGTTCTGCCCAGTCGCCCAGCACCCCCAGCCGCTGAAACTGCTCGCGTTGGGTCGCGACGAATCGGGCGGCGTACTGACGGCAGGCGCGGCGCAAGTCGGCCACGCCCATCTGCTGCTTCTTCGATCCGAGTTCGCGCACCACCTTCAATTCGATCGGCAGGCCGTGGCAGTCCCACCCCGGCACGTACGGCGAGTCGTATCCCATCATGGAGCGCGAACGCACGACTACGTCCTTCAGGATCTTGTTGAGGGCCGTGCCCAGGTGGATGTCGCCGTTGGCGTAGGGCGGGCCATCGTGCAGGATGAACACCGGCCGACCGCGCCGACGCTCGCGAAGCTTCTGGTACAGCCCCATGGCGTCCCAGTGCGCCAGCATCTGTGGCTCGGTCGCCTGCAGGTTGGCCTTCATCGGGAAGCCCGTCTTGGGCAGATTCAGCGTGTCTTTCCAGTCTGACATGGCGATGGAAAGAACTAGCGCCGGCGCCCGGACTGCGTGATCTCCACGCGGAACTCGCCGCGATTATCGCCGCAGTCGTCGTCGTTGATGCCCAGATACAGATCTCCGGCCCCCGGCATGCTGAGGGCCTGGGATTGATCGCCGATGCCAAACGGCAGTCCGTTGGCAATGCGTCCCAGCAAGGCCCCAGCCGGGACCGACGGCATCGGAGCGTTCCGCGAGTAGCGCCCGGTTTTCGAACCTGCCGGACCGGCGGTATCGTTGGCGGCCTCGCTCAATCCAATCTCGCCGCTGGCCAGAAACGACACCATCTGGCCGCGCCGCACAAAGATTCCGGTGTCGGTCCAGCACTGACGCGCCGGCACGGACATGCCCCGGCCTCCCTGTTCAAGCGGCTTCTGGTCCGTCCTGTCGGCCTTGCTCTCCGCCTTCGCCTCCGGGGCGGGCATGCCCTCCCACTTCGCCAGGAAGATGCGGCTCACCTCGGTCGAGCTGAAGTCTTGCTGTCCATCCTGCGTTCGAACCGTCAGGCGCAGCGGGTCGGTGCCCCCGATGTCGTCCAAGCGCCCGTCGACGAGGTCACCGTTGCGCAGCACGACGAAGGGGCGGCCACCCTGCATTTTCGCCACCACATCGCGCGGAATCGTACCGCTCTGGAACTCGATCAAGGCGACATCGCCGGTCGCAATGGTCTCGTCACTGCCGCCTGTGCGAATGGTGAAACCGCTGCCACCCATGTCAATCAGGCTGCCGCTGACCTTATCGCCATTGCGCAGAATCAGCGTGGCGCGTGGAGCAGCCATCAGCACAGCCGTTGCCACGACAACCACCACAAACGCCACAAGACAGAGTTTCTTCAACACAGAGCGACCTCCTTAATCAACCACCATAGCAAGACCACTGCCAGCAAGCGATCCATTTGATTATACGTCTTCACAAGGGCAGATCCGGCCCGTTCCGCCCCAAGAACACGCACCCGGCCGGTATAATGGACGCCGCTCGCCTCCGAGGCGGGTCACATCATGATCAACGCCGTGTGCTTCGACGTCGACTTCACCCTGATCTACCCCGGACCCACGCTGCAGGGGCAGGGCTACGAGTTTTTCTGCGCCCGCAGAGGTGTGCGGGTGGACGCGGCGCTCTTTCACACGGCGGTGGCCCGCTCGGCGCCGATTCTCGACGAGGTGAAGGCGCACAATTACGACGCGCAGCTCTTCGTCAACTACACGCGCAGCATCATCGAGCACATGGGCGGCACCGGACCCGGCACCGAGACCGCCGCGCGCGACATCTACGACGAGTGGGCCGCGTGCCACCATTTCTACCTGTACGACGATGTGGAGCCGGCACTGCGGGCGCTGGCGGACGCCGGCCTGAAAATCGGCCTGATCTCGAACACCCAGCGCCCGCTCGACGTGTTTGCTGCCCACTTCGAACTCGATGGGCTGATCACCGCCGCCGTGTCATCGGCCGAGCTCGGCTATCTGAAACCGCACCCGGCGATCTTCGAATCGGCGCTCGAGGCCCTCGGCGTGCCGGCCCGGGAGGCCGTGATGGTTGGCGACAGCGTAAAACACGACATCGAAGGCGCCCGCCAGGCCGGCATGCGCGCCGTGCT
>CAYHRK010000228.1:0-5801 GCA_964358795.1 uncultured Vicinamibacterales bacterium
GCACTCGATCTTGATGCTCTGCTCGGTGAGCGGTGCGCCCTCCTCGAGGATCACAAACGCCTTGATGGCGTTGCCCAGCACGTCATCCGGCACACCGATGACGCCGGCCTCCTTGACGCCGGCAATCTTCATCAATGCCCGCTCCACTTCCTCGGGCGGAACTTTCTCCCCGCGCGACTTGATCACCTCGTCCATGCGGCCGACGAAATACAGATAGCCGTCTTCATCGAGCCTGCAATAATCGCCGGTGTACAGCACCAGTTCTCCCGGCAGAGGCCCAGGCCTCAGCTTCTTGGCCGTGGCCTCCAGCTTGCCCCAGTAGCCCCGCATCACCGTGGCGCCCCTGATGACCAACTGGCCGACCTGATTGGGGCCCAACCGGGTGTCGTGTTCGTCGACGATCCAGAGTTCGGTGTTCGGTATGGCGATGCCCACGCTCAAGGGTTTCCGGTCGATGTCTTCCGGCGGGAGGTACGTGCACCGTTTGCACTCGGTCAGCCCGTACATCGAGAACACCCGCGCCGAGCTGAACGTGCGCCGGATGAAGTCGATGTGCCTGGTCGACAGCGCGGCCGCGGTGTTCGTGACGTAACGGACGTGCGAGAAGTCGTAGTCCGCCAGATTCTTCATGTCGGACATCATGGCGAAGACCGTCGGCACACCGGGAAAGCCGGTCACCTCCTCCCGGACCATGGTGCGGAAAATCTGCGCCGGGTAGGCAAACGACCGCTCGAGCACGAGTCGGGCGCCCATGCGGAACGCCATGATCATCTGGTAGAGCCCGTAGTCGAACGACAACGGCAGCGCGTTCAGGATCACCTCGTCTTCGGCGATGGCGAGGTACGTCGAGATCGAGGTGGCCGCCGTCAGCATGTTCCGGTGGGTGAGCATGATGCCTTTCGGCTCGCCCGTGCTGCCAGATGTGTAGATGATCGCGGCCAGATCGGTGTCGAGATTGCGCCGGACAGGCGACGTCGCGGATGTGTCGCCCGACAAGACGGCGTCCCAGGCCACCACCGGCGGCAGACCCGGCGCGGCAACCTTCGCGAGCGACCCGGCCACGACGATCGCGCGCAGCTCGGTCGCGCCCGCCACGGCGGAGGTGAATGTCCGCGCCAGATTCGCCTCGCTCATGAGCACGCTGGCGCCACAGTCGCGAAGCATATGCGCCAGCTTGTCGGCTTTTGTCAGCGGACTGACGATCGACGCGACGGCATTCGCCTTCAGGATGCCCCAGAACGCCACGGCGGTCTCGATCGTGTTGTCGCCGAACACCACGACACGATCGCCGCGCTCGATGCCCAGTCTCATCAGGCCGTGGGCGCACCGGTTGGCCTGCGCGTCCAGTTCGGCGTAGGTCGCGCGGCGGTCCTGGCACACGATGGCCACTTTGGCGGGAAGGCGGTTGGCGGCGGCCTCGATGTAGTCGTGCAGTTGGGGCACCGCGTCCGGATATCGTTGAATCGATTGCTGCCAGTTCACGCCAGTGTCTCTCCAGAAACGGTATCGATCACCCGCGTCGGGACAATCGGTGTGTCGCAAAACGAGCCAGGCCGAAGAAACCGGGCGTGCAGCAACTGCGTGGACAGCACGCCGACCAGCGCCATGTTGTCGGCGTTGGAGAATTGGGACTCTTCCCGGCGTGCCACGCACTTGGCATACAGCTGCCCGACCGTCTTCGGATCGAACACCCCCGCATCGGCCAGCGCGCGCTCGCTCGTCAGGTCCGCCACCCATGCCGGCGCGTCCGGCTCAACGAAGCACAGGGCGTCGGGGGCTCTGTAGGGCTGCTTCTTGCGCTGCAGGATCTCCGGAGGGATCAAGTCCTGGCTGGCGCGTTTCAGCACGTGTTTCTCGTCCAGGACGTGCAGCTTGTACGATGCGGGCAGCGAATTCGCCAACTCGACGACCTGCCGGTCGAGGAACGGGAATCGTCCTTCAACCGAATGCGCCATCAGCATGCGATCGCCCTGCGACGAAAGCAGGTATCCCGACAACAGGGCACGGATCTCGAGGTACTGGTCCTGAGCCAGATACGACCACGACCCGAACTCGGCGGGCATCTGCGCCAGCAGCTCCCGGACCGCGTCACGGCCCACCAGCGCCTCGCGCACGTCACGCGAGAAAAGACGGGCAAGCGATCCGGTCGTGTGCCAGCGCGTGTCGTGGGCGAACCCCGGCGCCTGCCAGTTCGCGAGATTCCGGCCGAAGAACTTGCGTGCCATCGCTTGCTGCGAGACCGGCGATCGGGCGAGATACGGATACAACCTGGCCAACAGAAGCGGCCGCCACGTCGAAGCCGGTTCGCGGGCCCAGAAGCGACGGACCTTGCCCTCGCGGAACAGGTCGTAGCCCGCGAACATCTCATCGGCGCCCTCGCCGGTCAACACGACCTTGATGCCGGCCTGGCGAACCAGTCGCGAGAGCAGAAACAGCGGCGCCGGCGCGGTTCGCAGGATGGGGCGTTCGGTGTGCGCGATGACATCGGGGAAGTGCTCGGCGATGTCGCGGCGGGACACGACCACCTCGTGATGTTCGCTGCCCAGATGACGCACCATGAGGCGCTGGTACGACGTTTCGTCGTATTCGGCGTCGGCGAACCGCAGCGAGAACGTCTGGAAGCGATCTCCCTTGGCGCGCAAGCCGAGCGCGGCGACCAGCGAGCTGTCCAGACCGCCAGACAGGTAGCTGCCGACCGGGACATCGGCCCGCAACATCCGGAGCCGCGTCGCGTCTTCCAGTGCCGAGCGGGTCGCCTCGACCGCGTCGGAGAGCGACCCGCGAAACATGTGCTGCTCGTCGACAGGATACCGGGGCCGCCAAACGCACGTGTCCGTCATCCGGCCGCCTTCGTACACACGCGCATGACCGGGTTCAATTTCGGAGATCCCTTGAAAGACTCCCTGGGGAGGGACAATGGTCCAGAAGGTGAACGTCTGCCCCAAACCAACCGGATCGAAGGCACGCGGGATGGACGGGCCGGCCGCGAAGATGGCCTTCACCTCGCTGGCGAACAACAACCGGCCCTCGTGCTGGCACCAGTGCAGCGGCCGCACGCCGAGCGGATCGCGTGCCAGCGTCAAGCAGCGGCGCGCCGTGTCCCACAGGGCCACAGCCCACTGGCCGTTGAAGCGGTCGAAGGCCGAGAGATTCCAGCTCTCGTAAGCGTGCACGATCACTTCCGTGTCGCTGTGCGTCCGAAAGACGTGGCCAAGCCCGACCAGCTCCTCGCGCAGTTCGACGTAGTTGAAAATCTCGCCGTTGAAGACGATCCACAGCGTCCCGTCTTCATTGCAGAGCGGCTGTTGCCCGGTAGACAGATCGATGATGGACAGGCGTGCGTGGCCCAGGGCCGCGTGGGCGTCCCGATAGACCCCACGTTCGTCCGGACCACGGTGACCCAGCGCCGCGACCATCCGGGAGATCTGATCGATGGAAGGCGGCCTCAGATCGCCGCCGAGCGACACCACCCCGGCGATGCCGCACATCAGCCGCTGACCTCATCCACCGGGTGCACCAATAGAGGGCGGGTGTGCAGGTACCTGGTGGCGCGTCGCTTCTGGTCGATATCGCCGAAGACCCGCTCCACCTGTTCGACGCTCAGTCCGACCACCGGGGCGAGGTCGGATGCCGTCACCTCGTGGTTGCGGGCGTACAGGCACAGGTCCATCTTGTGGTGGGGCAGCGAAAAGTAGAACTCCTCTTGCGTCTGCGGCATGGGAAACGTATCGGTGGTCGGGGGACGCCGGCAAATCTCGTCGGGCACGCCCAGATGGGCGGCCAGCGCGTAGACCTGCGATTTGTACAGGTGCGCGATGGGTTTGAGATCGGCTGCCCCGTCGCCCTGCTTGACGAAGAATCCCTGGTCGTACTCCAGCCGGTTCGGCGTGCCGGCCACAGCGTAGTGCAGGCGATCGGCATGGTAGTACTCCAGCATTTTCCGCACGCGCTGTTTGAAATTCGTGGCCGCCACCAATTGCAGGTTGGCTTCGAGAGGCATCCGGGCCGTCCGCTCCGTTCCCGATCGTCCCCGCACCGTCAACCGCGAGACGTTCAGCCGGCCAGCGGCCAGGATGGACGGCAGCACGATCTTGAACGGGTCGCCGCGTTCGTAGTCCGGAAACACCATGCTGATGGCCTGTGACTGCCGCTCGTAGCAGCCGGCGGCCGCCAGGATCGGAGCCACATCCTCGACCAACTCCTTGATGCCGAGCGATGCCGCCATGGCGCGACCCAACCGCAGCGAGTCGTCCTCTGACGCGAGGTCCGGCATGAGCAGGCCCACCACCCGTTCTGAACCGAGGGCCTGCACGGCGAGCGCGGCGACGACAGAGCTGTCGATGCCTCCCGACAATCCGACCACCACACCCCGTCGGCGAAGTCGCTCGAGCACCTGCGCCTTGATGGCGCCGGCGATCTCCACCGAAACCACCTGGGCGTCTATGTCGAGAACGTGGCTGGAAAACATCAGACGGATCCCTCTCGCCCTGTTTCGGCAGATGTTCGTCTGGAGGATAGGGCCATCCGACACGCGGCCGGCTGCGTCGTGGTGCCCGTTAGCCCGGACTATTCATGAAGGCCCAGAATAGTCCGCCCGTTGGGCTTCGACTCAGGCCTGATGTCGGGCCTTCGCTCAGGGCTCGCCCGGGCGACGTCCTGAGCACCGCGCGTAGCGTGGTGTCGAAGCCGGTGGCGACAGAAACCCAAGCACAGCGGCGCATTGCTCATGAACGCGGCGCGTTCATGAATAATGCGGGTTAGAGGACCGGAGGATGCCAGCAGCTGCGCACCCACCGAGTGATGCAGGAACGCGACGGCGATCGGTTCGCCGGGCGCCGCCGCTGAATGTCCCGACAAATCGGCAGCGATGACACGCACGGTTGGCTTCCCGTCTGAGGCATCTTCCTGAATCGGCATCAACAGTGCGCCAACGCCGACCACAACGCCCCCCGCCCGGAGATTAGCAAGGCAGATGCCCATTGGGTATTCCCAAGGATTCGACCCAACTTCGGTGTCGTGGCGTCGATGCCGGACACGCCGGCACTACATCGTCTGAAGGGACTGGGAGCGAAAACCCCGCGATCTGTAGCCGATCACCTAGACACCTTCTATGAGCTTCATCTCACCGAATGAAGCACGTTTTTCGTCACCCCCGCAATAAGCTTGCCCCGCACTTGATGCGGGGCGGGGGTCCAGTCCTGGATTCCCGCCTTCGCGGGACTGACGGGATCGCAGTGATCGACCGCCAGAGGACCAGGCGGTTCTAGGCGGAGCTTCTCTAGATGGTCCCGCAGAACAAAAGGGGCCGGCGCGTGCCGGCCCCTTCGGGCGGAGAGGTTGAGCCAGCGGGTGCCGCTACAGATTCTGCAGCACGCGGCTGACAATCTGCTTGAGGCGCCCCTTGGCCTGACCGCGCATCGCCTTCGCCTTCTCCCGCTGATCTGGCGTGAGCAGGGCGAATACTTCGGTGTGTACTTTTGCCCGCAGCAGCGCCGCGTCGCCTTCGACTACTGCGATCGCAGCCGCCTGGTCCCGAATAGCCGTTTCGTCAGCCGCATCGCTGGTGACCAGATCGCCGAGTGCTTCGCGTGCGGCCATCATGCGCTTGCCGATGGCTTTGAACTCGTCTTTGTGCGAGTCCATCACGCTCTTCAGTTGCCCGCGTTGTTCTTCGGTAAGGTTCAGCTCGCGAAGGCCCCTCATCACCATGGGTCCGAGCGGGCCCCCACGGCCGCGTCCGAAGGCGCGTCCCTGTCCGAAACCATGGCCTGGCCCCAGGCCGAATCCGCCATGCTCACCCG
>CAYHRK010000229.1:0-5795 GCA_964358795.1 uncultured Vicinamibacterales bacterium
CGTTCGCTGAAGCGCCGGCGGCGCGACGGCGGACGCCTGCTTCTTCGGGCCGTTACCGTAGAAGGCTTCGAGCTGTCTTAGGTTAACGCTCTCGATGTCCCCGCCGATGCTGCCCTCGCTGAAGGTGAGCGCCATCCAGGGCTCGAATCGCGTGATCACCCTGGGCTTCACCTTGGGGTGCGTGTGGAGGTAGTAGTTCAAGCCGTCGGCATAGGCGTTCATCAGGGTCTTCAACCACGCCGGGGCCTTCTGGTACTGCGCCTTCATGTCGTCGGGGTCGATGAAGAGCTTCATGCGCAGGTCCCGGTACACCTCGGCCTCGCCCTCGGCCTCCGCCAGGCGCCCCATGGAATTGAGGTAATTCGTCTCCACGCGTTTGAAATCGTCCTCGGCCTGGACGTACATCAGGCCGAACACGGCATCGGCATCCGTCTTTCCGTAGATGTGTGGAATGCCCCAATCGTCTCGAATGATGGTGACGTTCTGGGCCTGTCGCTCCCAGCCGGCAAGCTCTTTATCGACGGCTGTCTGCGGAGCCCAGGAGACGCTGGCCACGGCGAGGATGAGAATCAGCTTCTTCATGAGTGCTCCGTCCTCTGTAACGACCGGCGGCTCACCTGCCGCGGCCGAATGCCTGGATTGTGCCACAGAACCCCCACGGCAGCGGCGCCGAACGGCCGCCGCGGTATGGCCTGGCGGTGTTCTGATAGACTGTCCGGTACCACTCGGTTGGTCTGCGCCGGATGGGTTGTTTCGCCCCCCTTTCGCGGACGACAAGGCTCCAGCCTTGAACGCGTTGGTTCGCACTTATCCCCGCTATTTCCGGAGTCCTGCTGCAGACCTGTGTCTGTGCGGAACGGCATCATAGAGGAGACGGTCATGTCGGTGACGTACGACTACAAGGTTCGCACCACCTACACGGAAGATGTCCCGCGCCTGCGTGCCGCGCACAAGGTGCTGGTGGAGGTGCCGTTCAAGCCGACGCTGCCCGAGAAGGGCTACACGCGTCGCACGCTGTTCATCGACCTCGACATGATGACGGTGAAGGAGAAGCCCGTGAGCGACAAGATGATCGACATCTTCACGGGCGGCCGCGGCTTCGGCCTGTACTATCTCTGGCAGGCGATTACGCCGCAGACGAAGTGGAACGACGCAGACAACGAAATCGTGATCTGCCCAGGACCGCTCTCGGGCAATCCGCAGTACGCGGGTTCGGGCAAGTCGCTCGTGGTCTCGCTCTCGCCGATGACGGGCATCCCGATCGATTGCAACGTGGGCGGCTACTTCGGCCCGCTGCTGAAGTTCTGCGGCTTCGATGCCCTCGAAATCCGCGGCAAGGCGACAAACGACGTGGTGGTGGTGATCGACGGGCCGAAGGGACTGATCACGATCGAAGAGGCGCCTGAAGAGACACCCGACAGCCACGTGGCGGCCGAACTGTTCACGCACATGTACGCCGACAACCCAAAAGACTTCCAGAACGTGTCGGTGGTGTCGGCCGGAAAGGCAGCCGAGTCGGCATACATGGGCTGCCTGAACTTCTCGTGGTACGACCCGCGGCGTGGCGCCGTTCGCCTGAAGCAGGCTGGCCGGGGTGGCACGGGCACGGTCTTTCGCGACAAGAAACTGAAGGCGCTCGTCGTGCGCGGGCCGAAGATGGGACCGAACCTCAACAACTCGGCCGACCTTCCGGCGGTGGTGAAGGTGGGCCGGATCATCAACCAGGAAATCCACGATCACGACGATGAGCAGTGCCATATGCGGCGGCAGGGCACGGCGCACCTGATCGAGGTGATGGACGCCTACGACCTGCTGCCGGTGCACAACTTTCAGTACGGCAAGCATCCCGACACGCCGAGGATTGACTCGCAGGTCTGGGACAGGCGCTTTACCCAGGGCATCCCGGACCATTGTTGGTATGGCTGCGGCATGGCCTGCTCGAAAGCGGCCGATGGACATCACGTGAAAACAGGCCCGTACGCAGGCCACATCGTGACGGTTGACGGCCCGGAGTACGAGAACGCCGCCGGTCTTGGATCCAATTGCGGCTTGTTCGACCCGGACTGGCTGCTCGAAGTGAACTTCTACTGCGACACGTACGGCATCGACACGATTTCTTTCGGCACCGCGTGCGCCTTCGTGATGGAGTGCTACGAGAAGGGCATTCTCAACGAGGAACGCACGGGCGGACTGGAGCTGACCTGGGGAAACGGCGCGGCGGAAGTCGAACTGCTCCACCAGATGTGGCGCGGCGACGGCTTCGGCGTGACGGTGGGCAAGGGCGTGCGTCACATGCAGAACCTGTTCATCAAGAACGGGTGGGGCGATCCGCAACTGATTCGCGACATCGGCATGCAGATCAAGGGCCTCGAGATCTCGCAGTACATGTCGAAGGAATCGCTGGCGCAGCAGGGCGGCTACGCATTGGCCAACAAGGGCCCGCAGCACGACGAGGCCTGGTTGATCTTCATGGACATGGTGAACAACCAGATTCCGACCTTCGAAGATAAGGCCGAGGCGCTTCACTATTTCCCGCTCTTCCGCACGTGGTTCGGTTTGCAGGGACTCTGCAAGCTGCCGTGGAACGACATCGAACCGCC
Organism: uncultured Vicinamibacterales bacterium; assembly: GCA_964358795.1. Taxonomy (GTDB): domain Bacteria; phylum Acidobacteriota; class Vicinamibacteria; order Vicinamibacterales; family JAKQTR01; genus CAYHRK01. The sequence continues at coordinate 2,601 of CAYHRK010000229.1, forward strand.
GGACAATGCGAACAAGTACCCAGGGCCGGAGGCCGCGAAGGTGCCCGAGCACGTGGACAACTACCTGGCGCTCTATACCGGCATCACAGGCAAGCCACTCGATCGCAAGAGCCTGATCGAGCAGTCGGAAGCGGTCTACAACTTCCAGCGCGTGTTCAACCTGCGGATGGGTCAGGGCGGGCGCGCGTTCGACATGCCGCCGTACCGAGCGATGGGACCCGTCACGAAGGAGGAGTACGAATCGCGGGCCGACCGCTACGACGCGCAGTTGAAAGACCTGGTCGGTATCGACCCGGCCGGGAAGACGACCGAAGAGAAGATGAAGCTGCACCGCGAGTGGCGCACCGATCGCTATAACAAGCTGTGTGACGCGGTCTACAAACGGCGCGGGTGGACGCCTGACGGTGTGCCGACGTTGGAGACGCTGAAGAAGCTGCGGATCGACTTCCCCGATGTGGTGGAGGTCGTGCGACCACATCTAGCGAAGTGAGCCGGGAATAGGGATTCGGGACTGGGGATTCGCCGGACAAGGGTACGGGTGTGATGCTGCGGGTGAACGACGCCCCTCTCGACTATGACGAGGGCATGACCGTTGGCGACATCCTGAAGAAGAAGAACTACATCTTCCGGATGCTGGCGGTGTGGGTGAACGGGGAGTTCGTTCCGCGCGGCACCTACGACGCCGTCAAGGTGCCCGATGGTGCCGACGTGAAAGTGATACACATGATTGCGGGGGGATAGCGCCAGGACTACTTGCGCTTCGCGGCCCCGCAACGCGCGATGAACGCCTTGAGCGGCGTACTGGCGATATCAGCCAGGCAGATCGACAATCGACACCAATCCCGTCGTGCCGAGCACGTAGATCTCGGCGCCCTTGATTGCGATGCCCACGGGTCGGTCGAGCCGTGGCAGGCTCCAGGCGGCGGTCACGGTTCGCGTAACCGGATCGATGGCGACCAGCGTGCTGGACGCTGCGCTCAACGCGTAGATGCGGCCTGCATGGAACGCCGCGCCCGTCACATAGAGCTGATCGAGCGAACCCTTCTTGTCCTTGAACGCCAGACCAGAACCTGTCGCCAGCGCCGGGGTGAATTCCTCGGAGAGCGTCATGTCGCGCCGGTCGAAGCGCGATACGACGAAGCGCTTCGACTTGGCGTTCGGGACAGTGATGGTGTAGATCGACCCCGACGCCTGGTCAAACGCCATCGACATCACGTACATCATCTTCGCGCGTACCGTGGTGAAGCGGGAGCGGCTCACCTCGTCGAATCTGTCGAAGGATTCGAGGAAGAACCGGAAGTTCGCGGCGGCGTCGGCCTTGTCGTTTTCGCGCAAGATGACGTAGCTTTTGTTCTCGCCAAGCGCCATGACGGTGCCACCGTCAAGAAACGCCCCGGCGGTGAACCGGGCCAGATCCACCGAGAAGCCGCTGTCCACAACCGTATAGCGCACCACTCGGCCCAATGCTCCGTCGGTGATGTACACGCCCTGCGCGGTCGTCATCAGGAAGCGATCGGTGGACGGATCGTAGGCGAGATCGGTGACCGGGCCGTTGAGCGGAAGCGCGACCTGCATCTGCCGCTTCAACGCCAGCGCGGGCACAGTGGCGAACGGACTGGCAGCCGGGTCGGCCGACACAGCGGAGACATCCGGTTTCTCGATCGCCCACCGGCCGCGCAACGACACAGGCGAGGGCGACCATTCCTCGGTGGACCACACCCAATGGCGGGGGTTGAACGAGAAGCGCACCGGATCGCTCTGGCCCATGTAGGGCGGCGGACCGGTGCTGGCAAACGCCTGGACAGCATTGCCGGCAGCCGCAATCAGGAACAGCCACATGGTCAGGCGCTCGAGGGGCCGCAACGGCCGCGTGGTGGCCGTGGCTTCGCCGTCTTTCATCGTCACGAGCAGCGCGCCCATCATCACCACGCACACCCAGTAGATGAACATCGACCAGGTGTAGGTGTGGGCACCGAGAATCTCGGAACTGAAGCCCTGGCCGACATCGCGCCACAGGTGGAGCGACGAATGGCGCAGTCCCATGTAGACGCCACCGGCGGCAATCAAGACCGCCATGCCGATGTAGCGCGGGCGCGGGCCGTAACGAACCACGAACAGGCCGGTCAGCGCCACCAGCACCATGCCCGTGCGCTGTGCCCAGCAGAGCACGCAGGGTGAGTCGCCATAGACGAAACCCAGGACGAACACGGCGGTACCGACCGGCCCGACAACCAGGGCCAGCACGGCGCAGGTCAACACGACGTACAGCGCGTTGCGCTTCACGGATATGCCTCCGTCGGCCAGCCCGAGGTCAGTAATTGAGCCCGGGCAGGATCGAGCCCCTGGTGCCGATTAGGAACAGCGTGGCCGTCAAAAGCGCGCTTGCGATCAGCAGACTGAAGGCAAGGCGTTGGCGTTCGGGCCGTCGCAGCACCAGGTACCCCGCAGTGAAGATCATGATGAAATTGACGAATTCCACGGCGCCATCATCCCACATTCAGGCGATGGACCGAACCCCCTCTTTGGTGTGTTCGGTTAAACCCGAATCTTGATCACGACTTTCTTGACGGGGGTCGGCGCGTCGATGGCCATCCCCGGCATGTGCGCGTCGCCGGGCCAGAGCAGCATGAAGTCGCCGGGTTCGAGCGCGACGAACTGACCCGGTCCGCAGAGCCACGTCACGTCTTTCACCTCGTCGTAGGGTCCGGGCTGCAAACGGCTCGCCGGCGTGTATCCGATCCGTTCGGCTCCTCGAACCACGTAATGCAGATCGATGTAGCGGCGGTGCGCCTCCCACCGGCCCTCGGCAGGCAGCTTGGTCGAATACTCGTTCACCAGCACGTAGAGGGCGGGGCCTTCCAGTTCGTAGCGTCCCGGTTCGAGCGCGGCCAGATCGGTCTGCCGCAGGTATTCGAAGGCTCTACTGATTCTCGGACCCAGAACACCGTATTGGTTCGCATTGACCAGTTCGTCAACAACCATCGCATCCTCCGCCCGTAACGCGCCCCCTCAGACCTTTAGACATGCTGCAAGGACTTCATCGTACCGGATGAAGCAAAATTCTCGTCACCCCCGCAATAAGCTTGCCCCGCACGTGATGCGGGGCGGGGATCCAGTCCTGGATTCCCGCCTTCTTGGGTCGCCATAGCCGAAGGCGAAGGCGCCCGCGGGAATGACGGTAGGGCGGTGCGACGA
>CAYHRK010000230.1:0-5794 GCA_964358795.1 uncultured Vicinamibacterales bacterium
GGCGACGGCCTGCTTCACCCGCTGGATGGCCGGCTGCGACTTCCAGCCGAACGAGTGTGGGCGGAAGCGAGCCTTGAACTCCCACTTGTGTGGCTCAGCCTTCGTCATTGCACGCTCCGGATCGCACGCTTCACGCGCGCCACCGCCTTCTTCAGCCCAGGGTCCTTCTGGCTTTCGAGGCGGGCCACGACGGCCATGATCGGGAGCTTGCTGCCGCGGAAGCCGAGCACGTCCTTGAACACCTCGACGTCCTTGCGAAGCCGGGCGACCTGCTGGACGAGGGCTTCACAGCGCTGCTGTTGGTCATCATCCCGCGCGGTCACGACGACGAGCTGCGCGCGCTCGATGCCCTCGTAGCCGGGCGCAACCGCCCAGTGCTCCGTGGGTTTCGGAGGCGGGGCAGCTCGGAGCCTCTTCAGCTCGGTCTTCATCTGGGCGCGGGTCTGCGTGAGGATGGCCGGGTCGGCGAGCGCGGCATCAAGAAGCGGCTCGCCGATGCCTCTCGTCAGGAATCGTGCAAGCGCATCTGGGCTCTCGAGCGCGCGCTCCCAGGCATCGAGGGACGCCGCGTGTTTCGCCGAGTGGTCTCGCCAAGCGCGGACCAGGAGCGACGAGCCATCTGGGATGGGTGGCACTACGAACACGGCGAGATCCACGTGTTCAAGGGGACAGTCGCCCTCGATGATGACGGCCGTCGAGTAGTCCTGCATGAAGTCCGTCATGAAGAAGGCGTCGGGGTCCGTCTGGCTCACCGGAAAGCCATAATGCGCGACCGCGCTCGCCCCCGCGTCCGCATAGCGACGAAGCTCCCCGTGGGTGGTCAGGGCCGATTCCTTGGGGGCGCGAAGTGAGTCGTCGCGCTGCGCACGAACGCAGATCACCAGCTCGCCCAGGCCGCGCAGCAAGGCCTCGACGAGCGCGGTCTTTCCGACCCCCGCAGGTCCCGCCACGTGGATGAGCGCGCGCTGCCTCATCGACGGCCCTTTGCTTTCGACCTGGAGTGCGAGTGGCCGCCCTCCATACCGGCGGTCATCGCTTCTTTCCCCCCTTCGGCCGACGAGGCCGCTTGCCCTCGAGCTGCTTCACCGCGCTTATGGCCTCGTCGAAGTGCTTCTCGGCCGGGGACGGCAGCGCTGCCCGGGCCTTGGCGAACCGGTCGTACTCGAGCTCGGCCTTGGCCACCGCCGCTTCGTGGGTGACCTTGCCGGCGTGCTGGAGGATCTGCCGCTCGGACAGGCGCAGGAAGTCGTCGAGCTTGGCGATCCAGCCCGCCATGTACATCGGCTTCCGAGCGAGGGCCTGCAGCTCGGCGAATTCGAGGTAGGCGTTGACGATGCGATTGAGTGCCTCGAGTGCATCGGCGCCGAGGTAGCTCTTGGCGATGGCGACGTCGGCCTTCCGGACCACCTCGCCAGTCCAGCTCGTCAGGCCCATGTTCGGCTTGCTCGCGTCGGCGCGGGCGGCAATGACCTCGGCCGCGGTCTGGCCGTGGGCCGCCCAGTGCATCTTGTTCTGCACCGTCGCGAAGAAGAGCTGGGAGGCCTCCGTCCGCGGCTCGTAGTCGATGCTGGTGGCGTAGATCTCCAGGACCTTCTTCCAGAAGACCTTCTCAGACGAGCGGATATCGCGGATGCGAGCGAGCAGCTCTTCGAAGTAGCTGCCCCCGCCGGCCCGCTTGAGTCGCTCGTCGTCCATGGTGAAGCCCTTGACGATATACTCGCGCAGGCGCTGGGTAGCCCAGATGCGAAACTGCGTGCCCCGGTGCGACTTCACGCGGTAGCCCACCGAAATAATGACGTCGAGGTTGAAGTACTCGACCTGATAAGTCTTTCCGTCGGCGGCAGTTGTTGCAAATTCTGCAACAACTGCGTCGCGGCTCAGCTCGCCCTCGTCGAAAACGTTCTTGATGTGCCGGGAGATGACGGACTTGTCGCGCTGGAAAAGCTCGACCAGCTGGCCGAGGGAGAGCCACGCCGTCTCGCCGTCGAAGCGCACCTCAACGCGCGTGTGACCGTCCTGCGTCTGGTAGAGGAGGACGTCGGCTTCGCGCCGAGCAATGCCCTTCGAATCGTTCATAGTGCCCCGCTCAGATCAGAGGCCAGCCGACTCGGCACGACGTGCGAAACATGTAGCGGGCCGAGCCGTCACCTTGGGCTGGCACTCCACCCTCGCCTGAAGCATCTTCATCAGGCTCGTCTTGCGACTGCCCCAGGAGCCAACAACGCCCAACATTAACGGGGCAAACCCCGGCTCGAGACACACGGTGGCAAGGCCGTCGACATAGGCCTCGAAACCGAGGCAGTCATGGGTGGTTTCTCGATCGCACTTCTTGCTGCGCTTGCCCGTGGCCATCACAGCCCCGCCTTCTTGAAGTTGCCCCATGAGTAGTTGCGGGCGCCGGTCCATCTTGCCTCCGAGCGACCCGGTAGACAGCTATTTCCTTTCGGGTCCTTACCCCACGAAGACCCGCGCATTTCGGAACAGCCGCATCCACGGGCTGTCCTCGCCCCACCCCTCCGGGTGCCATGACAGCTGAATGCTCCGGAACACGCGCTCGGGATGGGGCATGACGATCGTAAACCGCCCGTCGGCCGTCGTGGCCGCGGTGATCCCTGCCGGAGAGCCGTTCGGATTGAGCGGGTAGATCTCCGTCGGTTGTCCTCGATTGTCAACGAAGCGGCCGGCGACGATGACGCGGGAACGGTGATCATCGGCGTCGAATACGGCGCGCCCTTCGCCGTGCGCGGTGACGACCGGGATCCGGCTCCCTGCCATGCCGGCGAAAAAGAGCGACGGGCTCGGCAGAATCTCGACCGTGACCAAGCGCGCCTCGAACTGCTCCGACGTGTTCTTGACAAAACGCGGCCAGGCGTCAGCTCCGGGAATCAGTTCCTTCAGCGCGGCCATCATCTGGCAGCCGTTGCACACGCCCAACGCGAAGGTGTCCGGACGCGAGAAGAACGCGGTAAACTCGTCGCGCGCCCGCGCGTGATAGAGAATCGACTTCGCCCACCCCTCGCCGCCCCCGAGCACATCGCCGTACGAAAACCCCCCGCAGGCGGCGAAGCCCCGGAACCCCGCCAGTGACACGCGCCCTTCGATCACGTCGCTCATGTGCACGTCGCGCGCCTCGAACCCGGCGCGATCGAAGGCGGCCGCCATTTCGACCTCGCCGTTGACACCTTGCTCGCGCAGAATCGCGATCGGCGGGCGGGCTCCGTGCGCGAGGTAGGGCGCCGCCACGTCCTGGGCCGCGTCGAAGGTCAGCACCGGTGAGATGCCCGGATCGCAGGCATCGAGGATCCGGTCGTACTCCTGCCGCGCCGATTCGGGGTTGTCGCGCAGCGATTGCAGCAGCCACGTCGTTTCGCTCCACGCACGCTCGAGCGCGACGCGCGTCTCTCGGAACACGACGTCATGGCCGCGCCGGACGGTAATGGCATCGTCGGCGCTCGGGCGTCCGACTACGAACGCCGCGAGCCCGTGCGCGTTCAGAACGCCGATCACGTTCGCCGTGTCGGCCGCGCGCACCTGGACCACCGCGCCGAGTTCCTCGGCGAACAGACCGGCCAGCAGATCGCCTTCGCTATCTGCGTCGATGTCGAGGCCGACGTGACCGGCGAAGGCCATTTCGAGAAGAGCCACGATCACGCCGCCGTCGGACCGGTCGTGATAGGCCAGCACGAGGCCGGTTGATCGCAATTGCGCCAGAGCCGCATAGAGACCCCGGATGGCGGCCGGATCATCGAGATCGGGCCCTTCGTTGCCGGTCTGGTTGAAAACCTGCGCGAGCACCGATCCGCCCAACCGCATCCGTCCCCGGGAGAGATCGATCAGCACCAGCTCGGTCGGGCCCGCGTCGGCGCGCAGTTGTGGAGTCCAGGTCTGTCGCAGGTCGTCGCACGGCGCGAAGGCCGAAACAATCAGCGAGACTGGGCTCGCCACCTCGACGCTCGCGCCCCCATCCTGCCAGGCCGTGCGCATCGACATCGAGTCCTTGCCGACGGGAATGCTGATTCCAAGCGCAGGGCACAGATCGAGCGCGACGGCGCGGACCGTATCGAAGAGCGCTGCATCCTCGCCCGGCGCGCCCGCCGCCGCCATCCAGTTCGCTGACAACTTCACCAGTGAGAGCGCGCGGACCGGCGCCGCGGCCAGATTCGTCAGTGCCTCGGCAACCGCCATGCGGCCCGACGCGGGCGCACTGATCACCGCCAGGGGCGTACGCTCGCCAATCGCGAATGCCTCGCCCGCGTATCCCTCGAACGACAGCAGCGTTGTGGCACAGTCCGCCACAGGCACTTGCCATGGGCCCACACATTGGTCGCGGGCGCACAGGCCGCCGACGGTCCGATCCCCGATCGCGATCAGAAATGTCTTGTCGGCGACCGCCGGAGCCCGTAACACCCGAGCCACTGCGTCGGCAATGGTCATGCCGCGCACATCAAAGGGGAGCAGCACTGGCGCAACGTGGGTCACGTCGCGCGTCATGCGGGGAGGTTTGCCGAAGAGCGCGGGCAGATCCATGTCGACGGCGTTGTTGCCGAACAGCGGGTCCTCGACCAGCAACCGGCGGTCGTCGGTCGCCACCCCGACCACGGCGAACGGGCAGCGCTCGCGCTCGCACAGCGCACGAAAGGCGTCGAGATGCTCCGCGCAGATGGCGAGGACGTACCGTTCCTGGGCCTCGTTGCACCACACCTCGCGCGGCGACATGCCAGGCTCCTCGTTGGGCGCGGCTCGCAGGTCGATGCGTGCGCCGCGGCCGGCCCCGTGCGCAATTTCCGGCAGAGCGTTTGAGAGCCCGCCCGCGCCGACATCGTGAATCGACAGAATCGGGTTGCCGGAACCAAGCGCCCAGCATCGATCGATCACTTCCTGTGCGCGCCGCTGCATTTCGGCATTGCCGCGTTGCACCGAATCGAAATCCAGATCGGCCGTGTTCGCGCCCGTTGCCATCGACGAAGCGGAACCGCCGCCCATGCCAATCAGGAGGCCCGGGCCCCCGAACTGGACGAGCAGCGCGCCAGGCGGCACATCGGCCTTGTGCGCGTCTGTGGCGCAGATGTTACCAACGCCGCCCGCCAGCATGATCGGCTTGTGGTAGCCGCGCAACGCGCCCCCCACCTCCTGCTCGTACGTCCGGAAGTAGCCAGCGAGATTCGGGCGGCCGAACTCGTTGTTGAACGAGGCCGCCCCAATCGGACCGTCGATCATGATGGTCAGCGGCGAGGCGATCCGATCGGGCCGGCGTTCCGGTCGTTCCCACGGTCGTTCGAAGCCTGGAATGCGGAGATTCGACACGGAGAACCCGCACAGTCCCGCCTTCGGCTTGGACCCGCGCCCGGTGGCCCCCTCGTCGCGGATCTCGCCGCCCGATCCGGTGGCCGCGCCCGGGAAAGGCGAGATGGCCGTCGGGTGGTTGTGCGTTTCCACCTTCATCAGCGTGTGCGTGAGGGAGTCGTGATAGCCGTATCCGCCCGTGGATGGGTCGGCGAAGAAACGCCGCACCAGGCGTCCTTCCATCACCGCGGCATTGTCGGAGTACGCGCTGATGGTCCCCTGCGGGTTCGCCTCGTCGGTCGCGCGGATCATGCCGAAGAGCGACTGCGGCTGCCGCTCGCCATCAATGACCCACGACGCATTGAAGATCTTGTGGCGGCAGTGCTCCGAGTTCGCCTGGGCGAACATGGTGAGTTCGACGTCGGTGGGGTTGCGCTTGCGGGCGGCGAAGTAGGCGACGAGATAGTCGATCTCGTCGGGCGCCAGCGCGAGGCCGAACGTCGCGTTCGCC
>CAYHRK010000231.1:0-5784 GCA_964358795.1 uncultured Vicinamibacterales bacterium
CAGGAGGCACGCCAGGCCCGGACCGACCGCGAAGCGCATCTGGTGGCCTATCCGAGCAACGACCGGTCGCTGCTGACCATCGAGCGGCGGGGCCCGGAGCTCGATTCGGGTCACGACAGCGCGCAGGACGTGGCGGTGGTCCGTGGCCTGCACCTGGACGTGGTGTTCCCGGTGATGCACGGACCGTACGGCGAAGACGGCACGGTGCAGGGATTGCTCGAGTTGGCGAACTTGCCGTACGTGGGCGCAGGCGTGCTCGCCTCGGCGGCGGGCATGGACAAGGCGGTGATGAAGACCTTGTTTGCCGCAAGCAAACTGCCGGGTCCCGCGCATGCCCTGGTGACATCACGCAACTGGGCCTCGGACCGCGCCGGGGTACTGGCCGGCCTGGTTGGGCGATTTGCGTTTCCGGTGTTCGTGAAACCGGCCAACCTCGGGTCGAGCGTCGGCATCAGCAAGGCCAAGGACGCCGCCGCGCTCGAGGCCGCCCTCGATCTGGCCGCCCAGTACGATCGGAGGCTGATCGTCGAAGCGGCCGTGCCGAATGCGCGTGAGATCGAGGTGTCGGTACTCGGCAACGACCGTCCCGAAGCCTCGGTGCCAGGCGAGGTGATCCCGTCGCGCGAGTTTTACGACTACGAAGCCAAGTACCTCGACGAGGGTTCGCAACTGCTCATCCCCGCGCCGCTGACGGCCGCTCAAACGGCCGAGGTGCGGCGCCTGGCCGTCGAGGCTTTCCTCGCGGTGGACGCGGCCGGCATGGGGCGGGTGGATTTCCTGCTGGACCGCGTCTCGGGCCAGTGGTATCTGAACGAGATCAACACCATCCCCGGCTTCACCACGATCAGCATGTACCCGAAACTCTGGGGCGCCAGCGGACTCGAGTATCCGGCCCTGCTCGACCGTCTGATCGATCTGGCGCTCGAGCGTCACGCCGACAAGCAGCTGTTTCGCTCCCACACGCTATGACTCCCGGCGGCCCGGCTCGCTGGGTCGTCCTCTCGTCGGGGCTGGTGCTGCTCGCCCTGATCGTGCCGGTCCCGCCGTCTGCCGCCGGGGCGCCGGTTCGGGGCCTGACCGAGGGGCTGGCGCTCTCGCGTGTGTACGAACTGGTCTACGACGCAGACTTCGCAGCCGCCGATGCCGAACTGACCCGGGCCTGCGGGCCTGCCCCGGATCAGGCGTGCGACGTGATCGGCGCCGCCGCCCTCTGGTGGCGCCTCTACTTCGACCTCGACGACCGCAGAGGCGACCAGGTGTTTCTCTCGCGCATCACCCGTGTGATCGAGCGGGGGGAACAATGGGTCGCGCGCGAACCCGAACGCGCCGAGGCGTGGTTCTATCTGGGTGCCGCCTACGGGTCGCGGGTGCAGTTTCACGCACAGCGCAACGAGTTTCTGGCCGCCGCCCGCGACGGCAAGCGAATCAAGGTGTCGCTCGAACGGGCCCTGGTGCTGGACCCGGCCCTGTACGATGCCAATGTCGGGGTTGGGCTCTACCAGTACTACGCGGATATCGCTCCGGCGGTCCTAAAACTGCTGCGTTGGCTGATGAACCTGCCCGGCGGCGACAAGGTGCAGGGCCTCCAGCGGATAGTCCGCACGAGAGACCAGGGCCTGCTGCTGCGAAGCGAGGCCGCCTATCAACTTCACCTGATTCATCTGCGGTACGAACACCAACCCGATCGCGCGCTGGCGCTGCTCGACGAACTGCACGCGCGGTACCCGCACAACCCCCTCTTGCTCCTCAACATCGCCCAGGTGCACGACGTCTACCGGAGCGACCGGCCGGCGGCGCTCGCCGCCTACCGGCGTCTGGTGGACAGAGCCCGAACCGGACAGCTCCGGGAACCGGAACTGGCAGAAACGTGGGGTCATCTCGGCACCGCCGCCCAACTGGACGCGCTTGCGGAAACCGACCGCGCCCTTGATGAACTTCGCATCGTTGTCGCCGCGCGGCCTCGAGCGCCGTACGGCGCGATCGCCCAGGCACAGCTCGACATGGGCCGTGCGCTCGATCGCCTCGGCTTGCGCACCGAGGCGCGGGCCGCGTACACCGCCGCCCAGACGTCCGCCCCACCAGACGACCCGCGGCACATCCGCTCGCGCGCACGCGAAGGGTTGTCCCGCACACCCGACCAGACGACGAGCGAGGCATTCCGGTTGTCGATCGAGGGCTGGCGCGCCTTCGAGCGCGGCGATCTGGCCGCGGCATCGCCGCTGCTCGATCGCGCCGTACTGCTGCGGCCCGATGACGGCGTGCACCGATACCGGCGCGGCCGCCTGGCTGCGGCGCGCCAGGATCGGCCGCGCGCGATTGCCGACTTCGAGCGCGCGTTTCGGGTGCGCCCCTCGCCACCAGCGCCGTTGGTGGCCGCCTCGTTTCTCGAATGCGGCCGTCTGTACGAAGCGCAGGGCGATCGCACGCGCGCCGCCTTGCTCTACGAATCGGCATCGCGCGTGCGCGGCGCCGATCCGTCCACGCGAGAGGCCGCGCAACTGGCGCTGGCGCGCGTCAAACAGTGAACGATCGCGATCGCGTGCGCGCGTACCACGTCCGCACCTCAGCGGCCGACACCGTGACGCCGAGAAAATATTGCGCGCGATTGCGACTTTGTACTTGACATCACTTTTTTCTCACCCATAATCTACATGTTGTATGAGCCTGGATTGCTCAGCCCAGCGCTTGTGATGTGTTGACGGCGTAACTTGCTGAGCGGCCACAATCCGAGGAGGAGAAATGGCGAAGAAGACTGTAAAGAAAGCCACGAAGAAGGCGGCGAAGAAGCGCTAGTCGCTTCACACTGGTTCCGGGGGTGGAAACACCCCCATTTTTTTGCCCGCTCCTCCCGATGTCACGGGAGTTCACGATAGCGAGACGCGGCGGACCCGGGACGGTCCCGATCGTGCCAGGCAGCCGCGGGAAGGTCGTGCAGTAGCAGTTCGGATTCCACCATGAAGGGGGGGATGAAGATGGCGAAGAAGCCCGCAAAGAAGGCCGCGAAGAAGCCGGCGAAGAAGCGCTAGTCGCTTCAGCCAAAAACGTGAGGGGGCGGCAGGCGCCCCCTTGTGTTTTGTACGTCAGTCCGGCTCACCCCACGATCAACGCACGATCATGTCCACGCCATCCCACGTCCGCACGCAACGGATCACATCCCACTGCTGCAGGCGATCGACCACCTCCATGCCGGCCACCACGCGGCCAAACACCGTATAGCGTCCGTCCAGGTGCGGCTGCGGCGAATGGGTGATGAAGAACTGGCTGCCGCCGGTGTCCGGCCATTCGAGCGCCATGCCCAGCGTGCCCCGCAGGAAGGGCAGCTCATTGAGCTCGTCCCGAATTGTGTACCCCGGGCCGCCCTCGCCATCGCCGCGCGCGTCGCCGTCCTGGACGACGAAATTCGGGACCACGCGATGGATCGACACGCCCGAAAACTGGCCCGCGCGCGCCAGACGCAGGAAGTTGGCCGCCGTCTGCGGCGCATCGAGCATCGCCATCTCGACTTCGATGGTGCCTTTGTCGGTCTCGATGAACACGTGCGGCGAGACCGCCGGCGACACCAGCGCCGGCGCCTGATAGCCGTCCGCCTCCCGTGTGGAGGCCGGGCGCACCAGATCGACGCCCCCCGACGCCGGATCGATCTCCCGAACGAGCGCGCGCGCACGGACGCGGATCGCCCAATCCGGATCGCCCAGCGCCTCGCGCAGCACAGGCAGGGCGATGGCCGCGCCGTATTTCACTAGCGCCGCCAGAGCGGCCGCGCGCGCCTGATACGGCCCGTCGGCGACGCCGTTCCGGTACAGCGTGATCAGTGACGATTCCCCTCCTGCCGGTTTCAGTTCGCCGATGCCCGCCGCCGCCGCCGCGCGCACCATCACATCGTCGTGTTTCAGGAAGCGCGCCAGGCCGGGTCCAATCTCGGACCCGCCGATACGGACAAGCGCCGCGATCACGGCGGGCAACACCCGGACGTCGCGGTCGTTCAACATGGCGGTGAGCCGCGGACGGGCCACCTCGGGATCGAGCGTGCCGAGCAGTGACGCGAGCGTCGATCGGACGCTCGGGTGCGGATCGGGATCGAGTCCCGACAGCACCACCATCAAGGTGTCGGGATCCAGGTCGCGCACCACGCGGAATGCGGCGGCCCGCATGGCGGGCCACGCGTCGCCCAGCAGATCGACGATTGGGTCGAGCGACGCCTTGTCGCGCAGGGCGCCTAACGCGGACACGGTCTCGAGCCGCAGATTCGGGTCCAGGTTTCGCACCTGTAGCAGGCTCCGCAGGATGGGCGCGGCCTGCTCATTCCCGATCTGGCCGAGCGCGCGAATGGCCGCCACGGCCGAGCGCGCATCTTCTTGCCACCCTTGCGCCAGCAGGACGAGGGGGCCAACGGCGCCGGCGTCTTTCGCGATGCCCAGACCGCGGGCGGCGTACGCCCTGGTGTAACTGCCCTTCCCGCGCACGAGGATATTCAGCACAGGCGCCGAACGGGGATCGGCGATGCGTGAGAGCGCGTAGGCCACCGGCCACCAGTGGGCGCGCGGCTGGCCAGCTGGGTCGAGCACCACCGAGGCGAGCGGTTCGTAGGCCTTCAGCCGAGTCAGCGCGTAGATGCCCAGGCGGAAGGCCTCGGTGTCGGGAGCCTGAGGAAACGAGAGATCGTCGGGATCGAGCTTGGCTGCCTGACTCTGCGCGAATCGGGCCGCAGCCATCGCGGCAATCGCCGGCGCCGACGCCGTGTCGCCAATCAGGCCCAGCGCCTCGGCCGCGCGCCCCTGCACAAGCGGGGATCGCTCCGACAGCGCGACGCGCAGCGCGTCGACGGCAGCCGTGCTGCCAATGAGGCCCAAGGCAAAGGCCGCCATCTGACGAACCTCGGGATCGGCGTCGGCTGCCAGCACCTTCGAGAGCGGCGCCACGCCGTCTGCAAGCCCCACGCGGCCGATCGCCAGTGCCGCCCGCCGGCGTACGCGCGCTTCGCCATCGCCGAGCAGCCGTACCAGGTCGGGCACCTGTGGCGGGATGACGGCCGGCGGCTTCCCACGACTTCCCTTGGCCGGAAGCGAGAGCGGCGCGGGTGGTGGGGCCGGATCGCGAAGCACCCGTTGGTCTTCGAGACGCAGAATCCACCCCATCTTCTGTTCGAAGTTCGGTCCGCCGACCACCGGGGCCGCCGTCTGGGCACCGGCCAGACTGGCCGCCCACATCAGGGCCGCGCAGCCGATGCTAGCAGCCCGTGGTGCTAATGTGGTCATGCGGACAACTCCACGCGCCGAAGTGTGGCCCGTTCGAGCCGTTCCACATCCACGTGCACGCCAATACCAATGCCCTCAGGCACCGGGACGGTGCCGTCGGGCTGCACCTCGATACCCGGTTCAATCAGGTCCGGCTCGTAGTACCGTTTGCTTGCGGCCACATCACCTGGCAGCGAGAAATTCGGCAGCGTCGACAGGTGCAGGTTGTGCGCGCGGCCGATCCCCGACTCGAGCATGCCGCCGTGCCAGACCGGAATGCCGCGCTCGGCACACAGATCGTGAAGCCGGATCGACTCGGCGTGACCCCCCAGGCGTCCCGGCTTGATGTTGATGATGCGGCATGCCCCCTCGTCGATGGCGTCGCGGCCGGCTCGCACCGAGTGGATGGATTCGTCAAGACAGATTGGCGTGTGCACGCGGGCCTGCAGCCGTGCGTGGTCCCGGATGTCGTCGTAGTCGAGCGGCTGCTCGATCATCATCAGAGCGTGCTCGTCGAGCGCCGCCAGACGGTCCGTATCTTGGAGGGTGT
>CAYHRK010000232.1:0-3092 GCA_964358795.1 uncultured Vicinamibacterales bacterium
GGGTGCTCCATACTCACGGCCGAGCGCGTCGCGGCGAACTGACGACGGCGCACGGTATCGTGCAGACGCCGGCCTTCATGCCAGTGGGCACGCGAGGCGCCGTGAAGGGGCTGACCGCTCGCGACCTGACCGGGATCGGCGCCGAGATCATCCTGGGCAACACCTACCACTTGTGGCTGCGGCCCGGTGATGCGCTCATCGCCAAACTGGGCGGCCTGCACCGCTTCATGGGCTGGGATCGCCCGATTCTGACCGACAGCGGCGGCTTTCAGGCCTTCAGCCTTGGCGCGCGCCGCGTGATTTCGGAAGACGGGATACGGTTCCGTTCGCATCTCGATGGCAGCGATCAGTTCCTGACGCCGGAGGGCGCCACCGATATCCAGACCCAGCTGGGATCGGACATCACCATGGTACTCGATGAATGCCTGGCCCAGCCGGCACCGTCGCCGGCGGTGCGGCGATCGACCGAACGCTCGGCCCGGTGGGCCCGTCGGTGTCGAGATCGGTTTCTCGCCATCGACGAGCGTTGGTCTGAGTCCGGCTCGGCGGCCGTCCACCGGCAGGGCACGTGGCCGCTGGTCACCAATCCCGGCCAGGCCCAATTTGGCATCATCCAGGGCGGGATTGAACCTTCTTTGCGCACGCTCAGTGTCGAATTGACTGTGCCGATCGGTTTCGATGCCTACGCCATCGGCGGGCTGAGTGTTGGCGAACCTCCCGAGACCATGTATGCGGTGGTGGAGCACACGGCGCCGCTTCTGCCGGTCGGCCGGCCCCGCCACCTGATGGGTGTGGGTACCCCGTTCGACATGGTGGAAGCGGTCGCGCGCGGCGTGGATCTCTTTGATTGCGTGATGCCAACCCGCAATGCCCGCAACGGCCAGTTGTTCACGAGCGAAGGCCGGCTGACGATCAAGAATGCCCGTTTCGCGGACGATCCGGGTCCGCTCGACCCGTCGTGCGGGTGCTACACCTGCCGTCATTTCTCGCGAGCGTATCTGCGGCATTTATTCCTGGCCGGAGAAATCACGGCTTCCGTTCTGAACACGCTGCACAACCTGAGCTTCTACCTTGACACGATGGCGCGGATCAGGGAGGCTATAGTTTTTGGCTCGTTAGAAAGCTTACGACAATCGCTACGCACAACCTTTGCCCGCCCGTCGTGTGACCCATGATTGACACAGGTTTTTCTGGACTCGGGCTGGTGCTGGCGATGGCCGGCGCGGCTGATACCGGCGCGAACCCCTGGGTGCAACTGATCCCGTTCGCCCTGGTGCTGGCGATCTTCTACTTCCTGATTCTGCTGCCCATGCAGCGCAAGCAGAAGAAGGTGCAGCATTTTCTTGCCGAGCTGAAGGTCGGCGACCGCGTCGTGACCACCAGCGGCATCTACGGGCAGATCACCCGGCTCAACGACAAGAGCGTGCAATTGCAGATTGCCGACAAGGTTCGGATAGAAGTGGCCAAGGCGGCCGTCGGGGGCCTTCAGGGACAGGACCCCGTCGCGCCCGATTCCATGAACCAGTAATCCTATGAAGAACGTGCGCTGGAGGGTCATCACTACCCTCGTGGTCGTCGGGTTGGCCATCTGGGCCCTGTATCCACCCGACCAGAAGATCAAGCTGGGGCTGGACCTCAAGGGCGGCGTCCATCTGGTGATGCGCGTGCACACCGACGATGCGCTGCGCCTCGACACCGAAACCACGCTGGAACAGCTGCGCGAGGGGGTTGACACCCGGAACATCCAGGGCCCGACCTTCACCGCGCTGAACACGACGCAGTTCAAGGTCGATGGTGTGCCGCAAGCGCAGGATGCGGCATTCCGTGAGGCGACGACCGAGATTGAGGGGTCCTACAACCGGGAACCTGGCGCCAACGGGACGTACACGTTCACGATGAAGCCCAACATCGCCGTCCAGCTGCGCGAGGACGCGGTGAAGCAGGCGCTCGAGACGATCGACCGGCGCGTCAACGAACTGGGGGTGGCCGAGCCGGTGATCGCGCAAAGCGGCAGTTCCAACGACCAGATCATCGTGGAGCTGCCAGGCGTCACTGACGTGGCGCGCGCCAAGGAGATTATCCGGTCCACGGCGCTGCTCGAGCTGAAGCTCATCGAGGACGGTCCAGCCAGCACCCGGGAGGCGCTGCTGCAGTCGCGCAACGGCACCATCCCGAACAACATGGACGTCGTGCCTGGCGTCAGCGATGCATCCACCGACAGCCGGGCCGAGACGGTCTACTACCTGGTGCGCAAGGTGGCCGTGGTGACCGGCCGCGACTTGCGCAACGCCAAGCCCACGCTCGACGAAATGAATCGGCCCGCGGTCAGCTTCTCGCTGAACCAGGACGGCGCGCGCAAGTTCGGCAAGGCCACCGGCGACAACGTGGGCCGCCGGCTGGGCATCATCCTTGATGGCCGCGTGCAATCGGCCCCGGTCATCGAGTCCCGCATCACCGACGAGGGGCGCATCAGCGGCACCTTTACGCAGCAGCAGGTGCAGGACTTGTCCCTGGTGCTACGCTCGGGCGCGCTGCCGGCCTCGCTGACGTACCTCGAAGAGAACACGGTCGGCCCGACGCTGGGCGCCGACTCGATACGCTCGGGCGTCATCGCATCGGCGGTTGGCATGTTCCTGGTGGTCGTCTTCATGTTGGTCTACTACAAGTTGTCGGGCATCAATGCGATCGTGGCACTGGTGTTCAACCTGCTGCTGCTGCTCGGGTTGATGGCCTACGTCGGGGCCACCATGACGCTGCCCGGCATTGCGGGCTTCGTGTTGACGATGGGCATCGGCGTCGACTCGAACGTGCTGATTTTCGAGCGGATCAAGGAAGAGTTGGCGGCGCAACGGGGCGTGCGGCAGGCGCTTCAAGCGGGATTCAGCCGCGTCTTTCTCACCCTGCTCGACACGCACGTGGCCTCGCTGATTTCCGCGGCGTTCCTGTTTCAGTTTGGCACGGGCCCGATCCGGGGCTTCGCCACCACCCTGTCGGTTGGCTTGCTCTCGAACCTGTTCACGTCGACCTTCGTGTCCAAGACGATCTTCGAACTGGTCCTGTCGGGCCGGAAGGTCACCACGCTCAGCATCTAG
>CAYHRK010000232.1:3192-5771 GCA_964358795.1 uncultured Vicinamibacterales bacterium
CAGGGCATCGCCGGTGGCCAGAACATCGTGGTACAGCGGTACGGCGACGAATCGGCCCGCGAGGTCATGGTGCGCCTGCCGCAAGTGGGCGTTGAGCAGGGCGCCGGGCTCACCAAGACGGGCGATGCCGTCGTGGCGGCGCTCCAGCGCGCCAACCTGGGCAAGTTCACCGTGATCGGCACGCAGATTGTCGGCCCGATCGTGGGCCGGGAATTGACGCGCAAAGGCATCCTGGCCACCGTGTTGTCTCTGGCCGGCCTGCTGGCCTACATTGCGTTCCGTTTCCGATTCAGCTTCGCGGTGGGGGCCGTGGTGGCCACCGTGCACGATCTGCTGGTCACCGTGGCGTTTCTGGCGTTTTTCCGCTACGACATGACGCTGAACGTGATTGCCGCCATTCTGGCGGTGACGGGGTACTCGACCAACGACACGATCGTCATCTTCGACCGCGTGCGCGAGAACTTGAGGGGCATGCGGAAGGACTCGATTCTGGAGACGGTCAACACGGCCATCAATCAGACCTTGGGCCGCACAGTCATCACCGCCGGCACGACGCTGCTGAGCGTGGTGGCGCTGTTTCTCTTTGGAGGTGAGGTGCTGCACGGCTTCGCGTTCACGATGCTCGTGGGCGTGATCACGGGCACCTATTCCAGCGTGTTCATCGCGGCCGCCATCGTCACCTTCTGGCGTATCAAGGGCGCGCCGCGCGTTCCGGCCGCCGTGCCGGCCGGCGGTGACGCGGCTCGCAAGAAGACCACCAACCGCAAGAACCGGGCGTCGTAGTTCGCCAGGCTGGATCGCGTTGAATCTCTTCGAGGCAATACTGCTCGGGGCGGTGCAGGGGCTCACCGAGTTTCTGCCCGTGTCAAGTTCAGCCCATCTCATCCTGGCCCGGATGATATTTGGCTGGGATGCGGAGCGCTTGGGCCTGGCCTTCGATGTGGCCTGCCACGTGGGCACGTTGCTGGCCCTGGTGGCCTACTTCCGGCGGGATCTGCTGGCCATGGTCCGGCAACTGCCGTCCATCTGGCGACGGGACAGAACGGGATCGGCCAGACTGATGCAGTTGATCGCGATCGGCACGCTCCCCGTCGTGGTGATCGGCCTGCTGCTGGCGGCATCCATCGAGGCGCACATGCGCACACCGGCGGTGGCGGCCGTCACGCTCGCCGCCGGGGCCGTGTTGTTTCTCGTCGTGGAACGTCTGGCGGCGAGGACACGAGAGGAAGGCAGCCTGTCGACTGGGGAGGCGCTCGCCATCGGCGTGGCCCAGGCGGCGGCCCTGGTGCCAGGGGTCTCGCGGTCCGGCGCCACCATCACCGTCGCGATGTTCGCTGGCCTGCGTCGCGATGCCGCCGCCCGCTTCTCGTTTCTGCTTGGCGTCCCGGCGATTGTCGCAGCTGCCGGCCACGCCGGTCTGGGCTTGTGGCGCACGGGCTTGAGCCGCGACGACATGACGCTGTTTCTGGCGGGGATGGCGGTCTCCGCCGTGGTCGGCTACGCCGCAATCACGTTCCTCCTGAGGTACTTGAGCGGGCACTCTCTGGCGATCTTTGCGTGGTACCGCCTGGGGTTGGCTGCTGCGGTCGTACTGATGTGGATGGCAGGCCTGGGCTAGACACCATGCACTGGCTTCGGCGCAGTTTCGTCACCGGATTCTTCGTGACGGTGCCGCTGGCAGTCAGCGTGGTGGCGTTTGTCTGGATGTTCCGTGTCGTTGACGGGTTCGTGGGCCCAATCTATCGTCGCTGGATTGGCTTCGACATCCCGGGTGTGGGCATTCTGACCACCGCGGCGCTGGTGCTGGTGGTCGGCGTGCTGGCCAGCAACATGTTCGGCAAGCGCGTGCTGCAGAGGGCCGAACACTACCTGTTGAAGGTGCCGGTGTTCAGCACGATCTACTCGCCGGTGAAGCAGATCGCGGCCGCCTTCTCGCCCGACAACGAGTATGGTTTCAAGCGCGTCGTGTTGATCGCCGTGCAGGGACGGGGACACGTGCTGGGCTTCTTGACCAGAGAGTTGGTGCTCGATCGTGGACGGGGCCCCGAGCAGGTCCTGTCGGTCTACGTGCCCACGAATCATCTGTACCTCGGCGATCTCGTGATTGTGCCGAAAGAGGCGGCGACGTTTCCCGATCTGACGGTCGAGGAAGGTGTCCGCGCGATCTTGACGGGCGGAATGGCGCTTCCCAGCCGGCTGCGTGCGCGCGAAGGCGACAGCCGCCCGGGTGAGCTAACGGTGTAGTGGGCGAGTGGATTACCAACGAGCGACGAGGAGAGAACTATGCGGGCATTCCGGTCCGGCGGCCAGCGGCGTCTGATCTGGCTCGGTGCAGTCGTGCTGATATCGGTGGCCGCGCTCGGTGTGCTGAGCGTGTCGTTGCTGGCGGCCGGTCAGGTGCAGCCGCCGCCCGAGGCGCAGGCGGCGGCAGAACACCACGGCGGCGAAGCGACCCTGAAGCTGCCCGACCTGTCGCAGTCGCATTTCATGGGCGTCAACGGACGGTCCCTGTTGATGGTGGGCCTGCTCGTGTCGCTCGGCGGCCTGATGTTCGGTTTCTACATCTACGGGAGCCTCCG
>CAYHRK010000233.1:0-5749 GCA_964358795.1 uncultured Vicinamibacterales bacterium
CGGCACATCGCGCCAGCCTCGGTGCCTATCGCATCGTGTCGGCGCCGAAGGTGCTCCGGCATTTCACCGCCACGTTCGAGCCGCTGCCCTAGTGATTTTCGAGAAACTCGCACGTCAGCTGCCGCCACTGTTGGTCGCTCAGCAAGGCCGATGGCGGGGTGACGAATTCGCCGCCATCGGCAGCCGCCACGTGAAGCTGCGCATCGAAGAAGCGGGAGAGTCGTGTGCCTTCGTCGCGTAACCATGTTCGCGTCATCTCGCCGTTCGGCAGCTTCTGGTACTCGCTGTCGAAGGGCGTCACCGAGAACAGCCACCCGCGCGAGTAGGGATCGCGGTGCAGCAGCGACGGATCTTCGCGAACCGCTTCGTTGACGCCCATGACCATGCCGCTGACGGGCGACACGAGCGAGGCGCGCCGGCCGGGCATCCGGATCTCGCCAACGGCCTCACCGGCGCGGACGCTGGTTCCAGGCGCCGGCAGTTTCACCCCGATCGGCCCTTGGAACAGCCGCTGGACCAGGTCGTCGACGCCGACGGTCAGACGCCGCGGCCCGGTCTGACGCAGCCATGTGTGTCCCGGAGCGTAGTAGACGTTCTTCCTCCAGAACAGGCCCCCGACCCGCATCACTCCGTCCAGGCGCCGGCGCAGCGCGTCCACGCCTTTCAGGCCGGTCAGAAACAGGAACACCGGCACCGACAAGACAGCCAGCACGATCAGAAGCAGACCCAGCCGGATGCTGAGCCCGGCTATCAGCACGGCCGCCGATTGCAGAACGCCAAATAGCGTGTCCATGATGTCCTCGACTTTCTCGAACCTACTGAATGCGATGGCACAGCGTGCAGTCGTCAAACCCGAAGGCAGTCTTGTTGTTGTGGCAGGCTCCACACGCGTGGCCTTTGTTCATGGCATCGTGTGTGATGGCCTTGCCGTCGCCCGTCGTGCCGGCCACAAGCGCGATCATCAGGCGACAGCATCTCGACGGCGCGCCCATCGTCGGCCACAAGACGCCACGCCTTTTCGCCTTGTCCCAGGAGCGGTCGGCTGGCTGTGCGCGCGGATGCGAGTCAGCACGTCCTTGAACAGCGGGCAGCTCTCGAACTGGTGTCCCAGGCACGGGTCGGCCGACGCAATCCGGTCGAGCGGAATCAGCTTCTTCACCGGATACGCCTGGCAGTAGAGCATCACGACTTCTTTGAGATACGGGCAGGCCATCGTTCTCGCCCCTTCCTTTCCTCCACTCAAACAGGCAGCAAGGCCTGCGCCACGACGGCTCACAGAGACATGGCGCTAGCTAAGTCATTGACATACCTATGTTTGTTTGGTCACTTCGATCTGAGGCGTCGACATGCTTGGCGACGGGAATGATGAATTACTCAACGTCGCAGTTTCGGTCTACGAGCCTCGTGGAGAGGATTACGGCCGTAATTGGGTGGAGTGGGGAGGAATACGGCGGAATTGAACTACTCCACAGTTGTTGAATGATTCAACGCCACTCCCGGGGTCTTCGGCACCCAACAGTTCTCATACGTTGGCGCCGATACTCTCGCTGAGAATCATGTCTGCCACCCCACCCCAGGGCGCTTCTGAGGCGTCCACATCCAACCAGCCTGAGTACCCCTGCCCTCACTGCGCGGTTCCGGTGTCTCCGCGCGAGACGTCGTGCCCGCACTGCCACGTCGACCTGGCGTTGGCCGCTGTGTTGATGGAACGGCTGGCGCTCAGCGTCATCCCAGCCGAGCCCGGCACTCCGTTTGTCGGTGATGCCATGCTGTCGCGTTTCGGCGAATTCCTGATGAAGAAGGGCTACATCCGCGAGGAACAGCTCAATGCCGCCCTTCAGCGTCAGCGCGACATGTCGTCGAGAGGCATCCGGGAAACGTTGGGGCAGGTGCTGCTCGAACTCCGGGTGATGACCCGTGAGCAGCTGGAACTGGCCAGCGTTGAGCAGGTGCAGGAACTCCAGAACGCGCTTCGTCAGGTGAATGCCCAGCTCGAACAGCGAGTGGCCGAGCGCACGCGGGAGCTGCAGGCGGCCTATCAGCGGCTGACCGAGCTGGACCGGCTCAAGGGCAATTTCATCGCCAACATCTCGCACGAGTTGCGGACACCGCTCACCAAGATCAAGGGATTCAACGCGCTCCTGTCGGCTGGGGACCTCGGGCCGGTGAGTCCGGATCAGGCCCAGGCGATCGAGATCATGGGCCGAGGCGTGGCGGAACTGGAACGGCTCATCCAGGATCTCATTCAGTTTGCGACCGGAGCGCGTGGCGAGATGATCCTGCGGCCCACGGTGGTGAACGCGCGTGAGCTGGTCGAGGGATCGGTGGCGGGCGTCACCGACAAGGCCACCAAGCGCGGCGTCTCACTGGTGGTGGCGGTTCAGGCAGGACTGCCGTTCGTCACGGCCGACTCGGAGAAAATCGGCTGGGTGTTGAATCAGTTGCTCGACAACGCCATCAAGTTCACGCCGGCCGGCGGATCGGTCACCGTCTCAGCCGAGCGTGCCGGGGATCGCGTCGGCCTGTCGGTGTCCGATACGGGCGTCGGCATCTCGGCCGATCACCTGCCGGAGCTGTTCGAAGCGTTTCACCAGCTGGACGGATCCACCACGCGCCGGCAGGGTGGCACCGGGATGGGGCTCGCCCTGGTGAAGATGATTGTGGCGGCACACGACGCGACGGTGCGCGTGGCGAGCGAACCGGGCAAAGGCAGCTGCTTCTCGTTCGAGCTTCCGCTGGCGCCTGACTAGGAGTCCACCCCGACGTGTTCTTCCGTGCGGCGCAAGCCGTACTTCTTGATCTTGTTGTACAAGGTCACGCGATCGATGTCGAGCAGCCGCGCGGCCTGCGTCACGTTGCCGCCGGCGTGGCGCAACACCGCGGCCACGTGCCGGTGCTCCACTTCATCCAGCGTCAATCCCATGTCGAACGCGTTCGGCTGGCGCTGGCTCGGCATCAGTCCCAGGTCCTCCGGCATGATCAGGCTGCCCTGAGCGACCACCATGCCTCGCTCCAGCACATTACGCAGCTCTCGGACGTTGCCCGGCCAATCGTGGCGCATCAGCAGGGCCAGCGCCTCCGAGCTGATGCCGTCGATGTGGCGGCTGGTTTCGACGTTGAGATGCTCGAGGAAATGCTCGACCAGCAGCGGAATGTCCTCGCGTCGATCGCGAAGCGGCGGCAGCAGAATCGGAATCACGTTCAGCCGGTAGAACAGGTCGTCGCGGAACTGACCCTCGTCTACGGCTTTGCGAAGGTCACGGTTCGTGGCCGCGACGATGCGCACGTCGACCTCGACCGGTTCGGAGCCACCGACCCGACAGAACGTCCGATCCTCCAGGACCCGCAGTAGATCGAGTTGCAGCTTTGGACTGATGTCGCCAATCTCGTCCAGGAACAGCGTCCCGCCATGCGCGGACTCGAACTTGCCTTTGCGACGGGCGAACGCGCCGGTAAACGACCCCTTCTCGTGGCCGAAAAGTTCCGATTCGAGCAACGTCTCGGTCAGCGCCGCGCACGACACGGCGACAAATGGCGCGCCGTGTCGCGGGCTTTCGGCATGGATGGCCCGGGCTGCCAGTTCCTTGCCAGTGCCGCTTTCACCCAGGATCAGCACCGTTGACTGGCTCCGGGCGGCGCTGCGTGCGACATCGAACACCTTCTGCATCGCGGAGCTCTTGCTGATGAAGTCCCGGAAACGGTAGTCGCGCTTGAGCACCTTCCTGAGCAGAACGTTTTCGCGCACGAGTTGCTGCTGGGCCACGATCTTCTCCATCATCAGGCTCAGCTCTTCGGGGTCGAACGGCTTGACCAGGTAGTCGTACGCGCCCGCCTTCATGGCTTCGACAGCGGTTTCGACCGTCGCGTAGGCCGTCATAATCACCACCGCCACATCAGCTTGAATCTGCTTGGTGGCTTCGAGCACGTGGAGACCATCCATGCCGGGCATCTTGAGGTCGACGAGCAGAATCGACCAGCGCTCGCGTTTCACCTTCTCGAGCGCCGACGGCCCGTCCTGGGCGGTGGCCAGCGTGTATCCGTCCTTCTCGAGCCAGCCGGACAGCGATTCGCGGACGATTTCCTCATCGTCGACCACCAGAATACGCGTGCGTTCCTTACTCATGATGTCCATCCTTCTGCCGAAACTCGCGATACCGAATCGCGCAGTCCTCGCACAACGCCGTGCGCTTGGCGTCCACCTCGATCACGTTGACCGATCGCGTCATGACACACCCGGGCGTGTCGCAATGAAGCAGACCAAATGTGTGGCCGAGTTCGTGGATGCACTCCTTCACGACCCGCTCGTCGAACAGGGAGGTCGGGCGCGGACTGCCCGAGTCGGCCAACAGGCGGGCCGTCGAGACGACCGCCGCCGTACCGCCCAACTGCGCCTCGCCGTACACGAACGTCAACACGGGAATGAACAGGTCCACGTCGGTCATCGCCACGATCCGTCCACCCGGGTGGCCGCGACTGACGAGCCACTTCAGGATGGTGGTCGACGAATGCTGCTGCCGCCTGACGTCGAACGCGTGCAACGGACGGTCCGTGCTGTGATACACGCGGGTGCGCGCCCGAAAGACGTGCTCGACTGACGCGCAGCTGGACTCCATCAGACGGTCGTTGGCCGCGTCGGCCCCGATCCACCAGAGGTGTACATCAATCGCCATGGCCTTGCGATCCGGGCGCCGCGCCCCGGACTACCGTTGCCGTACTTCGGAATCGGGGCACTAAGGCTCGGTCCGGGTCGTCACCGGCAACGAGATCGTGATGGTCGTGCCGGCGCCCATCTCGCTACGAATGCCAATCGTGCCCGCGTGGCGCTCGATGATGCCGTAGACGACCGAGAGGCCAAGACCGGTGCCTCGTTCCTTTGTCGTGAAGAACGGGTCGAAGATCTTCGCGAGCCGATCTGGCGGAATGCCGACGCCCGTGTCCGAAAAGGCCAACTCGACGGTCTTGCCGCCCTTCCCGGGGTGACTGGTGATCGTCACCGCGCCACCGGTAGTCATGGCCTCGCACGCATTCAAGATGATGTTGACGAATGCCTGGCGCAACTGGCCGAAATCGGCCTGGATGACCGGTACCGGTTCCAGGTGTGTCCGAATGGTCATGCCCTGCAGTTGTGCCTGGTGACCCACGAGCGTGGTAGTCTCCTCGACGACCACGTTCACGTCGACGTCCTTCAGCGAGAGTGGCCGCTGGCGAGCAAAGTCGAGCAGGCTCCTGACAATGGAGGTGCAGCGCTCGGTTTCGCGCTGCACGAGCTTGAGGTGACGCACGGCGGTGATCCGCGTGCGATCGTCCACAGGATCGTCTTCGAGCATGCGGACCAGCAGTTTGGCGTAGGTCAGGATGCCCGCCAGCGGATTGTTGATTTCGTGGGCGATCGACGCCGACAGGCGACCCAACGACGACAGCTTTTCGGACTGCACCAGCTGCGTCTGGGCCTGCGTCAGAGCCGCGGTGCGATCGGTGACCTGCTGTTCCAGCGTTGCGAGCAGATGCTGGCGTTCGGCCCTCGCCTGGGCCAGCGCGCCGATCATGTCATTGAAGGATTGTGCGAGCGCGCCCAGCTCGCCGGTGGCCGCGACCCGGATCTCCTGAGTGAAATCACCGGCCGCCACCTTGCGCGTGGCCGACACCAGCTCGCCAGCCGGACCGGCGACCGAACGTTTCGCGTAGACCGCCACAAATGCGCCGAGCAACATCACGGCCCCGCCCATGGCCAGCAGCGTGTTCCGACGGA
>CAYHRK010000234.1:0-5678 GCA_964358795.1 uncultured Vicinamibacterales bacterium
TGTTCGTCGCCTGCGAGAACCCGGACTGCCGTACGCCGAAGATCACCGCGGGCACCGCGTAAATCGCGTAGCCGGCACGGAGGACCGTCTTATTGTCGACCGTGTAGGCGAGGCCCAGGCGCGGCTGCCAGTTGTTCTTGTCGGCCACGAAGAATGCGCGGTTCGAGCCGTCGGGGAACCCCAACCCGCCGAGGACCCGGAAACTGGACGCGGGCACCTCCGGGATCGGACTGGCGGCGTAGGCCGCCTGCGCGGCCTGCGTGATGCTCAAGGTGGCGCCGGGATTGAACCCGCGAACGTTTCGGTCGTCGCGCTCGGTCGTGGCGCCCTCGTACTCGTAGCGTAGTCCGAGGTTGAGCGTCAGCCGGTCGCCGACGCGCCAGTCGTCCTGGAAGAAGACGCCGTTGTAGACGGTCTGGTTGTGGCGGTCTGCGTTGCGATCAATGAACCCGGCCGTCGTCTGACCGAGCATCATGGCCGCCAACTGCTGGCCGATGGGCGCCGCCGGTGAGTTGTCGAACTGGCGGGTGAAATCGGTGTTGAAGTCGTAGCGCCCCGCCCGGGCACCCGGGCCGGCTCCATATTCCGGGTACGCGCGGAAGTCCCATCCGGCACGGAAGCTGTGCGACCCGGCTGCCTTGGTCCACGTCGGCTGGAACGACCAGATCCCGTGTTCGGTGTTGCCCGCCAGGTTTTCTCCGATCAGGCTCATGCCGCCGATTTCGAACCGCGGCATGTACTTCGCCCCGTTGAACAGCTGCACGACGCTCGACGCCCACCCGAGCGTGGCCGGGTCGAACACGTCCTGGTGCTGGCGGATGTTCGGCTCCTTGAACAGCGCGTATCCGCCGCGCAGGTTGAGCAGCATGCCCGACGAGATCGTCCACACGTGGTCGATGGTGACCTGGTCGTTCTTGCGGAAGAGGTAGTTGCCGATGGGCCTGAGCCCGTTCACCTCGCCCGTCCAGTTGTTGCGCGCTTCCCGGCGGTCGTTCTTGCTCCACCGCACGAAGATGCGCTGCTTGTCGGTGAGCTGGTGGTCGCCCCGCGCAGTCATCGCAAAAAAATCATCGGAGCGGGTGTTCTCCGACAGGTAGTTGTTCCGCCCCTGGGCGTCACCGGCCTGGTTGGCCCCGGGGAAGTACTTCAGGTAGGTTTTCGCGATCGAGCTGATCCGGTTGGCGGGGATGATATTGCCCTGGAACGGCCGGCGCTCGACGCGGCCGTTGGCGTTCATGAAGGCGGTGGCGGGGTCGTAGATGATGATGCCCTGCGAGAGCAGGGCGGAGAAGTCCCCGTTCAGTTGCGCGGAGGTCGGCACCGTGTACTGCCCCACCTCCGGAAACGCGTCGTCGAGCCTCTCGAAGACGCCGAAGAAGAACGTCTTGTCCTTGCGGATCGGGCCGCCGAGCGTGCCGCCCCAGCGCGTGTAGTCCATCTGCGACTTCGGCTGGCCGGCCTTCTCGAGGAAGTACTCGTTGGCGGACAGCTTCTCGTCCCGATAGAAGAAGTACCCGCTCCCCTTGAGGCTGTTGGTGCCGCTCTTGATGGCGACGTTCACCGTGGCGCCGGCCGTGTGCCCCTGCTGCGCGTCGAACGTGGCGCTCTCGACCTTGAACTCCTGCACGGCATCAGACGGCGGCACGTATGCGACGCGGCCGCCGCTCGCCATGTTCGGCGACCCGTCCAGCGTGAACTCGTTGGCGCCGGGCGCCCCGTCGGCCACCACCGCCGACGTACCGCCGTTGTCGAACGGCCGCGAGAACTGCAGGTCGCCGGTGTAGGCGATGCCCGGCGCGAGCCGCGTCAGCACGAAGGGGTTGCCGTCCGACAGCGGGAGCAGGGAGATGCGCTTTTCGTCGATGATCTGGCCCTGCGAGCCGCTGCGGGTCTCGAGCAGCGGCGTTTCGGCGGTGACCGTGACCGTTTCCTCCAGGCCGCCGATCTCCATCGTGAAGTCGATCCCGATGCGGTCGTTGACGCGCACTTCCACGTTGTCCCGCCGAACCTTCTTGAAGCCCGTGAGCTCGCCCGAGACGTCGTAGAGGCCCGGCTGCAGGTAGAGCAGCGTGTACGCGCCCCGCTGGTTCGAGACCGCCACGGTCGGCTGGTTCGTGGCGCGGTTGGTTGCCGTGACCGTGACGCCTGGTAGCGCGCCGCCCGATCCATCCTTGACGGTCCCGTTGATCGACCCGCGCGATTCCTGCGCAAGCGCGGGCTGGGCCGCCATGGCGATCGCCGCAATCAGGATACCGACGGAACACCCACGGAAACACACTGCAGCCATGGCTATCCTCCATGCTGCGCCGAGGAACCGAGGCCGCTGAGCCGGCGCAGCCCGGCGGCCACCCGTGTCATGCCGAACCGAGACCCGGACATCGTTGCGAGCGCATGATAGCATGGGGCCGCACGGGCCGGACCAGAGGGGAGTCCGAGCCCACAGGCGGCCCCGGCCGGTGCGCGCAGGGTCCCGCGCCGGCCGCCTGGAAGCCGTCGAGTCTGGACCGAAGGGGGCATGCCATGGAACAGGATCGCCGCTCGTTTCTCAAGTCCGCCGCGCTGACCGCCGGCTACGTCGGTTTCGCGCCGCTCACCGCCAGCTCGTTCGCCGCCGTGCAGGGCGCGAACGACCGCGTGCGGGTCGCGGTGGTCGGGTTCTCCGACCGCTTCCGCGGAGCGCTGCTGCCGTCGTTCCTCCAGCACCACAAGGAGCTCAACTTCGACTTCGTCGCCGTCTGCGACCTGTGGAGCCGCCGTCGCGACGAGGGGAAGGCCGCGATCGAGAAGGCCATGGGCCATCCCGTCGCGACCTACCGCAATACGGAGGAGCTGTATTCGACGGCCAAGGACGTCGACGCGGTCATCATCAGCACCGCCGACTTCGCTCACGCGCTCAACACGGTGGAAGCCGTGCAGGCCAGGAAGGACTGCTACACCGAGAAACCGCTGGCCGAGACGATGGCCGACAACCGCGCCGTGCTGAAGGCGGTGCGCGCGAGCAAGCAGATCGTGCAGATCGGGTCCCAGCGCCGCAGCGGCCGCAACTACATAGCGGCCGCCGAGTTCATCAAGCGAGGGGACTTCGGCCCGATCGTGTACGTCGACCTCGTCTGGAACGTCAACCAGCCCGGACGCTGGCGCCGCCCGGCGCTCGTCGGGCAGTGCAGGGAGGCGGACACCGACTGGAAGCGCTACCTGCTCAACCGGCCTTTCGAGACGTGGGATCCGCGGAAGTACCTCGAGTTCCGCCTGTTCTGGCCGTACTCGTCGGGCATCCCAGGACAGTGGATGGCACACCAGATCGACACGGTGCACTGGTTCTCGGGCTTCCCGTACCCGCGCAGCGTGGTCACCAACGGCGGTATCTACTGCTGGAAGGACGGCCGCACCAACGCCGACACGATGACCACCGTGCTCGACTACGGCCCCGAGGACCGCGCGGCCGGCGGCTTCCAGGCGGTGTTCACGTCGCGCTTCAGCAACAGCATGGGCGGCGTGAAGGAGGTCTACTACTCGAACGGCGGGACGATGGACCTCGACACGGGCAAGGTCACCCCCGATGGCGGCCTGACCGAGCGTGAAGCGAAGGGCATGGGCATGAAGCCCAATCTCCTCGCGCCGCGGATCCTGGCCGAGGCTGTCAAGGTCGAGACGGCCGCCAACACCGGCGGCGACGACCTGACCAGCGCGAACGTGCGGAACTGGATGGAGTGCGTGCGGAGCCGGAAGGAGCCCAACGCCCCGATCGAAGCCGGGTACAACCACTCGATCGCGACGATCATGACCAACGCCGCCTACCGGACCGGCGTGCGCGTCGTCTACGATCCGAAGACCCAGGAAGTCATGGCCGGAGGGAAGCCCTTCCAGTACTGAGGCCCGGCCCGCCGACTGTCGACGGCGCCCCGCACCCGGACGGTAGCGGGGCGCCGCGGTCCTGTCTACTTCACCACCGCGGCGAATTCCTTGAACGCGGCCTCGACGCGGTCCTTCGAGGCAGGCTCCGACAGGATCAGGATGCGGTGGCGAAACGTCGTGCTCTGGTTCGGCTCGAGCGCGAGGTTGAGGGATTCCTTGCCTCCGCTGAGCGCTTTCTGGCCCAGGGGGTTGGCCGCGAACAGGCCGTAGCCCCGCGCGTGCCAGTAGGTCGGGAACCCCGGGTTCGACGGGTGGTCGAGGATGACCACCGCGACCGGTTCGCTGCCCACCTGGCCGCTCAGCATGCACCAGCGAGCCCGCGTCCCCCAGGCCGCGTCGCCCGTCGCCCCTTCGCTCGTCAGGTAGTTCCCCGTCACCCCGGTGTTGTCCAACGTCTTCATCGTGGTGACGCGCCCGGCGGCGTCGGTGAAGACGTCCGGAGTCTTGGAGGGCAGTTCGAGTGCCCGCGTCACACGGAGTCCGAGCACGCCTTCCTTGTTGTCCGTGAGGGAGACCTTCGCGCCCGGCGCCTGGAGCCGCGTGATCCGGTCCACACTGCGCCAGCCCGCCGCGCCGCGGAAGATGAACCGGGTGTGTTCGCGCAGGACCACTGTACCGTCGTGGAGGACCCAGTCCATGTCGGTCTCGAGCTCGCCCGCGTCCGGCCCGCTTTTCACGGCCGTGACGGCTTTGTGGACGATCGTCCCCATCTTCGGGCGCTCCTCGGCCTTAATCGCGTCGGAGTTGTTCCAGAAGTCGATGCCGTTCACATCGCCGTAGTTGAACCACAGTCCGACGTGGTGGGGATGATCGACGCGCTCGCCCGGCCTGGGATCGAGCGGGAATCCACGAGTCACCAGCGTGCCCTTCACGGTCCGCAGGGGATACAGCACGGGCTTCTTCAGCGTGCTCGGGTAGATGTAGGCGGTGAACGGCTGGCCGTCCACGAAGACCTCGACCCGCTGCTTCGCGTCGTCGCGCACCAGACGGACGCCGCGCTCGTCGGCCGCCGATCCCATCGCGGCGAGCATCGAGGCGCCAACCGCCACGACCGCCCATCCCGCGATCACACGCACGATTCGCCCCGTCCTCACTCCATGCCGCATGCGACACCTCCCGCCGGCAACATCCCGGCTTGCCCGTCTGCTACTTGGCGATCTCGTCTTCCTTCCATGCCTGGCGCGGACGACGATAGGAAGTACTCATCGGTGATCACGTGAGCGCCTTCGACCAGGACGAGCCCGGCTCGGAGCCGCCCATGGGTCCGCTCGCGGTCTACGCCAGCGCGGCGGGCGTTGGGGAGCAAGTATCGCATGCATGGTCCGGTTCCTGGTAAGCTCGCTCAGCGACAACGCCGGTTGTCGGACGGTCCTGAGGCGCCATCACCGCTGCTGGTAGATGCGGACGTAGTCAATGAGGTATCGCTGCGGAAACAGTGCGTCGTTGATGCCCTTCTGCCCGCCCCATGACCCGCCAATCGCGAGGTTGATCAACAGGTACTGCGGTTTGTCGAACGGCCACGTGCTCGAGCCGGTGCCTTCGTTCCGGAACGTGAAGTACTTCTGCCCGTCCACGAAGACGTCAATCCGGTCCGGGTACCACTCCATCGCATAGACGTGGAAGTCCTCCCACGGATTCGTCACGGTGACGATGGCGGTCTTCTGAGTGCCCTTCGTGTGATTGTAGGCAGCCGTGTGCACACTGCCGTGAATGGCGCGCGGATCGAACCCGACATTCTCCATGATGTCGATCTCGCCGCAGGC
>CAYHRK010000235.1:0-5677 GCA_964358795.1 uncultured Vicinamibacterales bacterium
ATTGGCAGCCATTCAAGGAGTTCGAGGCTGCGCTTTCTGCAGCCTACTTACAGTTGAACTAAACCGCTTCGCGGTAGTCCCGACCGCGGACGTTGGGTCACCCCGCCACGGCCCTCTGCGTGTGGCCGCACGTCTCGCCTCTGACGTCTCTCCGCCCACACCCACGCGCGCGCACACTACTTGCTGACGACCGCCGCCGGTGGCGGGTCGCTCACCAGGAGGTGTGTCATGACAGCGTTGCGTCGGCAGATGGACGCGGACATGGTGTTGCGGGGCATGGCCGTCAAGACGCGCGAGGCGTACCTGGCCGCGGTGGTGGGCCTGGTACGCTTCTATCGGCGGTCGCCCGATCAGATCTCGGATGCGGAGGTGCAGACGTACCTGCTGCATCTCATCCAGGAGCGGAAGCGGGCGTGGAGCACGTGCAATATTGCCGTCCACGGCCTGCGGTTCTTCTATCACGTGACGCTGAAGCGGGACCGCTCGACGTTCTCGATTCCGGCGTCGCGGCAGCCCGCGAAGATCCCGCACATCCTCAGCACCCATGATGTGCGGCGGATCCTGGCGGCGACGTCCAATCTCAAGCACCACGTCATGCTCGCGACCACGTATGCCGCCGGGTTGCGCGTGAACGAATTAGTCCACCTCCGGGTGACGGACATCGACTCGGCGCGGATGACGATTCGGGTGGAGCAAGGTAAAGGGGCGAAGGATCGCTACACGCTCTTGTCGGTGCGCCTGCTCGACGAGTTGCGGACCTACTGGCGCCAGGAGCGCCCGCGCACGTGGCTCTTTGCGGCGAGGGGGACGGACCAGCCCTTGGATCCGTCGGGCATTCAGCGCGCGTACACGGCCGCCAAGCGGCGCGCCGGCGTCATCAAGCTCGGCGGGATTCACGGGCTCCGCCACGCCTTCGCCACGCATCTCCTGGAAGCGGGCGTGGACGTCCATACCATCCAGCGTCTGCTAGGGCATCGCGCCCTCAGCACGACGGCGCGCTATTTCCACTTGGCGCCTCCGACGCTGCTGGCCCACCGGTCGCCGCTCGATCTTCTGGACGGCCCCTCGACGCCCGCACCGACCGCGCAGGCGTGAGCCGTGTGCGTCCCGTCGGTGGACACCCGGCCACGGGTGACGCTCGCGGACATCGTGCGCGTGTGCGGAGACGCCGTCGCGCGGACGCATCGCCTGGCGAAGGTCCAGCAGGTGGCGTTGCGGGCGATCGCCGCCTGCCGGACGGCCGTGCTGGGAGGCCACGCCGAGACGTGTGATCACTGTGGCGTGACCCGCATCACATACCACTCGTGTCGGAACCGCCACTGTCCGACCTGTCAGACGACCGCACGCGATCGGTGGCTCGAGGCCCGGCGGGCCGAGTTGCTCCCCATCCCGTACTTCCACGTCGTCTTCACGCTCCCGCATGCCCTCAACGCGCTCGCCCAGGGGAATCCGCGCGTGGTGTACGGCCTCCTGTTTCGGGCCGCCACCGAGACCCTCCTGGCCTTCGGACGCGACCCGCGGCATCTCGGTGGCACGATCGGCGTGACCGCGATCCTCCACACCTGGGGCCAGACCCTGACGCAGCACCTCCATCTCCACTGCGTGGTCACGGGCGGCGCGCTGAGTCCTGACGGGGCGCGCTGGATCCCGAGCCGACGAACGTTTCTCTTTCCCGTCAAGGCGCTGGCACGCGTGTTTCGCGCGAAGTTCCTGGACGGTCTCCGGCGCGCGTACGCCGCGCACCGCTTCACCTTCGCCGGCGGCACCGCCACGTTCGGCGCCCCCACGACGTTTGCCCACTTCCTCACGACGCTGCGCGCGCCCGACTGGGTCGTGTATGCCAAGCCGCCATTTGGCGGCGCCGAGCGCGTCCTGGCGTACCTGGCGCGGTACACACACCGCGTCGCGATCACCAACCACCGCCTCGTCGATCTGACGGACGGCCGCGTCCGCTTCCAGTGGAAGGACTACGCCGATCATGATCGCCAGAAGATCATGACGCTGACCGCCGAGGCGTTCCTTCGGCGCTTCCTGCTCCACGTCCTGCCGACGCGCTTCGTGCGCATTCGACATGTCGGCCTCTTCGGCAATCGCGGTCGCCATGCGCGTCTCGACCGATGTCGGGCGCTCCTCGGGGTCCCACCCAACGCGCCCCTGGCGGCAGAGCCCTCCCCACCCGCAGCGACGCGCGACCCCGAGCGGTGTCCCGTCTGCCGACAGGGCACGATGCACGTCACGGCTGTCTTCGCGCCCGTGGTCGACTGGCCTCACGCGCCACGCGCGCCTGACCCGCCATGACGACCCCAATGGGCCGCCCGCACCGGGCCCTGCCCGAGAGGGTCCTCCACGCGCCCGCGCCGGCCGTCGTTCACACGCCACGCCCTGATCGCCGACGGCCACAGGCGCACGATCGCGCACGCGAATGCCCGACTCCGAGGGCGCCGGGCCGAAGAATCCTGCGCTGCCTGAGGTCGTCGGCCTTACAATCCCCATAGGTGCGCGATCCCGACCGCGGTTCCGTTCAACCGGTCTTATCCGCGCGCCGCCACGGTGGGCTCGATCTCGAACGGGCATCGCGCGCGGATAAAACCCTATTCGTTGGACGGACGAACAAGACCGAGGATACGGATCACTCAGCCAAGAACAGACCGCGTGGGGCTGCTCCTCACATCGAGGTCGTTTGCACAGCGGCGTCAGCTACTCGAGAGCGAGCGTGGGCCAGCCGCGATGCTATGTCGGATGGTCTTCAGTCGGCTGCCAAGTGGGGCCATCGCGCCCGACCGATTTGTGGGGTCTTCGGAGTCAGAGGACTGGTTGTCGGGTGGATGAACCATGGCGCTCTGTAGGCATATACAACCACCGGAGGTTCTATGTACTGTGTCGTGCTTCACATCTACTTGGATGAAAAGTGGGACTCGTCTTCTGAGTTCTTTAGTAGCCACGTTGACGAGGCATTCCTCAACGAGAAAAAGGAGGAGGTCCGGCGCGACTTGGGAAGAATGAACCCGCGTGGCAGGCCGGTTGTGTTGGTGCACGGCATCTTCAAGCTTTAGTCAAGAGACACGGATCAGTCGGACGAAGAACCGAATCGCATCTGGCACCTGCGCGCATCGGGGCCGTTTGATCAGAGCGGGGGCGTCTCGCCCGAGCGACTCTCTCGGCAACTGCACGCTGTCGGCTTTCGCCTTCGGTCGGAGGTATCAACTCGGAGCACGAGCGGTCGGTGACGCCAAGTCGCGCTCTGGCATTCGGGTCGTTCGGGGGGCCGTCCAACACGGCTTGCAGCCGGCGGCGGCCGGTGAATCATGAGCCGCCGCGGCTGAAGCCTGACGTTATGCGCCTCGGCGGCTCATCGTGGCCGACGCTGCTGCAGGGCGCGCGTTCGTATTTCGGGAGGCTTGGCGATCAGCTCCGTCACCTGACGTTGAAATCGACCTGCGGCGCCGCCAGACCCAGACACCGTGGCCTTGGCCAGACGGCACTCGCGAGAGGCAATATCGAATGGATTCTCTCTCTCTACATTGGGCTCGCCATTGCCCTCGCGGCATTCGTAGTCGGTCTTGCGCGGCGGCGGGCGCGGTGGGTCGTCGCAGGCACGGCGGTTGCCGCGCCGACCTGTCTGTCCCTCGCTCTGTTGTTTTGGGTCGCGCCTGCCCTGGCTGTCCTCGTTATCATCGTCGCGAGCGCATTGTCGGCGTGGGCCCTGCGTCGAGCCGGCCAGCTTCTGGCTGCGATGCTGCTTCTGCCGTTCGGCGTTTTCGTCGTGGCTACCGCTCTCAGGGTCCCGCTCCAGACCGACCAGGACGGCACCAGCGCCATTGGGCTCGCCCTCGGCGATCTCGACGGCGACGGTCATCTGGACATCGTCCTGGCCCGGGGTCACCACTCGCCTATGGTCAACGTGGTCCTTTTCAACGATGGCAGGGGACGGTTCGAACTGCACCGTCTGAGCGATATCGCAGACAACTCCTTCTCGGTGGCTCTCGGCGATCTGGATGGAGACCGTGATCTCGACATCGTCATCGGCAACGATCGTCATCACCCCAGCCGCATCTACACCAACGACGGAAGCCGGCGCTTCACGCTCGCGGGTTCGTTCGGTGCGCCTGAGTGGAATTCGCGTACTGTGTTGCTGTCAGATCTCGACGGCGATGGCCGTCCCGACATCGTGGTAGCCAACAGGGACCGGCCCAATCAGCCGGGCGGCACCTCCGTATGTCTCAACGACGGTCGCGGCCAGTTCCCTTCCTGCCGTGAGCTGCTGCAGGAATCGGCCTCCGACATCGCCGCTGGGGACATCGACGGTGATGGGGCGGTGGACCTCGTGGTCCCACACGCCAATCGTGGACAGGGCTCTGTGTTGCTCAACGACGGTCGGGGCGGCTTCGACAAGAAGCGCCCGTTCGGCATCACGGCGCTCGCAGTAGCGGGAGTCGCTCTCCGAGATCTCGACGGCGATGGCCGCCCGGACATCGTCCTGGCGAACCGAGCGGGTGGTTCCTTCGCGTACTTCAACGAGCGAGGCGGAGTGTTCTCAGACGGCGTGCCGATCGGCGACAGCAGGGACCGCGTATTTTCTGTGCACGTCGCGGATCTGAACGGTGACGGTAAGGCCGACGTCGTGCTGGGCATGGCGGCAGAGCAAGCGGCAGTCCTTCTCAACGGGGGTGACGGTCGTACCTTCACGCGTCTCGGCCTCAGCGACAGGCGCGGCATCCTGGCCGGGCTTGCAGAGCACGGCATCGTCTACGGGCTCGCCACCGGCGACCTGAATGGCGACGACGCCCCCGATGTTGTTGCGGCCCGCGCCTTTCTGCCGAGCATGGTCTACATGAATTCTCTGCACCGGACAGCCGGAGCAGGGGGACTGCCCACTCTTCTGTGGCGTCGCCTCGTCGGACCGGACTGATGGCGGACGCAGAGCAATGCCCACTGTGGTTGTTGGCGCATAACAGGCGCGTGAACCCGACGCGCGTGACGTCCCTGGGTCGTGTCGTCGTGGCGCGCGGGTTACGCGCGATCGTTCGGTATCAGCAACACAGACGGGCGACCTTGACACGCGTGTATATAGGGATAATATACATTCATGGCGGCGTTTCCTGACGATCTGGCCCATTGCAGCGGTTTCGAGTGGGATGCTGGGAATGCTGAGAAGAACTGGGAACTCCACCGGGTAGCTCGGACGGAGAGTGAACAGCCATTCTTCAACCGACCGGTCTTGGTCACTTCCGCCGATCGGCACTCGAGCGAGGAGACGCGGTACGCGGCGCTCGGCCAGACGAATGCGGGGCGGCTGTTGGCGATCGTCTTCACGATTCGCGGCACGCTCATCAGGGTGATTTCGGCCAGAGACATGAGTCGGCGGGAACGGAGGGTGTATGAAGGCGCGCGCCAAGGTGGCAAGGAAGCGGATGCCTAGGTTCTCCAGCGAGGACGAGGAACGTCAGTTCTGGACCGGCCACGACACCGTCGACTTCTTTGACTGGGGCAAAGGCGTCCGCGCGACGTTCCCGGAACTCAGACCGTCGACTGCCAACATCTCCCTTCGGCTGCCGGCATCGATGCTCGACGAGCTGAAAGCCCTGGCGAACGAGCGGGATGTGCCGTATCAATCGTTGCTAAAGGTCTTCTTGGCGGAGCGCATCGCCAACGAACGTGGGATGCGGCGCAAGGTGCC
>CAYHRK010000236.1:0-5664 GCA_964358795.1 uncultured Vicinamibacterales bacterium
GCCCCGTCGGCAACCTCGAAACTGCCGTCCTGTCGATTCTTGCTCACTCTCTGAGATCATGTCGATCGGGCGATCGGGTGATCGGCAGACGTAGGGGCCGAGCTTGCTCGGTCCGGGCAGCCGAGCTTGCTCGGCCGTCCTTGGTGCCTCAGGCGCCCGGGATTAGACTCTTCGAAGAGGATTCGTGAAACGCGCTGTGAGGGCCACTCTGGGTGTGTCGCTGCTTGCTGCCGCATCGGTGTGCGGGAGCTGCGGGGGTGGAGGCGGACCGACCGCGCCGTCGCTGACCTCTCCCGTGCCGGGACCGGCCGGCGGCGTGTGTGGCGTCATCGGCGGCGCGAATCAAGTCTCGCTGGGGATCGTCAACGGGACCGTCTGCTCCTCGGCCAATACGTCGGTGGTGCTGCTGAACCTCAGAGACAAGGACGGAGGTCCGTCGGGTGCTTGCTCGGGCACCATCATCGCCCCGCGCGCGGTCCTGACCGCCGCTCACTGCCTGATCGGAGACACGGCGATCGTCAGGATCTACCGCGGCAGCGGCGATCAGGTGACGGCGGCATCCTTCCACCCCAACCCGCGTTACCGGGCGAACGATTCGTCCGCGTTGGATGTGGGCGTGATCCTCACCGAGCAGGACCTGGACCGGCCGATCGTCCCGTTGCCTCGCGCTCGAGCTTCCGCACCAGCCGACGTACCGCTTGGGGCTCGTTCGCCACCTGCCACGTCACCGGTGTTGCGCGGTCCCCGATCAGCATCGCGATGTAGAGGTCCTTCTTGTGCGCGTCCACCCCCACGTACGTAGTAACCTGTTTCATGACCGGCTCCCTTCGTCTGCGGCTCTGGCGCCTTCGGCGCTAACCCGCGATCCTGGTGGCTCGTCCACCATGTTGAGTGCCTCAACGCACTACAACCTTACGATGGACAGCCGGTCATTCCATATTGTCTAAACAGATACATACTGTCTAAGATGAATCGTCTTCCCTTATCTATACGCGCCATGTTGGCCATGGATAGAGCGATCCGACGAGGCCAAACACTCGTAAGCCGGGTCCGCGAAGAGATATTCCTTAGCTGGGTTCCACCCTCCCTCCGGGAATCAGTAACATTCCGCATCTACGAGCAGTATTCACCGCAGTCCGGCGACAAGTGCAGTCAGGAGTACCCGCGTGAACTGTTCACGTGGGAACAGGAGCTATTTACCCTTGAGCCGTTCCCTACACGGGGGCGGGTTCTTCTCGGAGCTGCGGGTGGTGGGCGCGAACTAAGGTGGCTTGCCGATCGCGGCTACGAGGTGCTTGCTTTTGAGCCTTCGGACTTGGTGAAAGACGCAGCGCAAGTGGCGGCCAGCCGACCAAAGACGCGGGTTGTGAGAGCGTCGTATCGGGAACTTGTGCTCGGCCTTGAATCCGGCGACGGTCCGCTGGCCGAACCTTGCGCGGAGGGCTCCTTTGACGCAGTTATTCTGGGATGGGGAAGCCTTTCGCATGTCTGCGAGTCGCTGGAGCGTGCCCGCCTTTTCGATGCTCTTCGGCATCGGTGGCCCACGGCCCCGATATTTGTTAGCTTCTTCCTCCGAAGGGGCGAGGCGGAGAACTTGGTACCGGTCAGGCTCCGTCTGCGTCGATTCTTCTCGTTCCTCGGAGCGCCCGGCCGTCCTGCTAACGGGTTGCGCTTCTTCCACGAGTCCGGCTTTGCCTATGCCTTCACAGTGGATGAGATTAGACAACTTGCTTCTGATAGCGGCTACTCGATCGCGCGATTACAAGAGGCCCCCTATCCTCACGCTGTGTTCGTTTGATGTCGTTGGAACCCGGTAGCCCGCGTCCGGCCATCACGACACTTGCTTATCCGGTTGTTTCAGCAGCCCCACCAATATATTGCGATAAACCGACGCCGACCGCCGCCAGGTCCTGAGCACCGCGAATCCGTCGATGGGGCACGGCCGGTCCCGAGGCCGAGCGCCGCCTGAAAGGCCGCAGTCGGTGTGTGCGCCGACCGTTATGCGGGAAGGTGAACTCGACCAGGTAGACGTGGAGCTGCGCTCGGCTGACGCCATGATGCGTGCCGACGAGCCACTGCTGAAGATTGCGGCGGGCGATCCGCCAGCAGCAGGACCAACTTGGCGCCCAACCGTCCACCGAATCGGATCAGGCCCAGGCCGCCAATCCAGGTGTCAACGATTTCTACGTTCACCTACCACCTCAAGGGTGTCAGAGCCCACGAAACCGGGGCAACTCCAATGCCGGGAATCCGTCACGCAAGCCGAAACCCGGGCATCTCAGGAAGAAAGCCGACCGGCAACGTCGAGGCCCAGCTCTTGGAACCGCTCTTGCCTTCATCATGCCGTCGTGTACTAATGGAATGCGGCCCGCGCGACGTGGTGAGGTGTCAAACAGCATCCTTGGTGGTGGAACGGTGGCCGCAGTGCAGTTCTCGGCGTGCGACGGCTCTTCTCAGCCCACCTTTCTCGTCGGAGGTGCCGCTTCTCCAAGTCGGCGCGATCTGCTTGTGCAGGCCGACGACTTCGTCCGAGGGCAGAGCAACTCGCGAGACCTCTCCGTCTCCAGCAGTACGAAGCAGCTGGTTCTTTGGATCGATGATCACGCTGACGATCTCGTCGTTCGCGTACTCGCTCTCGAAGGATTCCGCCTCCAATGCGCGGCGAGCGGCGCGGCGGGTCTGGAGATGGCTCATGCCCAAAGGTACGACGCGTACATCGTTGACCTGTGTCTACCGGACATCTACGGCTTGAGTGTACTGGAGCGGTTGATCCACAGGGAACAGTGCGGCCCTATCGTAATCATGACTGGAATGTACGTCGAACCCGAATCCGAGGCGCTGGCGCGACGGTTGGGAGCCGCGGATGTCTGGTTCAAGCCCATGGCAGGAGATGAGATGGCGGAGGGGCTCCGCCGGCTGATCCGGGAAGAATCTTCAAGCCGCTTTCTCATACCTGGTTTGCCCGATGCGAGCCAGACCAGGTCAGCCGCTCCGGGCTGCGTAACCCGTTACGGGATCATCGCTGCGAGTCGGCCCATGCAGGACGTTCTTGACTGGATCAACAGGGTCGGGCCAACAGAGATGCCGGTCCTGCTGACCGGCGAAACCGGCACTGGCAAGGAACTTGTGGCGCGCGGCCTTCATGCGCGGAGCCCGCGCGCCAAGCGCGCCTTCGTGGCCGTGAACTGCGGCTCGATTCCCGAGGGGCTGCGCGAGACAGAATTGTTCGGACACTGCAAAGGGGCCTTCACGGGCGCGGTTCGCGACAAGAGAGGCCTTATCGAAGAAGCCGATGCCGGAACGCTTTTCCTCGACGAAGTAGCGGATCTGGCGCCGCCACTGCAGGTACAACTCCTGCGCGCACTGGACAGCGGCGAGATCCGTCGGATCGGAAACACGCAGAATCGACGCGTGGACGTGCGCGTGATCGCTGCTACCAACAGGTCCCTGGCGGACGAGGTGCACCGGGGCTCCTTCCGCGAGGACCTGTACTACCGTCTGGCCGGTGCGATACGCCACCTGCCTCCGCTGCGCGAGCGGCTCGAAGACATTGATGCTCTCATCACGTTCTGGCTTCCGAGCATCGTTGGGCAGCAAGCTCATCGCGTCCGTGGCATAACTGCAGAAGGCCTTAAACTGCTACGAGGTCATACGTGGCGGGGCAACGCGCGCGAGTTGCGGCATGTGCTCGAATCTGCGGTGTGCCTTGCGACCTCAGACCAGTTGACGGAGCGGGAGGTCTTGGCTGCACTCGCTGGCCGACCGTTGGCCGGAACGAGGACTTCGCGAGAACCCCACGAGTCGTACGAAACGCAGCGGACGCTTTCCGTACTGGAACGAACTCAATGGAATCGAACGCTGTCCGCGCGAATACTCGGAATTGATCGCAAGACACTCTGGCGACGACTCCAGCGGTGGGGTATCGGCTCGGCCGGTGGTGCCCACTGAAACACAACCTCGTGCTGACCCGCTCCGCTCGCATGAGTACTACTTGCTCTCCGGATACCGTACGCAGTCGCGGTGTGAATCGCCCCGGCTTTCCCGGAGGCTCCTTATTCTTGGGAGGATTGGGGCCATGGGAAGACCCAGCAGGTATTCAGCGGAGGTTCGGGAGCGGGCGGTGCGGATGGTGTTCGACTAGGCACCGCACCACGAGTCGCAGCGGGCCGCGATCCAGTTGATTGCGACCAAGATCGGCTGCACGTCCGAGACGCTGCGCCATTGGGTCCGCCAGGCGGAACGAGACGCCGGCCGTCGGCCTGGCCTGACCACCGATGAGCGGCAGCGGCTGAAGGGTCTTGAGCGCGAGAGCCGCGAGCTCAAGCGGGCCAACCAGATCCTCCGGAAGGCCTCAGCGTTTTTCGCCCAGGCGGAGCTCGACCGCCGAGCGAAGTGATGGTCGCCTTCATTGACGCGCATCGGGAGGCGCATGGGGTCGAGCCGATCTGCACGCAGCTGCCGATCGCCCCGGCCACGTACTACGCCCACAACGCGTCCGCGGCCGATCCCACGAAGCGGCCGGCTCGGGCGCAACGAGATGAGATGCTCTGTTTCGACATCCAGCGGGTCTGGACCGAGCATTTCAAGGTCTACGGTCCGCGCAAGATCTGGCGCCAGCTCAAGCGCGAAGGGCGCGTGGTCGCCCGGTGCACCGTGGAACGCTTGATGCGGCGCCTGGCTTGCGCGGGGTGGTGCGCGGCCGGCTGTTCCGGGCCACGGTGCCGGACCGGGCCGCCTCCCGGCCACCCGATCTGGTGGACCGGGACTTCGCCGCAACGCGCCTGAATTACTCTGGGTGGCCGACCTGACGTGCGTGGCCACGTGGCGCGGCGTCGTTGTCTTCGTGGCCTTCGTCGTAAATGCCTTCGCGCGTCGCATCGTCGGGTGGCGCGTGGCGACGTCGCTGCGCACCGACCTGGTCCTGGATGCTCTGGAGTAGGCGATTCACTCGCGGGGCGCGCCCTGGACGGCCTGGTGCATCATAGCGACCGGGGCACGCAGTACCTCTCGGTCCGCTACCCCGAACGCCTCGCGGAAGCCGGCATCGTCTCCTCCCGTGGGCAGCGCCGGCGATTCGTACGACAACGCCTTGGCCGGGTCGGTGATCGCCCTCTTCAAAGACGGAGGTGATTCGTCGGCGCGGGCTGTGGCGTACGGTTGAGGACGTCGAGTTCGCCACGTTGGAATGGGTCGACTGGTTCAACACGCGGCGCCTCCTCGAGCCGATTGGCTACGTGCCCCCGGCCGAGTACGAAACGGCCTACGATCGGCAGGCGCTCGAACAGGGAGGAGTCAAGCAAACAACTACCGCCTGGAAGGCGGTAGCTTTGTGGGAGTGTCGATCACAAATCGACTGTCGTCGTGAACAGGTTCCCCTTCCTGCTCGGCGATGTACGCCGGCACCATCTGATCGGTCAGATTCCCGGTGCTGACCGCCAGGTAGCCCCGCGCCCGAAAGTGCCGTCCCCAGAACTGTTTCCGCAGGTGCGCACGCTGCCGCAATGACTATCAACGCCGGCACGCACTCAAGCGAGGGAGGCGCCGCTGGCGTCGGTCTACAGGCTGGACGCATTGACTTAAGCCAGACTTAAGCCGCATAGTTCTCGAATCGTAAACGTTTAGCGGGGCGATCGCACGATCGGCCGGGACACAGCAGCGCGGTCG
>CAYHRK010000237.1:0-5654 GCA_964358795.1 uncultured Vicinamibacterales bacterium
TCGCGATGGTGCGCCTGGTGATCGGGTTGCTGGTGGTCGGCGGCCGGCGTCTGGACCACGTGGCGTATGTCCAGGACGATCCCGTGTTTCAGCGCTTCTGTCAGCTGCAGATCGTGCCGACGGCCCGCACCGTGAGTCGGTGGCTGACGCAGTTCACCATGAAGACCGTCGCGCACTTACAGGCCCTGAACGCCGCGGTGATCGCGCACGTGGTGCCCGGGTTGCGGCTGCACACCGTGACGGTGGACGTCGATGGCGTGGTGGTCTCGACGGGGCTGCAGGTCGAGCGGGCGTTCCGCGGGTTCAACCCGCACCATCGGAAGGTGCCGAGCTACTACCCGATCATGGCGCACTTGGCGGAGACAACCCACGTGCTGCGGGTGAAGAACCGGTCGGGCAACGTGCACGACGGGAAAGCCTCGCTGCCGTTCCTCCGGGATCTGTGGACGCAGCTGACGACGTCGCTCGCCCGTGGGTCGCAGCTCCGATTTCGCATGGACGGGGCCTTTTTCCGCGAGGATGTGCTGCAGTGGCTGGCGTCGCGGGGCGCCGGCTACGCCATCAAGGTGCCGTTCTATCGCTGGCTGAACCTCCAGCAGTACATCCGCGCCCAGCCGGTCTGGGTGCGGGTCGCGCCGGACATGACGGGCTTCGTGGTGCCCGCCGCGGCCACGCCGTGGGACCGCCCGCTGTGGGTGGCGATCTATCGCAAGAAAGTCCAGCATCGGACAGCCAAGAACTTCCAACTCGATCTGTTCGACCCGAACGATGGGCACTATGAGTATTCCGCGGTGACGAGCAATCTGGGCTTCACCGTGGGCAACCTCTGGCACTTCATGGCGGGCCGTGGCAATCACGAAAAGACCATCGCGCAGCTCAAAGGGGGCTTGGCGTTCCACACCGTCCCCACGATGGCGTACGCCGCCAACAGTGCATGGCAGCAACTGGTCGTCCTCGCCCACAACCTGCTCACGAACTTCCAAATCGAGACGGGGGCCGAACGGCGGCGACGGTCACGGAAGCACACGACCTTGCCGCGGCTCCAGACGATCCAGACGTTACGCTTTGTCTTCTTCAACCGGGCTGCG
Source organism: uncultured Vicinamibacterales bacterium (assembly GCA_964358795.1). GTDB lineage: Bacteria > Acidobacteriota > Vicinamibacteria > Vicinamibacterales > JAKQTR01 > CAYHRK01. The sequence goes on from CAYHRK010000237.1 coordinate 1,089, forward strand.
GCCTGGGTGCGCCCCGGCGGCACACCGACGCTCCGCCTCGCCAACAATGCGGCGACGCGTCGAACCTACACGCGAATCGAGCACGCCTTGGCCCGAACGGCCTGAGTTTTTTGTCGGATCAGGGCTAGTCCTACATGCTTGGCGCCAGCAGAATGCTGTTCAGGAACAGCCGGTGCGCCGCGTGCAGGAACGTGCGGAACGTCACATCGTCGGCGAAGCAGATGACGTGGCCGCGGCCCGTCGGCTCGTCCCAGACGAACGGGGCCCCCTTCAGCGGCTCGCGCGCCTCGTCGAACGCGAAGCCCGCGACGAGCGGCCGGTCTTTGTTGACCGCAGCCGCCTGGGCGCCGCGCTTCGTCCGCGTGAAGATCACGTTCGACCGGAACAGCGCCACGATGGGGTCCTCCACGCCGGTCCCGAGGTAGTGCTCCGCGTCGACGTCGAGCTGCACGAAGGCGCCTGGCACGACATCGATGCGCTTGGGCGGCTCCTTTTCCGCTGCGCCCTTCTCGTCTGACGGCGTCGCGTACCGGTCGCGCGCCGTCGTCAGGTTGACGCGCTCGCCACTGGCCCAGGCCGCCGCGCCCTTGACGCAGACGAGCGTCCCGCCTTCCTGCACCCAGTTCTTCAGCCGCTCGGCGCCCTCGTTGCCGAAAATGCGCGCGTAACCGCCGGCCTGGCCGTCGGGCAACACGATCACGTTGAACTTCGAGAGCTCGGTCGAACCGAGATCCTGCGCCTTGATGGCGGTGAACGGGACGGCGTAGGTCTGCTCGAGCATGGACCAGATGGCGCCGTAGGCGGTCGACGAGGTCGGCGGCTCGGACACGACGGCAATCGAGGGAATCTTCAGTTCAACGACCGTGCGGTCGCCGAGATCCCGTCCCGCGTCGGCCATGGCCGTATCGGCGGCCACGAGCTCCACCTCGTTCTCCTTCGCGAGCGCGACGATGCGATCGTGGAGCGAGGCCGGGTTGGTGAGCGTGCGGACCACGACCGTGCCCGCGCCGAACGGGCGGCCGCGCAACGTGAAGGGCTCGCGCGCGAGCGCGACCTGATACTTCTCCTTCCAGAGCGCGGCGACGAGCCGCGTGGCGCCCCTGCTCCCCCACGGGAACAGATAGCCGTACTTCGCGCGCGCGGGCGCCGCGTAGCTCACCGCGGGCCTGGCGGTCACCGGCTCGGTGCCGCCGGAGACCGCGTCCTCGGTCCAGGAGGTCTCGACGCCGTAGGCGAGCGGCAGCGACCACGCGTTGATGTCGTAGAAGCCGTACGGCTTCTTCGGCGCCGACTCGCCGACGCTGTCGTTGTACGCCTTGGCTTTCCGGACCTCGGCGAGGAACGCCTCCTCGAGCGGCGTCTCGCGATCGAGCAGCGTGCGGAGCAGCCGCTTCTGCGGCTGGTTCGTCGGGATCACGTACGCGCCGGCGGGGAAGCTCCGCTTGCCCGGCTCGTCGGTGAGGACCTGATGCGCCGCGGCCGACGTGAAGGGCGTCGTCAGGCGGAAGACCTCGATCTGGTGCTTGAGGAGCAGATCGACCAGATCGGCTGCGCGGGTCGTAGCTTTGCGGGGCACGTGCACTAAGTGTTTTACTTTTCCCCGCGCCGGGGGGGCTATGGCCGACGCACGGAAGTTGTAAAGGTCCATCAGCCGCGTCTCGCGGTTGTCGGCCGTCGTCACGAGCGATGCGACGGCGCCGGTGAAGTGATGCAGCACGCCGTCGTGGAGCGTCGTGACGCGGCCATCGGGTAGGCGGTAGGCGAGTCCCTTGCTGCCGCCGCCGTCGGTCTCGAAGGTCATCCCGGTAGCGCCGTTGAGCGCGGGGTAGCTGTCGTAGTAGCCGGGATAGTGCAGGTCGTACACCTGCCGCGTGAAGTAGGTCCAGCCGCCGCGGTCGAATGCCGCTGCGATGTTTCTGCCGTAGGTCTCGACCCACGTGCGCGACGTGGCGTCCATCTGGGCGTTGACCGGCCGCGCCCACGGCGGGAAGAAGAACCGATCGGGATTGCCGTGGTGGTCGATGAAGACCACCGGGTTCCATCGATGGATCTCGCGCACGATCGTCTGGCTCTCCACCTGGCTCAGGAACGCGGCGTCGCGGTTCAGATCGATCTGGTAGTGGTTGTTGTTGCTGTCCATCCGCCAGTCGCCGCGGTGCTCCTGGGCCGCGGGCTCGGGATTGCCCATCGCCGACGCTTTCATCCACGCGACGTGCCGCGAGTGGCTCTCCGGGTTGTGGGCCGGGTAGATGATGGTGACGACCTCTTTCAGGATCTTCTGGACCGTTGGATCCGTGCCGGCGGCGAGGTGGTACGCGAGCTGAATGCCCGTCTCGAAGGCGGCCGACTCGTTGCCGTCGTTGGCGAAGTTCATCCAGGCGATGGCGGGCGTGCTCTTCGCGATCTCGCGCGCCTGGCTCTCGGCGAGCGTGCGTGGATCGCGCAGCCGCGCGATCGTCGTGCGGATGTCCTCGAGGCGCTGGATGTTCTGCGCGTCGCTGACGGCGACGACCAACAGCTCGCGCCGCTCGTTCGAGCGTCCGATGCTGAGCACCTTGACACGCCCGGAGGCCGCCTCGAGGCGGCGCATGTAGTCCGTCATCTGCTCGTGCTCGGTCCAGTAGTCGCCGATCTCATAGCCGAGCACCGAGCGAGGCGTCGGGATTTTGGGGTCGTAGGTCGTGTCGGGCCACCATTCCTTCTGCTGGGCGCGGCCGGGGAGCGAGAGGAGCAGGACGATCGCGACGAGAGTCAGGCGGCGCATAGGCATTCTCTTGTGATGAAGGACAGGTTACCGGTCACGACGGGCGCGTTGCGGCGCGCGCCACGGGTTTACCACAGGTGGCGGGTGGGAGCGCAAGCGACTCGGCCCCGCCCTCCCGATACGTCCGGCCGAGCCGGTCGAACGGGGTCAAGGAGATCCGGGCGCGCCCTGAAAAACCATCCCGGGATGATGGCGCCGCCGCGCGATCCGGACGGAACCAGCGAGCGGCAGCGAGCGGCAGAACCCAGCGAGGCTGAATGGTGGCCAGCATCCCCACCCGGCGATGACGGTGAGGGGAGCAGGCCGGCTGTCTTCGATGAGCGTGTCGATGAGGAACCGCTGGCCGTCACGGGTCGCCGTATACGCCTGCGTTTCAGCCGCGAAGGCGCGACCTCCATCTTCAAGAGCGACTCATACGGGACATCTCGTTTGTTGGCCAGCGCCTTGAGGTCGGCCAGCAATGGCGCTGGGAGACGCAAGGAGATGGTCGTCGTGGGTCTCCCAAAACCGGCGCTCCTCGGCTTCGGACGAGAACTCAGGAATCGGCTTATGGCAATACTATACGTGTGTCAAGGACGGTGCTGAGCGGCCGAGCCTCGCGCTGGCTAACGACCGCGTTTCAGCCGCGGCGGCTTATTATTGTCGCGCCGGCCGCCGCCGGCTGCAAACGCCTGTTGGACCGCACTTCGGTGCGCAGCACGCGCCCTACATGGCGGAGCTCGACGCCTAAGTGAGAAAAAAGGCGGCGGCAATTGCTGCGAGCGCAGCGCCAGCTTGCAGTGCAAGGACCTGCAGCGTCTGTCCCGGAGCCCGTGGCAGCCACTTGACTGCGAAGAACGCCACGACCGGCACCTGTGCAGCCATGAGTAGCTGAAAGATATGGGCAGCGGCCCCCTCGTCGGCCTCATGGACAACGCCGAATATGGCAGCGTGACCAAGCACCATGGCTAAGGCGGCGAACGACATTGCCACTAGCGGACCAGAGTACAGCGCTTCACGGGGGGCTCCGCGCAAATGGACGTCGAAGAACTCACGCACGTAGCGGGAGGTGGACGCCAGTCCCGTTCGCGGGTCCAGGGCGCCCTGTCCACTGAGCGCGACGAGCACTGACCGCAGAATCCGGCTCTGCGTCAGCGCCTGATCGCCGAAGCTGAAATGGTGCGCGCCTAGCATCGTCACGATCAGCTGGTCAGCTGGGGCGCGCTTCTTGGCAGAACGGATGTCTGCACAGATCTGGCAATCTGGTGAAGTCCACGAGTCGCCGTGGTCGCTCAGGAGGAACAGGAACGGCTGGCCGATTCCTTCAGGCACCACGCTGCCATACAACGCGCCATCGATGTCAATGCCGGCGCGGCAACGGCTGTCGTCATGACAGAGCTGCGCCGCGGTGGCGCCGCCGATCGAGTGGCCTGCAATTCCAACGGAGTTGAGGTTAATCTTGTCGGTGATCTTTTTGCGGAGGATAGTCAGCTCAATGTTTATGCGTGTGAACTCGAGGTGCGCCCACCAGCTGCGCCCACCACCCAAGCCGGTAGTGCCCGGATCGTGGCGGGGGCAGGTCACATTGGCTTGTTGGGCAGCCCTTCCGGCGCCTGATCAGTTACCGAGGTAGCCACCGGCGCGAGGACGGCTTCGAGAAGAGGCCGCATCTGGGACAGCTGCTTGATCCGGATGACGATGTCCCATGCGCGCTCGAACTTCTTCCACCCCGCGCTGTAGAAGAAGTGTTTCACCCGGTGCTTTACCGATCTGTGCGCCGACGCCGCCTCAAAGATGGAGCCCCAGCGGTAGAACGCTTCATA
>CAYHRK010000238.1:0-5643 GCA_964358795.1 uncultured Vicinamibacterales bacterium
CGCTCGGTGACGACGACCGACACCACCTCGTCGTTGGCCGTCATCGTCTTGAGCGCGGTCGGCGCTTCAACCAGCAGGAGACGGGCCACCGGAAAGGCTCCGGTGAGCCGGCCGTCGGCATCGAGCAGGAAAATCGTGGTCAGGGTATCCACGTGCTCGGCGTTCTCGCGGATCACGCGCATGGCGTCGCCAGCCGTCGCGGTGTCTGGCAACGCGATGTACTCGCTGTTCATCATGCCGCCGGCCGACGATTCGTCGAACTCGAGCAACTCTTCGACGTCAGTCTTCTCCTCGGCGTCCATCTCCTCGAGAATCGCCTCCGATGTTGCTTCTTGGACTTCGGCCAGGACGTCCGCTGCCTCGTCGGGCGCCATCTCCTCGAGAATCTCGGCTGCGCGGTCGGCATCCAGCGACTCGAGAATGCTGGCCTGCGTGCGAGGGTCTTCGACCTCGGAGAGCGTCTCGGCCGCCACCTCGCTGTCGAGGGATTCGAACAGCGCCTCGCGGCTCTCGTGGCTCAGCTCTTCGACGATGTCGGCCAGATCGGCCGGATGCAGATCTTCGAGCATCTTGTGGTCGATCTTCAGCCGCAACCGTCGTTGGGGATCCGGCTCGACGATGTTGCAGTAGGCCCAGCGGATGGAATTGGGCGCGATCCGCACCATCAAGCGGCGGATCAGGCGCGGCGGCAAAATCCCCTGGGCCAGGCGGCGAAAGATGCTGCGAACGCCCACGTCGACCTCGAGCACGCGGAGTTCGTCGTGGCTGTTGGCGCGCTTTAGCTCGAAAGTGACGTCGTTCACACGGACGACCTTGCGGCCATGGACGTCGATAATCTGCTGGTCGAGCAGGTCGCGTCCCATCCGCAGCATCCACTCGTCTTCGTGGTAGGGCGTCAGCTGTTCGTCAGACAGATACAGGCCGTCGAGCGAGATGGAGGCGACCTGGTCGTGGCGAATCGTCCACCACGTCCACTCGCCGCCGACCAGGTAGCGGTCCACCCGAACGGGGTCCACCGTCGGGACCAGACAGGCGTCGCGCACGCGGCCGACACGGCGGCCCTTCAGGTCGTACACCTTCAGGCCCATCAGTTCGGTAAGAAAGAGCAGGCTGTCGGCCATGGCACCGCTCCTCCGGACGCCGGGCGAAAGACGGTATGGGCAGAAGCGGCGCCGCCACTCGCCGCCGCCACGAGTGCTGACGCAACATACTCCTTATAACACAGGGATTAGGGATTCGGGATGAGGGATTCGCCGGAATTCGACCGGTCGGTCGGAGCCTATCCGTAATGGAGCCAGCCCACGCCGCGCGTCACGTAGTCGGCCAGTGTCATCAGCAGTAGCAAGGCAAGCCAGAAGAACCCCGCGCCAATCACGGCCCAGGTCAGGCGGCTGCTGTAGCGCACGTGCATGAAGTACAGGACCACCAGCAGCATCTTGGTGACGGCAATCACGAGCGCTACGACGGTGTTGAACGGTCCCAGATCCATGAATGACGCACTCACGGTGAGGCCAGTCAGGACCATCAGAATACCGAACACCGTGAAATAGACGCGCAGCGGAACGAGGTGCTTCTCGCCCTGCATGTGCCCGCCGTTGAGTGCGCCAACCAAACTCGCGTGGTCTGTCATGACGTGTCCGTGCTCAGCCAACACCTAATGCACCGGTCCGTGCCTGTCGATCAGGTACAGCAGCGGAAACAGGAAGATCCACACGATGTCCACGAAGTGCCAGTAGAGGCCGCTTACCTCGACGGGCGTGTGGTACGCCTTCGTGAAACGGCCCCGCCACGCCATCACCGTGAGGACCGTCATGATGCCGATGCCCACGATCATGTGAAGCGCGTGCAGGCTCGTCATCACGAAGTACAGCGAGAAGAACAACTGCGAGTGAATCGGGTCGCGCCCTTCGAACACGAAGTTAATACCGGGCACCAGGTGTTCCTCGAACTTGTGGCTGTATTCGACGGCCTTGATTCCGAGAAAGACCAGTCCCAGGGCCATGGTGGCCACCAGGAAGATCACCTGGGTGTTGCGCCGGCCCAACTGAGCCGCGTACACCGCCATGGCCATGGTCAGGGAGCTGCCAATCAGCACGGCGGTATTGGTGCCGCCAAGCACGATGTTCAGGTGGTGGCTGGCATCGGCGAAGGCCTCTGGATACGCGATCCGGTACACCAGGTACGCGGTGAAGAGCCCGCCGAAAAACAGGATCTCGGTCACCAGAAACAGCCACATCCCAAGCGTCGACGCCTCGAATTGCTGGTCGAGGTTGTCGAAATGGTGCTGCAGAGCGGGATGCTGCGATGCGTGCGCGCCTGACATCACGTCCTCACTTCGCGTAGTTGTACGGCGGCTCGTTCACCACCGGCGGCGTTTCGAAATTGTGCGTGGGCGGTGGCGACGAGGTCTTCCACTCCAGTCCGGTGGCGCCCCACGGATTGTCCGGTGCCGGGTTGCCCTTCACGAGCGAATAGAGCAGATAGACGGTTGGCATGGCGTAGCCCACGGCCAGCAGGCTGGCGCCCGCCGTCGACATGATGTTCCAGAGCTGAAACTCCGGCGGATACGCGTGATACCGCCTGGGCATGCCCAGGTAGCCCACGATGAACTGCGGAAAGAAGGTGAGGTTGAAGCCGACGAAGATCGTGACGGCCGCGACCTTCGCCCAGGCCTCGTTGTACATCTTGCCGAAGATCTTGGGCCACCAGTAGTGCAGGCCGCCCAGGTACATCATGATGGCGCCGCCCACCATGATGTAATGGAAGTGCGCCACCACGAAGTAGGTGTCCGTCACGTGCACATCCACGGCCAGCGCCGCCAGGAACAGGCCCGTGAGGCCGCCGATCAGGAACAGGCCCATGAAACCGAAGGCGTAGAGCATCGGCGAGTCGAACGAGATCGACCCCTTGTAGAGCGTGGCCGTCCAGTTGAAGACCTTGATGGCCGACGGAATCGCCACCAGGTAGCTCAGCAGCGAGAACGCCATGGCGGCGAACACCGACTGACCGCTCACGAACATGTGGTGGCCCCACACCAGGAAGCCCACCGCCGCGATGGCCAGGCTCGAGAAGGCCACGAACTGATAACCGAAAATCGCCTTGCGCGAGAAGGCGGCAATCAGCTCGCTCATCACCCCCATGGCCGGCAGGATCATGATGTAGACCGCCGGGTGCGAATAGAACCAGAACAGGTGCTGGAACAGCACCGGGTCGCCGCCCAGTTTCGGATCGAAGATGCCGAGGTGCAGCAATCGCTCGGCGGCTACCATCACCAACGTGATAGCCACCACCGGCGTGCCCAGCACGAAGATGAGGGCCGTGGCGTAGTGCGCCCAGACGAACAACGGCAAGCGGAACCACGTCAGGCCAGGCGCGCGCATCTTATGGACCGTGACGATGAAGTTCAGTCCCGTCAGAATGGACGAGAACCCGTTGATGAAGATGCCGACGACCACCAACGCCACGTTCGACTGCGAGAACGCGCTGCTGTAGGGCGTATAGAACGTCCACCCCGTGTCAACGCCGCCCATCACCAGGGCCGTCAGCGTGAAGGTCCCGCCGATGATGTAGACGTACCAGCTCAACAGGTTGATGCGCGGAAAGGCCATGTCCTTGGCGCCGATCATGATCGGCAGCAGGAAATTGCCCAACACGGCGGGGATGGAGGGGATCAGAAAGAAGAACACCATGATCACGCCGTGCATGGTGAACAGCCTGTTGTAGGTGTCCGACTCGACCAGGTCGCCGGCTGGCGTCAGCAGTTCGATGCGGATCAACGCAGCGAAGACCGCGCCGAGCACGAAGAACGCCGTCACGGTGAACAGGTACAGCAAGCCGATCCGCTTGTGATCCCTGGTCAGCAGCCACGACTTCAGGGTGTAGCCGTCGTTCAGGTAGTTCGAGTGAGGAGCAGCAGCGGTGTCCATGGTTCTACTTCTTCACGGGAATGGCCGGCTTCGTCGGTGCTGCTGCCGGAGTTGCGCCGCCGGGTCCGTCGGTGGCCGACCCTTCGGCGGCCACGCCCGTGGCGTTGGACGGTACAGCCTTCAACGATTTCACATATTCCATCAACTGCAACAAACCTTCCTCACTCACCAGACCCTGAAAGGTGGGCATCAGTGGCGCAAACCCCGACACCATCTTCGCGCGCGGGTTGGTGATCGACTCTCGGATGTACGCATCATCGGCGGTCGCCGTCTTGCCGTTGTCGAGCGTCACCGTCTTGCTGTACAACCCGATCAGCGTGGGGCCGCGGCCCGTCGTGTCTGTCTTGTGACAGGTGATACAGGCCAGCTCGTTGAACAACTTCTCGCCGTTCTGCGCCATGGTTCCCTGACCGGTTCCGCCGGTGAGCCACGCCTGATACTCGGCGCGTTCCTGCACCACGACCCACCCCACCATGCCCGAGTGATTGGTGCCGCAGTACTCGGCGCAGAACAGCCGGTAGCGGCCGGGCACGGTGGCCTTGAACCATAGGTGGGTGTACCGCCCGGGCAGCACATCGGCCTTCACGCGGAACGCGGGAACGTAGACGTCGTGAATCACGTCCTGCGACGTCATCGTCAGTTTCACGTTGACGCCCACCGGCACGTGCAACTCGTTGACCTCGGCACGTCCGTCGGGATGCTGAAACTTCCACATCCATTGCTTGCCGACGACGTACACATCGAGCGTCTGCGCCGGAGGTCGCGCCATCTGGAAAAACAGGCTGGCGCTCCACCAGAAGATGAACAGCACGATCACCAGAGGAATGATGGTCCAGGTAGCTTCCAGCCATATCGCGCCGTGAATCGGCGTGCCGGCCTCGTCGTTCTCCTTCCGCCGGTACTTCACGGCGAAGTAGACCACGACGCCCGAGATCAGCAGCGTGAAGAAGGCCGTGAGCGCGACCAGAAAGAAGTACAAGGCGTCCACGTGGGCAGCCATCGTGGACGCTTGCTGCGGCAGAATCTGAGTAGGCATACGCGATTACTGCGACACCGGCGGCACGTGTGCTGCGGCGCTCTTCGTTTTCCGGCGATCCCGGCTCCACATCAGCACGATGAACCCGCCAATCAGGGTCACCGTGACGACACCGGCCAGGCGCAGGACGTTCATGACGATCATGCTGTACTTGCCCGTGCGCGGATCGTAGTGGAAACAGTACAGCAGCACCTGCTCGACCGGACCACCGATCTTGCCGTCAGAGGCTTCGACGAGCCCCAGCCGGAGATCCTTGGGCGGGTACTCGATTCCGTAGAAGTACTTGGACACGCGGCCCTGTGGCGTCAACACCATGATGGCGCTGGCGTGCACGTACTGCTGCGTCGTCTGATCGAAAAGATAGCGGAACCCCACCGACTTGGTCAGCGCGTCGATGGCCGGCTGCTCGCCGGTCAGGAAGTGCCACCCGGCGGCGGCTTCGGGACGACCGTAGCGCGCGATGTAGGTCGCTTTTTTCGCCGCGGCCATGGCGGGTGTTTCCTTCGGGTTGAAGCTGACGGTGACCACGTCGAACTGGTTGCCCGCCGTGAAGTTCAGCGTCTTGAACGCGCCCACCGCGCCGTTGAGCACCTGGGTGCACAGCATCGGGCACTCGTAGTAGACGAGCGTCAACACCACCGGCTTGCTGCCGAAGTAGTCGGCCAGCTTCACCGCCCGGCC
>CAYHRK010000239.1:0-5606 GCA_964358795.1 uncultured Vicinamibacterales bacterium
GCCTTCGCCTTCGGCTATGGCGTCCCAAGAAGGCGGTAATCCAGAATCTGGACCCCCGCCCCGCATCAAGTGCGGGTCAAGCTTAATGCGGGGGTGACGGCACACTCTCTTCGTCCGACGCGATGGTGCGCCAAACAGGTGCGTAGGAACAGGCCAGCGCGGGCCGCGTGGTGTCTAATAGATGTGTCACAGGGGGATCCTCATGCGTACTTCTCATTCCATCGTCTGGATCCTGGCCGTGCTGTTGCTGCCGCAGGTGCCTGGCCTTGCGCAGCAGGCACCAGCCACCACAACGGCCACCACAGCGGTCACCACAGCGGTCACCACGACGGGCAACACGGCGGCATCAGACCCCGGCAGCGGCGGACGGCTGCCCGTGAAGCGCGTCGTGCTCTACAAGAACGGCGTGGGTTTTTTCGAGCATCTGGGGCGGGTGCGCGGCACCGAGCAGGTGACGGTCGATTTTACGAGCGGCCAGTTGAACGACGTGCTGAAGTCGCTGACCACCGTAGACCTGGGCAACGGGAAGGTGACCGGCATCAGCTTCAACACCGACGACCCGGCCAACCGGAAGCTGGGCGCGCTGTCGTTGCCGCTCGGCGAAGACACGACGCTGCTGGCGTTTTTGAGCGCCTTGCGTGGCGCGAAGGTCGAGGTGCAGGGCCCGGCCGGTCCCATGGTGGGTCGTGTCCTGTCGGTCGAGCAGCGCACCACGACCGCCGGCGACAAAGCAGTCGAGATGCGTGAACTGGCGATTGTGACCGACGCCGGAGATGTGCGCAGCTTCGATGTGACGCCGCGTCTGGCCGTGCGCGTTCTCGAGGGCGACCTGCGCGGCGACATCCGCCGCTATCTCGACATCATGGCCTCCACGCGCCAGCGCGACCTTCGGCGCATGACCATCGCCACGGCGGGGACTGGCGAGCGGCAGTTGTATGTCAGCTATATCAGCGAGGTGCCCATCTGGAAGAGCACCTACCGGCTGGTGCTGCCGGCCAAGGCTGGCGACAAGCCGTTGCTGCAAGGCTGGGCCATCGTGGACAACACGATTGGCGAAGACTGGACCAACGTGGAGTTGTCGCTTGTGGCCGGATCGCCGCAGTCATTTATCCAGCAACTGTCGCAGCCCTACTACGCGCGCAGGCCTGTCGTGCCTCTGCCGTCGGCCGTGCAGTTGAGCCCCCAGACGCACGAGGCCACGTTGATGACCGGCACCGAGGCAAAGGAGGCTGCCGAATCCGGGATCGACACGTTACGAATGCAGCGAAGCACGGCGCCCAGAGCCGGGATGGCGGGCGGAGTCGTGGGTGGCATGGTTGGGGGCCTGGCCGAAGCTCCGCCGCCGGCATCCGCGGCGATGGCGCGCGACCGCATCTACGAGTCGGTGGCCATCGCCGAGGCCGCCGCGCAGGGGCGCGAGCTTGGCGATCTGTTCGAGTACCGGTTGAAGGAACCGGTCACGATTCGCAAGAACCAGTCGGCGCTGGTGCCCATCGTGCAGGCGGCCGTCGAGGCCGAGCGCGTGTCGGTGTGGAACGCCTCGTCTGGCCAGCGGCCGCGCAGCGCCGTGTGGATGACCAACTCGACACCCTATACGTTGGATGGCGGCAGCTTCTCCGTGCTCGAGGACGCCACGTTCACCGGCGAGGGCTTGATGGATCCGATGAAGCCGGGCGAGAGGCGATTGCTCTCGTACGCGTCCGATCTGGCGCTGCTCGTGGACTCGAAGCCGGATGCCACCGAGCCCGAGCGCGTCACCAGCCTGCGTATCGCGCGGGGCTTGCTGGTGTTCCAGCGCGAGCTGCGCGAAAAGCGGACCTACACCGTGCGGAACGAAGACAGCAAGGCGCGCACGCTGGTGATCGAGCACCCGAACCGCGCGGGGTGGAAGCTGCAGGGCACAATCAAGCCGGACGAAACGGCCCCGAACGTGTTCCGGTTCCGTGTGCCGGTCGCCCCGAAATCGACGGCCACCCTCACGATTGAAGAACTGCGTCCGATCGAGACCACCTACCAGGTGGCCAACGTCACAGACGACCAGCTCACTATGTTTGTCCGGCAGCGGACGCTGACACCGGAGGTCGAGCAAGGCTTGCGCGCGATGCTGGCCAAGAAGGGCGAGATCGCTGCGGTTGCGTCCGAGATCGGCGCGGGCAACCGGGAAGTTGAACAGATCTTCAAGGATCAGGAGCGGCTGCGCGAAAACCTGAAAGCCCTCGGCAACCGGACGGAGGAACGGTCGCTGGTGAGCCGCTATACCAGGCAACTCGACGAGCAGGAAACCCGGCTCGACACCATCAAGCGCGAGATCGCGGAACGGGAGTCCACGAGGAAGAAGCTCCAGGGCGAGCTGGACGTCATGGTACAGGGACTGACGTTTACGGGAACCAGATAGAACTGAAAGACATCGCCGTAATTGCCGAAATCAGTTCCGACGCCTATATGATTGGGTCGATGCGGAGGCTCATTCCGTTCGCGTGTGTGGCGGTGCTGGGGGCGGCCGTACTCGCGCAGACGTCCGCACCTCATGCGACACTCCTGATCACCGGCGCACGCATCCTCGATGTCGGCACCGGCGCCTATCTTCCAGCTTCAGCGGTGCTGATCGAGAACGGCCGCATCACCAGCATCACCAGCATCACCACGAGGCCGCCCGCCAATCTGCCCGACACGACCATCCGGCTGAAGCTGGACGGTCAGACGCTTATCCCGGGACTGACCGACGCGCATGCCACCGCGGCGCCGCTCAACGATCTTGACGCCGACTACTTCTATCTGATGGGCCTGGCGCATGGCGTCACCACGTATCGCGTCTTCAACGTGCGGACAGCCTGGGGCGTGGCCCAGCGCCGGCGCGCCGAAACGGGCGACATCGTTGCGCCGCAGTTGTGGACGACCGGCCGGGGGATCGATCAGGCGGCCAGTCCGGATCGGTGGCTGTTTGACGCACCAAACGCTGCGGCGGCCACCACAGAAGTGGCACGACAGATGGCCAGCCACGTCGACTGGGTGGCGGGCTACGACCATCTGCCTCCGGAGGTCTACCGCGCCATTGCCGTCGCCGCCCGCGGATCGGCCGTACGTGTCAGCGGGCAACCGGGCGCCTCGTCGATGACCGAGCTTGCCGCGGCAGGCGTGCAATCAATCGACACACTCGGCTGCGTCGTGCAGCCCTGCCGAGCTGCCGCAGACGAGGCGTGGCTGGCGGCGGCACCGAAAGACCTGACGGATCTCAACACCAGGCTGGTTCGCGACCGCGTGACGCTGGTGCCGATGCTGGCGGCCGCCCTGGTGCAGGCGTTTCCCGACGAGGTGGCCAAAGACGATTCGCTCGCCCTCTTACCCGAGGCCCGGCGAGCGGCGCTTGTGGCCGAACTCGACAAGCTGGTGCAAGCCGATCTGAAGGTGGCGCGACTGGCGTGGACCAGCCGGGCCGCCTTCGTTAAGCGATTGGTGCGCCGCGGCGGCCGCGTGGCAACCGGCACGGGCTTCGACCTGCACGGCTACCCGTTGCCTGGCATCGGCATTCACCGCGAGATGGCCGCACTGGTTCGCGCTGGACTGCCACCAGTCGACGCCATTCGCGCAGCCACCCTGAATGGGGCACAGATGCTCGGGCGTGTGAAGGACGCCGGCCGGATTCGCAGCGGGTTGGAGGCCAACCTGTTTGCGGTGCAGGGCGACCCTCTGAAAAAGGTGGGCGATCTAGCGCGGATCACCACCGTGATTCGCGCCGGCGAGGTGTTCGATCCCAAGGACCTGCTAGCCCGAGCCCAGCGTGCGATGGTGTCGCACCCGAAGTAGCTGCCGAATCGCCTTGGCTCGCCGAAGGCGCCGTTCCCTTGGATACTCGGCTGTGTTGTCACCCCCGCGCCCCGTCTGTCACCCCCGCGGGCGCCTGTGCCTTCGGCTTCGGCGGCCCAAGCACGCGGGGGTCCAGGTTCTGGATTCCCGCTTTCTTGGGCCGCCGTAGCCAAAAGCGAAGGCGCCCGCGGGAATGGCGGAGCGAGAGCGGCAATGACAGAGTGAGAGTTACGACAAGTCGCCCAACGCTGCCTGCAGCAGGTCCCACGCCCGGCGCACGTGCCGCGTCGTCGTGCGTATGTTGCCGATCGCCAGGCGCAGCGCGTAGTGGCCGTTCAGCACGGTGTGCGACAGGAACACCTCGCCCGAGTTGTTCACCTGCTCCATCATACGCTCGTTCAGACGGGTCAACTCGGCCTCCGACAGCGAGCGGCCCGAGGGGTTCGCGCGGAAGCACACCACACTGAATGGCACCGGAGCGAGCCGTTCGAAATCGGGATGCGCATCGACCCAGCCGGCACATTCCTGTGCCAGCCTGATGTGATAGCGCAGGCGGTCGCGAATGCCTTCGGCGCCGAAGTAGCGCAGGATCATCCACAGTTTCAGCGCGCGAAACCGGCGGCCCAGCTGCACGCCGGTGTCCATCAAGTTGCGCGTGCCGTCGGGCGTGCGCAAGTATTCGGGCACCAGCGAAAAGGCCGCGCGCAGCACGTCCATGCGCCGGCAGAAAAACGCGCTCAGGTCGAACGGTGTGAACAGCCACTTGTGCGGATTGACAACGAGCGAGTCGGCCCGGTCGGCGCCGGCCAGGATGTGGCGGTGCTCGGGCAGGATGGCGCACACGCCTGCATATGCGGAGTCGATGTGCAGCCACAGGTGTTCGGATTCGCAAATATCCGCGATGGCCGCGACTGGATCCACGCTGGTGGTGGAGGTCGTGCCGACGGTGGCCACCGCCGCGATGGGCAAAACGCCCGCCGCGCGGTCTTCGGCAATGGCCGCACGCAGGGCCTCGGGCCGCATGCGGAATTCGTCGTCCACAGGGATCTTGCGAAGCGCCTCGTGCCCCATGCCCAGCAGGATGATGCCCTTGTCGATCGACGAGTGTGCCTGTTCCGAACAGTACACGCGCAGGCGCGGCACGTCGCTTCGGCCGGCCAGCCCCTTCTGGCGAACGTGCGGCACCGCCATTTCGCGAGCCGCGGCCATGGCGTGCAGGCTCGAGATGGACGCGGTGTCGTAAATGACGCCTTCAAACGTGCCGGAGAGACCCATCAACTGGCGCAGCCAACCCATGGCGACTTCTTCAAGCTCGGTGGCCGCTGGCGAGGTGCGCCACAACATCGCCTGCTGGTTGAGCGCGGATGACATGAAGTCGGCCAGCACGCCGGGGGCACTGGCGGTGATGGCGAAGTACGCGAAGAAGCCCGGATGATTCCAATGGGTGATGCCTGGCATGAGCACCCGATCGACATCGGCCATCACCGCCTCAAACGGCTCTGCTTTTTCTGGTGCCGAGGCTGGCAGCGCGTTCTTGATATCGCCTGGGGCGACGCGTGCCAGCACGGGATACTGCTCGATGTTATCCAGGTAGCGGGCGATCCACTCCACCATCGCATGGCCGTGCTGGCGGAACTGGTCGGCGCTCATGTCGCCGTACAAAGATTCAGGACGGTTGGCCACGTGCGTGCCTCCTGGGTGAGACTGATTGTAGTGCGTCTTGTGAAGCACAGCCTCAGAAGGCATCCGTCATTCCCGCGAAGGCGGGAATCCAGAGCCTGGACCCCCGCTTTCGCGGGGGT
>CAYHRK010000240.1:0-5600 GCA_964358795.1 uncultured Vicinamibacterales bacterium
ATTGAGATGGCAACGCAGCAAACTCCGACTGCAAGCGGAAGACAACGAGGTGCGCGAGGCGACTGAATGGCGATGGTGACCACATTGTGCTACAATTGTAGTCACTTCACGAGCGAGGTTGCTCAATGGAAACGGTGGGCATTCGCGAGCTCAAGACGCATCTGAGTCGGCACCTGAAGCGGGTTCGGTCGGGTGCTCGATTGCTGATCACCGAACGAGGGCGTTCCATCGCGACCATCACACCGGTCGAGGCGCCAGCCGACGTCGGATGGGCCCATCAGCTTGTCGCGGAGGGGCGCGCGCACTGGGACGGCGGCAAGCCTACGGGCTGCAGACGACCCGTCTCGATCGCCCCCGACCGAACCGTCTCGGCCGCCGTGCTCGAGGACCGCCGGTGACGCTCTACCTCGACACGAGCAGCCTGGTGAAGCTCTACGTCACCGAGCCTGGCACAGATGCAGTGCGAAAACTGGTCGACGAAGCTACGATTGTCGCGACATCGTTTGTCGCCTACCCCGAAACCCGCGCGGCGCTTGCGCGGCGTCGTCGAGAACGCGCACTTCGTCCCGTGGCTTTCGCGTTGGCCAAACGCACCTTCGAAGCGGACTGGTCGAAGTACCTCAGCGTCGAGGTGACGGCATCGATTTGTCGAGAGGCGGGCGAGCTTGCGGAACGGTATCGGCTGCGGGGCTACGACAGCCTCCACTTGGCGTCGTTCGCTGAAGTGGCCCGCCAAGCCGGAGCACGCGAGGCGCGCTTCTCCAGTTTCGACGACAGACTTAATCGGGCGGCACGGTCGCTTGCACGAACGCTCGCGCGCACGACCCGGTGGTGCTCACGTCCTCGGTGGTCCAGCTCACGCTGACTGGTTGGGGTGGGGTGGCGACTCAGGTGGCCGCGTACTCGCGGACTTCTACCTGAACTCCAGCCTGAGCCGCCTGCTTGACAAGGGCGAGCAGGCCGGAACTTGTGCGTTCGTCGATGTACTCCTCCCCGCAGTTGCCGCAGACGTCTGCCGGCACGCCGCGGACCACCAGTGTAGTGCGCGCGCTCTCGAGCGTCACCGTGGTCTGCCCTGGCCTCGTCTCACCAATCCTGCAAATGACACACTTCATCGTTTCCTCCGGCTCCTTCACCGCGGTCCAGGGTGCTCTGAACCCGCGGCCCGGCCGGCCGAGGGTGGCTCCACGAGGCCCCTGACCGCGTTGGTCGCAATAGCCGCATCGATCGCGTTGCCCCCTGCCCACAGGGCACCGTGTGCCAGCACGCGTCGGTTGTTCCCATTCTTGACCGGGGTACGCCACGCGCGTAGAATCGGCAGTGCCGGCGCTCGTGAGAGCACGTGTGGCCCTGCAGCCGTTTTACCCCCACTTTCTTACCAGGAGCAGCGCCATGAAACGCGGTTTTATGCAACTGATGTTGGCGTGGGTCCTCATGTCCCTGGTCGGCACGTTTGCGCATGCCCAGGGCACCACGACCGCTCCGCTTTCGGGAGTGGTCGTAGACGCGGCCGGCGGCGTCATTCCAGGCGCGACGGTCGTCGTCAAGAACAACGCGACCGGGACGACGTTCGAGACGGTCACCAACAGCACCGGTGCCTTCTCCGTGCCGGCGCTGGATCCCAGCGCGTACACGGTGACGGTCTCCCTCGTGGGGTTCAAGACCTCCGTGATCAACGACGTCAGGCTGCTCGCGGCCGTCCCCGCCGACGTCAAGGTCACGCTCGAGCTGGGCGCCATCGAGGAGACCATCACGGTCACAGGCGGATCGGAGCTCGTCCAGACGCGGTCGACGTCGGTCTCGTCCACCATGACCGTCGACCAGATCCAAAACCTGCCGCTGCCGACGCGCAACGTCGCCAACTTCGCCACGTTTCTGCCAGGGGTGAACACGACGGGCGTCAACCGCGACTCCAACTTCCAGGGCCTGCCGGACAGCGCCGTGGCGATCACCCTCGACGGCGTCAACAACAACGAGAACTACAACAAGTCGACCGAGGGGCTGTTCGCCATGGTGACGCCGCGGCAGGATGCCATCGAAGCGGTCACGATCACGACGGCGACGCCAGGCTCCGACAGCGGCGGCCACGGCGCTGTGACGATCAGGTTCGTGACCCGCTCGGGCACCGACCGGTTCAGCGGCAGCTTGTACGAGTACTACCGCGATGCGTCTCTGAACACGAACTACTACTTCAACGAAATCAGGGGCCTGCCCAAGAACAAGGTCACGATCAACCAGTACGGAGGCCGTGCGGGCGGCCCGATCGTGATCCCGCGCCTCTACGACGGCCGCGGCAAGGCGTCTTCTTCGTCAACTACGAAGAGTTCCGGATGCCGAACGAGTTCAGCCGCACGCGGTACATCCTCAACCCGGCGTCCCAGGCCGGCGTCTTCCGGTACAGCGTCACGGTCGGCGGCCAGGAGGTCGTCCGCGAAGTGAACCTGTTCCAGCTCGCCGCCGCAAGCGGGCAGATTGCGACGCCGGATCCGACGGTGGCCTCGATCCTGAACCAGATTCGCGCGGCGACCCAGACCGCGGGCACGATCCAACAGAGCGCCGAGCCGAACGTGATGTGGTACAACTTTCTGAGCCCGGGAAAACAGCCGGAGAAGCAGCCAACCGTCCGGCTCGACTACAACCTGAGCGCGAAGCACCGCGTCACCGGCACGTCCACCTGGCAGACGCTCGACCGAAACCCGGACCATCTCAATGGCACCGATGTCAGGTTCCCCGGCATGCCGAACGTGCGCCGCTACCTGTCCTACCGGAGGTTGTCCTCGGGCGCGCTCCGCTCGGCGTTCGGAACGAATGTCGTGAACGAGCTGCGCGGCGGCATCAAGTGGGGCCCGTCGTATTTCGGGAAGCCGGAATGGATCGGCCCGGACACCTTCACCAATCAGAACGGCCGCGCGCTCGTGCTCGGCAACGTCGGCGGGAGCAACGCCCTCACCAACGCCCACGCAAGTCTCGCTCCCAGCGCCCGCAGCGCGTGGAGCTGGAACATCGACGACTCGGTGAACTGGCAGAAGGGAAGCCACGCCCTGAGCTTCGGCGGATCGTACTTCGACGGGTACGTTTGGGTGACGAACCAGACGATGGTGCCCTCGATCAACCTTGGCGTGGACACGAGCGATCCCGCCTCCGGCCTGTTCACGACGGCAAACTTCCCCGGCGCGTCGTCCGCGCAGCTGACGGCCGCCAGAAACCTGTACGCGCTCCTGACCGGCCGGGTCACCACGATTACCGCCGACGCGCGGCTCGACGAAGAGTCCGGTCAGTACGTGCTGCTCGGCCCGCGCACGCAGCGCTTGAAGCAGAACGACGTCGGGTTCTTCGCGCAGGACGTGTGGCGCGTCAACGAACACATGACCATCAATGCCGGTCTGCGCTGGGACCTGCAGTCCCCGATCAAGCCGACGAACGACATCATGTCGACCTCGACCTTTGCCGACCTGTGCGGGGTCTCCGGCATGGGGTCTGACGGCGAGTGCAACGTGTTCAAGCCCGGCACGCTGACGGGCGTCAAGCCCACCTTCGTGCAGTACGACGCGGGCAAGCCCGGATACAAGACCGACTGGAACAACGTCGCACCGAACATCGGCATCGCGTGGCGCCCGCTCGTGCAGGACGGCTGGCTACGCCCGATCCTGGGCGATCCCGATCAGGCGACCTTCCGCGCCGGCTACTCCATAGCCTACAACCGTGAGGGCATGGCGCTCTTCACCGGCGTGATCGGCGGCAACCCGGGCAGCACCATCCCGGTGACCCGCAACGTCACGCTCGGCAACCTCGTCGGGCCAGGCGAGAGCTGGCCGCTGCTCCTGCGTCAGGACAACCGGCTCGGCACGGCCTCGTTTCCAGCGTCGCCGGTCTACCCGATCTCGGCGACGGTGGCCAACGACATCAGCATCTTCCACCCGGAGCTCCAGGTGGCGTACGCGCGTTCGCTGATCGTCAGCTTCCAGCGCGCGCTGACGAGAGACATGGCGGTCGACGTGCGCTACGTCGGGACGTGGGGCAGGAACATCTGGACCCAGGAGGACTACAACGGCAACTGCGATGCCGACACGCCTTGCCCGAATGTCACCATCATCGAGAACGGGTTCCTCGACGAGTTCAAGCGCGCGCAGGCCAACCTGCAGGCGAACATCGCCGCAGGCCGGGGCAGCAGCTTCGCGTATTTCGGCCCCGGCACGGGCACCTCGCCGCTGCCGATTTACCTCGCGTACTTCAGCGGCGTGCCGGCGGCCCAGGCCGGCGACTCCTCGCGTTACCCCTCGTCGCTGTTCACCAACTCGAACTTCGTCAGTCAGCTCGCCCTATACAACCCGCTACCCTACAACCACGCCTCGGACAACTCGAGCTACGGTCTGTTTGGCAGCGCCACGCGTCGCGCCAACGCGCTGGCGGCCGGGTTGCCGGCGAACTTCTTCATCGTGAACCCGGATGTGGACGAGGCCCTCGTGTACAAGAGCGCGGCCTTCACCAACTACAACGCGCTGCAGATCGACCTGCGGAGGCGGCTGTCGCAGGGGTTGCAGTTCTCGGCCAACTACCAATACGCCGTGGCGCACGAATCAGAATTCCTCGGGCTGCGCGCCGGGCGCGTCCCGCAACTGAGGCTCACCGTCCCCCGTCACGCCTTCAAGACGACCTGGAACTGGACCATTCCGGTCGGCCGCGGCAGGCGGTTCGGCACCGACATGAGCCGATGGCTCAACGGCGTCCTCGGCGGATGGGAGTTCCACGGCCTCGGCCGCGTGCAGAATCGTCTGGTCGACTTCGGCAACGTCCGGCTCGTGGGCATGACGCTGGACGATCTGCGCGACATGTACAAGGTCCGGTACGTGACCGATCCGGCGACCGGCGTCAAAACGGTCTGGATGCTGCCGGAGGACGTCCTCCTCAACACCCGTCGGGCGTTCAGCGTGAGCGCAACATCGCCGACGGGGTACTCGGCCCTTGGGGTGCCGGAGGGACGGTACCTCGCGCCCACCAACGGACCGAACTGCATCCAGCTCAAAGCTGGTGACTGCGCCGAGCGCCACGAGTACGTTATCAACCCGATCTTCACGCGCTTCGACATGAGCCTGACGAAGCGGTTTGCGTTGGTCGGGCGGACGAATTTCGAGCTGCGCTTCGACGTGATGAACGTCTTCAACAGCGTCAACTTCAACGCCCCGGGCACGATGGTGGGCAGCAGCGCCACGATGAACCAGGTCACCTCGGGCTACGCGGACATGAGCAACACGTTCGACCCGGGCGGCCGCCTGGGCCAGATCGTGTTGCGCTTCAACTGGTGACGTCGCGCGACCTTCTCGTCAGCACACCGCCCGGTTGGGTTTCTATCCGCGGAGACCCGACCGGGTTCGAGCCTCCCCAGAACTGGTTTCAAGACCCGTTGGTGGTTCACCTCAACGAGGACTCACGGCCGTCGCATGAGCTGCAGTCAAGGAAAACAACCCCTGCTCGGCAAAGAAGCGATTGGGCGCATCCACGCATCAAGGGGCGGAAACGGCGCATGGCCCTCGGCGCCGACGGCGGTCGCGTGCGCCGCATGGTGCTCGGGCAGGTCGGAACGATGACGCTCGTCGGCGGCG
>CAYHRK010000241.1:0-5576 GCA_964358795.1 uncultured Vicinamibacterales bacterium
CCATCGAACGCGAACGATTCGGCGTCGCGACGTCATGACACGCGGTACCATCGACCTCAAGATCGTGAACGACCGACTCGAGATCGTCCGCTCGGCCCTTGCCGAACTCCGGCGGCTGCCGCACACATCTCTCGATTACGACGCCGTCACCCCCGAGGAACTGTTCGCCGTCATCCAGCAACATCTCGGCGATATCGATCGCCTCGCCGACCAGCTCGAGGCGGCAACCGCCCGGCTCGCGGCGGCGCCCGGCGACCCGCCCCCCGCCGCGCCCGCGACGGCGAAACCACTGCGCTGACACGTTACCCGACCAACCGATTGGCCGACATCCGGTTTCCTGCTTCTGCTTGTTGCGCAAGTAGTTCGGGTCACACGCCAGGCCGGTCACTTCCGTCCAGAGTCGCGCCCGGCTCAACCGTTCGCAGACGACGGTGCTCAGGATGTGAAGGCATCACGCAAGATTCTCGTTGCAGCATGGTTTGAGTGAAATTATCGAGTTTACAAAGCAGCGATAAATTACATAATTTCTGTATAATGTAGCGATGGATCCGATCACGAATCCCTTTGCACCTGGTGCGGGCACGCCGCCTCCTGAACTGGCAGGCCGAGATGAGCTACGGGAAACGGTTCGTGTAGCCATCGAGCGCGTGCGCCGAGGTCTACCCACGAAAAGCCTCTTGATGGTGGGACTTCGAGGGGTGGGCAAGACGGTGTTGCTGGATCGCATGAGGAATGACGCAGAGGGGTCTGGCATTCAGACCTTGCGCGTCGAAGCACCTGAAGGTCGTTCACTGCCAGCCATTCTGGCCCCGCAGTTGCGCCAAGCCCTGCTGAGGCTCTCCCGGAACGAGCAGGCCAAGGACCTCGCTCAACGGGCGCTTCGAGCACTGGCCGGATTCGCCAAGGCCCTGAAGGTGAAGTACGCCGACATCGAGGTCGGACTGGACTTTGATCCCGAACCTGGCCTCGCGGACAACGGTGATTTGGAGCATGACTTGCAAGCACTGCTGGAATCCGCTGGAGTGGCCGCACAGAAGGCCGGAACGGCCATGGCGATCTTCGTGGATGAACTGCAGTATGTAAAAGAGGATGAACTCGCGGCCCTCATCACCGCATTGCATCGCACAGCACAAGGACGGCTTCCTGTCGTCTTGGTGGGGGCAGGACTGCCGCAGTTGAGGGGCCGGATGGGGCGGGCCAAGTCCTACGCAGAACGGCTGTTTGATTTTCCTGAAATCGGGCCACTGTCCCCCGAAGCGGCGAAACGCGCCATCGCCAAACCGGCGAACGACCAGGGTGTCGACGTGACGCCTGAGGCATTGGATGGCATCGTGGAAGAGACGCACGGCTACCCCTATTTTGTTCAGGAGTGGGGCAAGCATGCATGGGACGTCGCAGATGCGTCCCCGATCACACGCCAGGACGTTGAACACGCATCGAAGGCGGCCGTTGCCGCGCTTGACGAGAGTTTCTTTCGTGTGAGGTTCGATCGGCTCACCCCTGCTGAGAAGAAGTACCTCCGAGCGATGGCTGAACTGGGTCCCGGACCACATCGGTCGGGAGACATTGCTGGGACGTTGGGGCGTGAAGTGACTGCTCTCGGTCCAACGAGGAACCAGTTGATCGCCAAGGGCATGATCTGGAGCCCCCACCATGGTGACACCGCCTTCACGGTCCCCTTGTTCGATGAGTTCATGCGCCGAATCATGCCAGGTGAGAACTGGGGAACCTAGTCTGCGGGAATTGCGCGACCGACCACGACCTCATGGACTTCCTGATCGCGTGGTCGCCGCGGAGGTGATCACGCTGTTGCCCCCAACTCAAGTCCGGCCGCTTGCGCGACGCTAGATCGCCACCACGTCGATCGCCACGCCGAGCTGAGCCGCAAGATCGCCGAGACCCCGATCGAAGGTGGCCACCAGCCCGCCGTGGTGATGAGCGAGGGCCAGCAGGTAGGCGTCGGTCACCTGCTGATGACCCCGAAGGGATGGGGCCATGGGCGTCAAGCTGGCCGCGTCCCGGTCGGCGCTCCAGAACAGGTGGTCCGGATGTTCCACGTTCTTCAGGAGCAGGGTGAGCGCATCGCTGACCGACAGCGCATCCCGAGAAAAGGCTGGGTTGCTCACCAGCCGCACCAACCCAAGCTGGGTCAGCGGACACGTGGCCCACCCATCGACACGCCGCCGATCAAACCAGTCGTGCGCCACCGCGTGATGCTCGTGGCTGGGCCAGACCAGCGCGGCCAGAAGGTTCAGGTCGAGCAGGGCCGGTCTCATGGCCATTCGTCGGCCAGCATCGCGACCCGCTCCGACGTCACGCGCGGCGAGCGCTCCGGCAGACGGACCACGGAGAGTCCGCTCTTCAGATCGGTCACCAGCGGTCGCTCTGCCGCGCGGCGCACCAGGTCGCTGATGGCTTCGCCAAGCGTCACATGATGCCGCGCCGCATACGCCCGAGCCATTTCCATCGCATCGTCTTCGATAGTTAGTGTTGTACGAGACATCTTGACATCAACTATAAACAGTGATGTGTCTTGAAGTCAATTGATGCCGTAAGTCGGCGTCTGCCCTCGTGCTGGAAATCCCGGGACAGGGGCTTATCGAAAACCACTCCCGAAGTAGCGGAGATGGTTGCGCGCAATTGCTAACATCTGCTATCATTTGGTAGCAAACGAAATCAAGGAGCCCACCATGTCCCAGGCTCAGTTGGCCACCCGGATCGATGAACGAGTCAAAGGGGCGGTCGAGAAGGTCTGCAAAGCCCGCGGTCAAAAGATGAATCATTTCATCGAAGAGGCCCTGCTCGACAAACTCGAAGAACTCGAGGATCTCGAGGAACTGAAGGGCTTGCGCAAGGAACCCACCCAGCCCTTCAAGGACGTGCTTCGAGATCTCAAGCTCAATGGCCTCCTATGAACTCGAGATCACGGCATCGGCAGAGAGAGCCCTGGCCAAGCTCCCGAAAGCCGACAGCGTTCGGATCGCGCGCGCGATTGTGGAGCTGGCATCAGTCCCACGGCCGCGCGGCTGCCGTAAGCTCAAAGGGCAGGAGGACGTGTACCGGATCCGGGTGGGGATGTACCGGGTGATCTACAGCATCGACGATCGGCGCATTGTGGTTGTTGTCCTCAAGCTTGGCCATCGCAAGCACATCTACAGCTAGCAGCCCGTGGTGCAAGTGCGTCGTCGCACCGAGACCGGGGATGCGCCCGGCTGGCAAGGCGCGACGACCGAGAATACCGGGAGTATTTGAGGGAGGAGCAACGCCAAGATCGACCGGCGCGCGCACATAATGTTTAACAAGCATCATTGTCGGTGCCGCCGCCGAGTACGGCAGACCGCTGGTGGCCCATCACGCCTCGTTCGCATCAATGAAAAGCGCCGGTCAGGAAAGCAGGACAGCGTCGAGGCCGGTTACCTGCTGGAAGTGTGCGTCGAATGTCAGGAGCCGGCCGCCCACGTCCATGGTCGCCGCCGCAATCCAGATGTCGTTGGTTGGAATCGGCGTTCCGGCCTGACGCAATCGGGCGAAAGTCTGCCCGTACCGTCTGGCGACTTCCGGGGTCGTCGGCAGAACCGCTACGAACGGTTCCTGCAAGAAGCGCGCGAGTGTGGCTCGGTTCTCGAGAGCGCGCCGGCCCATCTCGAATCCCGCTTCCAGCTCTCCGAGGACGGTCGCCGGCAGCAAGACCGCGTCGGCAGCCGCCAGAAGGTCGAGGACGGTCTTGTGTCCCGCGCGGAATAGGGAGTACGCGGAGGTGTCGAGGACCAGGCGTCGGATGGGTTCAGCGCCAGAGATCGGCATCGATGGTCCGCTGCCCGGCAAGCGCGCGCTCGAAGTCGGCCAAATCGTCCGCGCTCCAGGTGGCGTATTCCTCGAGACGCTGGCGACGCTCGTCTGCCCCAACAGCCCTTTCCAGAATCCGCCGAATGGTGGTGTTCAAACTCTCGCCGCCAGCCTGGCTGAGTTGTGACAGGCGGCGCCGCACTTCGTCTGGAACTCCACGAACGGTCAATTGGCTCATGATGCATGCATGATAGCACAATTGTGCACTCATGCAGGCCCAACTGGCAACAACAGACCACTCCCGCTCTAGATCGGGAGTGGTTTTCTCTCGAATAGACCCGACCAGCGGCGAAAACGTTGCGACTTTCGTGAACCGCCAGTAAAAGGGCGTGGCGATCGACTCGTAGTAGCGCTCGAAGCCCAGCAAGCGGTCTTCGACGTCGGCGAGGGAGCTGAAGTCGTTGGGCGTCAAGGCCTTGCGCTCGAGAATCGAGAAGTAGATCTCGATCTGATTCAACCAACTGGCATGCACCGGCCCATGCACCGGGATGAGAGTGGGAAAAGCGGCTTGGAGCCGTCGCACGGAGGCCTCGCCGCGATGCGAGGACCCGTTGTCGAGAATCCAGAAAACCCGGCGGGCCTCGGCGTAGGGCGACTGCGTCATCACTTGGGTGACCAGGCGGTCGAAGGGCGCGATGCCGGTGGTTAACTCATAAAGCTGTGGCATCATGTGATGAGTGATCGTCAGCTATCGAGAGAAGCGAACGGCTGATTTCGCCGCCGGGAAACGAGTCAAGGCGCTGTCGGGCATTGAACGGCCCGCCCGTCTCAAGCTGGACCGGGTCGAGGCGGCCCACACCCTGAACGATCTGTCAGCATTGCCCGGCAACCGCTCCGAGGCCTTGAAGGGCGACCGAAAAGGTCAGTACAGCATTCGCATCAACGACCAGTGGCGAATCTGCTTTGAGTGGCCGGAGAAATCACCGGGACCGACGAACGTGGAGATTGTGAATTACCACTAGGAGAAGCTCATGGCTCGCATCGCCATTCACCCAGGGGAGCACTTGGCCGAAGAACTTGACGCCCTGACGATGAGTGCGGCTGAACTAGCGCGGCGGCTCAAGGTGCCCACCAATCGCGTGACGGAGATCCTGAACGGCCAGCGCGCCATCACCGGCGACACAGCGCTGCGCCTGGCGCATTTCTTCGGGACCAGCGCCGAATTCTGGCTCAACCTTCAGAGCTTGTATGAACTGCGCCTGGCCGAGGCCAAGACCGGAAAGGCCATCAAGAGGCTACCGACCCTGAAGCATCTAGTAGAGGCCCATGTCTGAGCGGTAGAAAGCCACTCCCGGACTAGAGCGGGAGTGGTTGTACAATCGTCGGGTTATGCCACCCCGATTTGCCTATTGGACAAAGGCCCTTCAAGGACGAGCTAAAACGAGCAGATCCGCCGCCCACGACGGGCGACAGGTCCCTTGCCTCACGGTTCTTCCTCCTGCGAATTCTGCAACGAATCGGTAAGGCTCGTCCGCCGAACTGTTATCGAACAAGAGGGCATGATCGACAAACGTGATGGACTGGCGCAGGTTTTCGAGCGTGCGCGGGAACCGAGCCCTGATTTTGTCGTCGGGAACGTCGTGGCCGCCCGCTTCGGTGCGCTGTACGACACGACCGATCGCCAGGTCGCTGCTGTCCAAGCCGACAAACACCAGAAACACAACGTAGCCCTTCACGCGAGCCTCGTGCAGAAAGGCGACCTTCGCCCCCTTCGGATCGGAAAACACGGT
>CAYHRK010000242.1:0-5570 GCA_964358795.1 uncultured Vicinamibacterales bacterium
CGCCGACTTGACGTTGACCTTCATGATCTCGTCGATGTCATCGTCGGACAGCTGTGACGGCGGGCGCGAGATGCCCTGACCGACGTTGTTGACCCAGACGTCGATGCGGCCGAGGCTGGCGACTGCTTCGTCCACCACACGGCGTACCTCGTCGCGGCGCGTCACGTCTGCGACGATGGGACTGGCGCGATCGCCACAACGGGCGGCCACGGAGCGAAGCTCGTGCTCCCGCCGCGCGACCAGCACGAGCGCCGCGCCGTGGCTCGCCAGCAGTTCGGCCAGCGCGGCCCCGATCCCGCCGCTCGCCCCGGTAATCACGACCACCTTGTCGCGCATGTCAGGCCATACCTCTCTTGCCGCTCTCACCGCGGGCGGCGTTTCGCTCGACCACGTAGTGCAGGCGCACGACCCCGTCGGAATAGCTGCGACAGGAGCGGAGCGTCAGGGGAATCGTGCGGTGTCTCGGCGCGATGAGCGGGATGCCCTTCCCGATGAAGGTCGGGATCACGTGGATGATGAACGCGTCGATCTCCCCTTCGTCGAGAAACGATCCGATGAGTTCCGTGCCGCCCATCATCCAGACGTTCTTGCCGGGCGTCGCGCGAAGGCGTCTCGCGAACGCGCGAATCGGCTCGTTGACGAGCCCGGTGTCTGGAGCGGGGCGCCCGCGCTTTTTCCTCGAGAACACGTAGTTCTTCAGGTGCGGCCCGAAGCCGCTGCCCGCGCCCTTCGTCATGCGAAGCGCGATGTCGTACGTCTTGCGTCCCCAGAGGACCGTGTCGACGGTCTTCAGGAACGCCTTCATGCCGTAGGCGCGCCAGAGCGCCGGATCCTGCGGAGGCATGGCATTCGCTTTCATAATCTCATTGAAGAACGCTTCCATCTTTCCCGCAGGCGTGAAGGCGACCAGAAGGCGGCCGGCCGGGCCGCCGACGTACGCCCACACATGTGGCACCCGGCGCGGCGCAAGCACCGAGTCGCCCGGCTTCAGCGTCATCCTCTCCTGGCCCACCTCGACGATGAACTCGCCTTCGATGGCGTAGAACCACTCGTCCTGCTCGTAGTGCAGGTGCCGCGCCGGCCCGCCCTTCTCGCGGTTCCTCTGCTCGAGGATGAAGAGGCCGCCGCTTGTGTCCTGCGTCGACACCTTGTAGACCATCGACGTGATGCCGAGTCCTCGTTGCTGGCTGAAACGATCCTCTCCCGACGGGACTCGAACCGCCCGTGCTGAAGAAGGCGGCTGGGCCTGTTGCAGCGCCGCCAAGGGAACCGCCGCGATCATCGTCTCAAGGAATGACCGGCGTTGCATGTTCTGAGTCATGTGATCCTCACCGGAGGAAGCCCGACCAGGCCGTGCAGCCGGTCGTCAGACAGCGCGAGTCGTCGTGAGCTTACGGCGCCGGCCGTATTCCGTGAAGGCAACGGCACCGACCATGCCGATGTACACAAGCAACGCGCCGAACGACAACGCGCGGCTCGAACCAACTGTCCAGACTACGCCGTACGCCGCGGTAATCAACACGACTGCGGCAATCGCCAAGGACCACTGCTTGAAGGTCGAGCGTCGGTGTGCTTCGAGGACAGCGGTGGCGAACAGCCAGGCGACGAACAGGCTGGCAGGATGCTGTTCGGAGCCTCCCCACCAAAGACCGACCGCCACGATTGCGAGAGACGCGACGATGCCCATGATGGCTGTTGCGCCCATCGTTGTGCCTCCTTGATGAAGAACCCGCGCTGGCTGGCCGCCGGCTGCATTGCACGCGGTGGTAGGCGGCGTCACTGAGCACGCCGAAGTGGACAGCCGTTCACTGGTTACGCGGCCGCTTTGAAACGAATAGGCTGTCTCCCGGCTTGCACCCCGACGCCTCCTCCGCACTGGCGGAATTGCGCGCGATCATGAGGGTGCCTTCCAGCGAGAAAAACGCCACCCACTCACCACGTGGTACGTCTCCCCAGGTTGTTCCGAGCAGGACGGCGAAGGTCTTCTCTCGGCATCGCACGTGGAACGAACCCCCGGACGCGATCCCAAGGAACCGGATGTCCGACTCCACGAAACTCGTTTCAAGGTTGCCAAACGGCGGCTCTACTGACGTGACCACGCCGTAGGCGCCGTCGTCTTTGAAAACCGTCGCGATCGATACGGCCTTGGAGGCCGTCGGGGCGGCATCTCCGCCGCGCTCCAGCAGGGTCGTCTCCACCGCGCGCGCGCGAGTGCTGGCGGCCTCGGCAAGTAACACAGGCAGGGGCGCCTCCCAAACGGAGATGGTCCCGCCGGCGATCCGGGTCCCGGTATTGCCTGCGGCTAACCAGCGGCCGTCGGGCGACCACGCGACACTCCAGACCGGTTGCGAGTCGGTGGGCAGAGTCGCAACAACTTCCCCGGTTTCGACATTCCAAATGCGAACGTGGCCGTCCTCTCCTGCGGCCGCGAGCCACTGCCCATCGGGCGACCAGCTGATTCCCCGCAGCCAACCGCCACCACCAGTCAGGGTCTGCACGAGCCTTCCAGCCGCCGGGTTCCAGAGCCGTACTCCACCATGACCCCGCGCGCCGTGGGCCGAGGCGAGGATGCTCCCATGCGGTGACCAGGTCACGCCGTTCACGTCGTTCCTCCCCGGCCTGCTCGCGAGCATTCTGGCCACGAGCGCTCCAGTTTGAGCATCCCACAGCGTGGTCAAGCCGTTGATGCCGCCGACGGCCACTGTCCTGCCGTCCGGCGACCAGCTCACACTACTGATCGTCGTCTGGACCCTTGCCGTGTGCAGCAGGGCTCCGCTCGTCGCGTCCCAGAGCTGCAGGCTTCCAAACTCGCCGCCGATCGCGAGGCGGCCGCCATCCGGCGACCATTTGACAGCCCTTGCCGGTCCAGTCTGAAGCGCCGCCGTTTGCAGGAGAGTTTCGGCGCTCCAGACGCGTGTGATGCCGTCGTCCCCGACTGAAGTGGAGCTTTCGCGGGAAGACGCTCGCCGGCGTGCGAGGCGAGTTCCAGGCGAAGGAGGCTCGGTACAGGAGCCTGTGGGTCCCTTGGCTGTCGGGGCACCTGGTGGACCTGCCGGAGTTCACGGACGTTTACCGCGCCGTCAGTCGCGCGCTGCGGCAGGCCGGCCTCACCCGCAGGGCAGGTGATCGATGATCAACGAGATCGATCCGACACTGAACCGGAAGAACAACGAGGCGTACCGCGACACGATCGGTCTCCTCCGAAAGGCGCGCGGGCTGATGGTCCGTCTCGGCCGGGAGGCCGAGTTCGCGGTCTACCTGGAGGCCGTCCGTGCGGCCCACAAGCCACGTGTCCCACCGTTGAACGACCTCCCAGCCCCAGTTATATCGGCAACTCGCCGCCAAGACCCGACGCGCTCACCGGAAGAAGCATGCGATGATCTTCACCACGAACAAGGCCCTCACCGCGTGGGGCCGCGTGCTGCATGACGAGGACCTGGCCCATGCCATCGCCGACCGGATCCTCGAGCGCGGCCGGATGCTCACGGCAGAGACCGGCCCTGAATCACCCGGGCAGCTCCGCCAGAAACTCGTCAAGGGGCAGCACGTCGACGCCGTCGATCCGTTGGCTGCGCACGCCGAGGAACACGACGATACGCCGCGCAACCTTGCCAGCGCGCTCGACAAACGCCTCAAGTCCTTTCAGGTCGCGCGCGTCAACGCGACGCGACGCCTTGACCTCGATCGCCCACAGGTCGCGGCCTACTGAAAGGACGAAATCGATTTCGGCGCCACGCCTCGTCCGAAAGTGCTGGAGCCTGGCCTCGGGCCAGATCGTGCCTTCACGCCGCCGCAACTCCAACCCCACCAGATGCTCCAGCAGCAATCCTCGCTCATCGTCCAGGGGCCGGTCCAGTGGACGTCGAAGGATGGCGTTCCGCACGCCAAGGTCGAACAGCAGCACCTTGGGGTGGGCCACGAGGCTCGCCCGGTCCGAGCCGCTCCAGGCGGGAATGCGAAAAAGGATCAGCGTGTCTTCCAGGACGTCGAGATATCGCCGAGCGGTCTCATAGCTCACGGCGGCATCGCGCGACAGCGCCTGCAGGTTGATGACGCGGCCAGACGAAGCGGCCGCGAGATCGAGCAGCCGCGAGTACCCGCCAATGTCGCGCACAAGCGCTTCCGCCTGGACCTCCTCACGGAGGTACGCATCCACGTAACTCCTGAGCGTACTCGAGCGGCTCTCGGCATCCCGGTCGGCGTAGATGCCGGGCAATGTGCCGTGCGCGAGGACGCGATCAAGATTAAAATCCGCGCCGAGCTCGCGTGCAAGGAGCGGGTGCAGGTGATGGATCACGATCCGTCCCGGCAGCAAGTTCGCGTGCCCGCGCCGCAGCTTCCGCGCGCTCGAACCTGAGAGCAGAAATCTGAACCGCCGTGGATGGGCGTCGACGATGGCTTGGATGCCGTCCAGGAGGGCCGGGACCCGCTGAACCTCGTCGATGAGAATGGTCCGGGTCGTTGAGGGCGCGGCGAGGAGTTCCCGCTCGAGCCGTTCAGGTTGCGCGACAAACTCTCGAAATGTTGCGAGGCTCGCCAGGTTCAGGGTGACGTCGGGTTCAAGCGAGCCAAGGAGCGTCGATTTTCCGACCTGGCGCGGACCCAGCAAGAGCACGTGGTGTCGGTCGCTTCTCAGCCGCGGTGCCAGGGCACGTTCATACACGTGGGTAAAATACACGATATTTTACCCACAACCAAGCACAATGATCCAGGTCAAGCCCAGGCCGTTACTGGCGTTACTGGCTCCGCACCACGACCCTCCTGCTCGCGTCCGCGCTCATCGCCGCCGCCCAGCAGCCGACCGGCGTCCTGGCGCCCGAGAGCGCCAACGAAGCCAGGCTCAATCACCTGCAGCCGCCCGACCAGGTCATGGATGTCATCGGCCTCGAGCCGGGCCATGACCGTGGCGGAGATCGGCGCCGGCCAAGGCCGCTACGCGGTGCAGACTGGCAGTGCGAGTCGGCAGTCGCGGCAAGGTGTTCCCCGAGGACATCGACGCGGCCGCGCTCGAGCATCTGCGCAAGCGCTGCGATCGCTGGGGGCTGGCGCAGGTGAGCGTGATCCTGGGGACCGCGACCGATCCCAGGCTCCCGGCCGGTGCGCTCGACCTGATCTTGGTGATCTCCGCGTACCATCACTTCGAGGATCCCGTGCTGCTGATGCGAAACGCGCGCGCGGCGCTCAAGTTTGGGGGACGGCTGGCCATCGCCGAGTGGCTGGGGAACGCGGGGACGCCGCCGGAGCGGATGGAAGCGCAGATGAAGGCGGCCGGCTGAGGCCGTCAGCGGCAGATACGGCGCGGGCCGGCTTCGGTCCGCGGAGACCGACCGGCGCGGGAAGCGGCCTAGCTCTGGTCTAAGACACCAATTCGGGTGCACGTGCCCGTTTTCGGCCCTGCGCGAAGGGTTGGGCCTGGTCTCGGTCTTGCACTGGCGCAAGCGTTATGACTCGCCGGTCCCTGTTCGCTGCCTTGGCCACGGTCTGGCTTCTCGCGGCCTATTCCGCCGACGCGTCGCGCGGGCTCCGTGCGCAGTCTCCGCTGCGCGCGGCCGAGGCAGGCGTGCAGGCCG
>CAYHRK010000243.1:0-5555 GCA_964358795.1 uncultured Vicinamibacterales bacterium
CCAGGACAGCATCGCTCTCGAAACGGCGGTGGGTTTTGACGCATCAAGGCTAACGCTTATGGGGTGCAGGGGTCCCCGCCGATCACGAGAGAAGAGCGGCGGCAGGTCGTGGGGGTGCCGCCTTCGCTGCGCTTCGGCGAGCCAGGCCGTAGCAAGAGCGGAGGCCGGGGGCCCCACGACAGGGTGAGTATGAAAACACACTCGCAGAGGTGGTTGTGCGCCCGGCAGGAGTTGATGCTGGCCGTCCGCTCGCGCTGGCTGCAGATCTTCGCGGTCGTCTTTGCGGGGCTCTCGCTGCTCGTCGCCTCGTCCGGGTACATCCTGTCGGGCGGCTCCGGCGTGCAGGACTTCGCGCGCACCGCCGTCTCGCTGGTGCAGCTCGTGCTGCTGCTCGTGCCGCTGGCCTCGCTCGTGTTCGGCGTCCTCGAGTTGACGCCCGATCGCGGGGCGGCCGAACTGCTCTACTCGCAGCCCGTGCCGCGCAGCACCATCCTGACGGGCAAGCTCCTGGGCCTGTTCCTGGCGCTCGTGGCGGCGCAAGCCATCGGCTTCGGCGCAGCCGGGCTCGTCGTGTTTTCGGGCGCCGGGGAGTATGGGCTCGCGGGCTTCCTCGGCGTGGTGGCGGGATCGATCGTCCTGACCGCGATCTTCCTTGGCATCGCGGCGCTCGTGGCCGCCGGCAACTTCGGCCGTCGTCGCACGCGCGCGCTGGCCATCGCGCTCGTCGTGTGGTTCGTGGCCGTGGTGCTCTTCGACGTCGCCGCGCTCGGCCTCGCGTCCGTGCTGCGATCGGGCAGCGCGTCGCGGCTCCTCATTACCTCCGTGCTCGTCAACCCGGTCGATGCCGTCCGCACCGCTGCCCTGCTCGGCATCGAGGGCACGGCGGCGTTCGGCGCGTCCTCGCTCGCGTTTCTGCGCTTCACCGGCGGGCCGCTCGGCGCCGCGCTGTGGCTGGGCGCGTCGCTCGTCGCGTGGGCGATCGTGCCGGTGCTGCTTGCGGCGTACCGGCTGCGTCGAAGCGATATCTGACAGCGGCTGCCGGGCGGCCAGGCGCACGACCCTCCTTTGACAAAGTGGGTTCCGAAGGCTACGCTCCGTGCAGCTCGACATGCCGATCGGGCGTTCCCCCCGGTCGACCTACGCCTCAGCCCACGGTCGGTCCGGCCCTGTTTCTGGTTGGGAGGACGCTATGACGTGTGGTTCCTTCAGGATTCGTGGCCTTCTTGCTGCGATCGTTGCCGTCCTGTCGCTTGGCGGCGCAGCCGCCGCGCAGTCCACCTACTCGGCTATCGACGGCACCGTGGTCGACCAGCAGCAGGGTCTCCTGCCGGGCGTGACGGTGACCGTCACCAACGAGGAAACGGGCTTCATGCGGACAGGCGTGACCAACGAGCGTGGGCGCTACCGCATCGGCAATCTCCCGCCCGGCCGCTACGCCATCAAGGTGGAGTTGACCGGGTTCGCCACGCAGGAGAAGCGAGGTGTGGTTCTCGCCATCGGGTCGGAGATCTCCATCGACTTCGCGATCAAGGTGGCGGCGATCGAGGAATCGATCACGGTAGTCGCCGAGTCGCCGCTGGTCGAGACGACGCAGAAGACGATCACGACGACCGTGACGCCCGCCGAGGTCGACGGCCTCCCGCTCAAGACGCGCAACTTCACCGACCTCGCGCTGCTTGCGCCCGGCGTGGGCGTCGACACGGGGTCGGCCAACAGCAATACCGACTCGATCTCATTTGGCGGCTTCAATGAACGCTACAAGTCGCTGTGGCTCGAGGGGATCGACATCAACGACGACGTGACGCGGGGCGGGACCACCCAGTCGGACGCCACGCGGCACAGCTTCTCGCAGGAAAGCATCCAGGAGTTCCAGGTTCTGGCAAACCAGTACTCTGCCGAGTTCGGGCGTTCGGGCTCGGGCGTCATCAACGTCCTCACCAAGTCCGGCACCAACGAGTTCACAGGTCGCGCCTTCCTCTTCGTCCGGGACGATGCCTTCGACAAGCCAAACGCGTTGGCCACCGGGAAGGTCCCGTTCCAGACGCGCCAGTGGGGCGGGACCTTTGGCGGCCCGATTCGTCGCGACCGGATGCACTTCTTCACCACGTTCGAGCGGCGCACGAACGACGACGTCGTCACGGTGCGGGTACCCGCGTTCGCGCGCCCGATGATGAAGGACCCGCGGGAGGAGCTGCCCCGCGCCCTCCGCGCGAGCAACATCTTCGCGAAAGTCACCGCCAACCTGACGCCGCACCACTACCTGAGCGTCAACGGGCTTTACGAGAAGTTCATCCGCATCGCGCAGAACATGGGCGGCAGCGTCGCAGCGGACGCCGGTTTCGACGAGGACGCCTACGGCGTCTTCATCAACCCGATGCTGACGTCGGTCCTCACGCAGAACCTGAGCAATCAGTTCCGGTTCGCCTACAGCCGCGCCATCAAGGACCGCGTGCCCTCAGGACCGCTGGGGCCGAGTGTCTCGATGCCGGGCATCCGGTTCGGTCAGGCCACGAACTACCCGCAGGGTCGCGAGCAGTACAACTGGATCTTCATGGACACGCTGTCGTACCACATCGACGACAAGTGGGGCGATCACAACCTGAAGACAGGGTTCGAGATCAATCGGAGCGACGGTCCCCGAACGATCAACATCTCGTTCAACGGGGCCTTCACGTTCCTTCGTCCGGTCACGTTCAACCCGGCCGATCCGTCGACGTCTCCGGAGGTCTTCACCGTCAGCGTAGGCGAAGAGGCGCTGCACCGCGACCTGCAGATCTACGCGGCGTTCGTCGAGGACCAGTGGCGCGTCCGGCCCAACCTGACGGTGTCGCTCGGGCTGCGCTACGACGCGCAGTTCTGGCGGGGCGACCTGAACGGGCGGCCGGTTCCGGAGGACCTCTCCAACCAGGAGTTCTGGCGCCAGTTCGTGATCGGCAACCTGCAGGGGATCAACTTCATGGCCTACCCGAACGACACGAACAACTTCGCCCCGCGGGTGGGTCTCGCCTGGGATCCGCGCAGCGATGGACGCACGGTCGTTCGGGCCGGTTTCGGGCTCTTCTACGATGTCATCTGGACGAACGACACCGGCAACGTCGTGCAGAACTACCCGAACGTGTTCGTGCGCAAGTACGCGAACGACGTGCGGGTGACCGGCATCCGGAACTCGTTCTTCCCGAACATCCCGCCGCTCTCGGTGCTCAGCCCAACTGGCAGCACCTCGGTCGACATCCCGAACCCGGACGCGGTCAGCCCGTTCACCGAGCAGTTCAGCGCAGGCCTGCAGCGGCAGATCTCAAACACGATGGCCATCTCGGCCGACGTGATCTACGCCTACGGCCTGAACTTCCTCCGCGGGTACAACGCCAACGCGCGGGGGCCCGACCGCACCTACCCGATCGACCCGTCAGGGACGATCCTGAACCTCAGTGACTACGGGAACACGCTGAAGAGCTGGCAGCTCCAGGTCCGGCTCGACCGCCGGCAGCGGGGCCGCCTGTCCTACCGCGCCGCGTACACCTACATGCGGGCGCACACCTTCGCGGACCCGGTCGACGACTACAACCGGGACGCCGACTGGGGTTCGGCGCCAAACGACGTGCGCCACCGGCTCGTGCTGAGCGGCACGTACGCGGTGCCCCGCGTCGACGTGCGCGTCGGGGCCATCGTGACGGCTTCGTCGGCGCCGCCCTACAACGTCATCACGGGCTTCGACACCAACCAGAACCGACGCACCAACGAGCGTCCGCTCGACGCCAGCGGCAACATGATTCCGCCCTTCTCCGCTCGCGGCGACGATTACTTCAACATCGACCTGCGCCTGAGCAAGCTGGTGCGGCTCGGCGGCGCGCGCCAGATCGAGGTGCTGTGGGAGATGTTCAACGTGACGAACCACCGCAACTACGGGGGCTACATCGGCAACATGCGCTCGCCGGACTTCGGCAAGCCAACCTACGCCCTGTCGTCGTTTCAGGGACAGTTCGGGATCCGCTTCGATTTCTGAGAACACGAAGACCCAACACCCAGTGGGGCGTCTCATGGCACATACTTGGACCCGGACACACACGTTTCCCGCGCTCCTGACCGCCACCCTGCTCCTGGCGGCGCCGTGCGTCAGACCAGTCGGCGGGCAGCCGGCGGCGCCCACGCCAGCCGGGCCGCACGCCACGTGGTCGCTCGCCGCCGCGGGCGACGCGATCATCACCCGTCGGATCGCGCAGTTCGATCACGCGGGGGATCCACGGTTTCACCGAATGGTCGAGGTCATTCGCGGCGCCGACGCCGCGTTTCTCAACCTGGAACTGTCTCTGTTCCGCCTGTCCGAGTTCAAGGGCTGGCCGGAAGTCGAGAACGGCGGCAACTGGGAGCTCGGTCCGCCCGAGGCCGCGAAGGACCTCCAGGCGATGGGGTTCGATCTCCTCAATCGGGCGAACAACCACACCACCGACTACGGCGTCGAGGGCATGCGGCTGACCAACCAGTGGCTCGACGAGATCGGCATCGTGCATTCGGGCACGGGAATGAACCTCGGGCAGGCGAGCCGGCCGGGCTACCTCGAGACGCCGAAGGGACGCGTCGCCCTGATCGGCCTGGCCACGACCTTCACCCCGATGTCGCGCGCGGGCGCGGCGCGGCCGGAGGTCATGGGGCGCCCGGGGCTGAACGCGCTGCGCGTCGACCGGAAGTACCAGGCGGACCCGGCGACGTTCCAGGCGCTGCGCGCGGCGGCGTCCAGGCTGGGCGGCCGTGTTCCGCAGGACGCCAGCGCGCCGCTGCGCGTGTTCGGCGTCGCCGTGGAACCCGGTCCCGAGACGCGGGTCGTCGAGGCGCTGCACCGCGGCGACGAGGAGCGCATCCTCCGCGAAGTGCGCAACGCCGCGAGACTCGCCGACTTCGTCGTCGTGAACAGCCACTCGCACGAGCCGGGCAACGATGCGGTCGTCCCGCCGCCCTGGCTCGTCGAGTTCGCAAAGAAGTGTCTCGACGCCGGGGCGGCCACCTACATCGTGCACGGCCCGCACCAGCTCCGCGGCATCGAGGTTTACAAGGGCAAGCCGATCTTCTACAGTCTCGGCAACTTCGTCTTCCAGAACGAGACGATCGACCCGATGCCCGCAGACCACTACGAGCTGTACAGCCTGCCGGACACGGCGTTGGCGTCGGATCTGTACGACGCCCGCTTCAAGGGTGGCACGACGGGCTTCCCGTCGAGTCCGGTCTGGTACGAGAGCGTGGTGGCGGTGCCGACGTTCAAGGGGCAGGAGATGGTCGACCTGAAGCTCTATCCGATCGATCTCGGACAGAAGGCGGCGCGCTCCCAGCGCGGCACACCGCGGATGGCCGACGAGCCGACGGGCCGGAAGATCATCGAGCGCATCGCGGAGCAGTCAGCGCCGTTCGGCACAACGATCGTCTACGAGAACGGCATCGGCGTCTGGCGCCCGGCGGCAGGGAAGACGACATCGGAGCGGTAGGCGCCTGTCTCGCGCTGGAACTCGTGCCGCGAGGCCCGGGCTGGCGCGCTGCACCTTCGACGCGCGTCACTCCCCTCGCAG
>CAYHRK010000244.1:0-2632 GCA_964358795.1 uncultured Vicinamibacterales bacterium
CATCGTGTTGGTGGCCAGGACCTCGAACTTCTCGCCCATCCGCAGCACGATGACGTCCTCATTCTCGCTCGCCAGGTACAGCTTGCCGCCAGCCCCGACCGGCGACGACTTGAAGCTGTAGGTCTTGGGAAGGCGGACTTGGTGGTAGTAGGGCTCACCGGTCCTGGCGTTGTAGGAGCTGATCATCCCGGTGTCGGTCAGCACGTAGAGCTTGTTGTCGAAGATGACCGGCGACGGCGTGTAGGAATTGCCCCTGGTCTGGGTCCAGACCACCGCATCGGTGCCTGTCAGGTCGCCTTCGCGGCCCAGGCGAATCGCCATGAGCATCGGGTTCCGGTACCCGGTCATGACGAACACCATGTCGTCCTGACGCACAGGCTGGGGGATTGCGTTCGCGCCGAGGCCGGCGCACTCCCAGATCGGCTTGCCGTTTTCGAGGTCGTAGCTGCGCACCTTGTTGCTGCCCGCGACGATGACCTCGGTGCGCCCCTTGAAGGTCACGACCAGGGGAGCGGCCCAGTTCGATTTCTCGTCCCGGCTGGCTCGCCAGATCTCCTTGCCGGTGTTCTTGTCGAGCACCACCATGAAGGAGTCGCCTTCGTGATCGAACACGAGAATGAGCTTGTCGCCGGCGAGCACGGGTGCCATGCCTTCACCAAACCCCATCCTCATGCGCATCTGCACGCCGAGGTCCTTCTCCCAGATGAGCGTGCCCTTGAAGTCGTAGCAGTACATCCCGCGCGATCCGAAGAACGCGTACACGTACTTGCCGTCGGTCACCGGGGAGTTCGAGGCGAAACTGCCGTACGTGTTGTGGCCCCCCTCGTGCGGCACAGCCGTCGTGGCGGTGCGCTGCCAGAGGATCTTGCCCGTCTTGCGATCGAGGCAGAGCACGTCGAACTTGTGCTCCACCTGCGTGCCGCCGCTGCTGTGCGGGTTGAAGCCGCCGCGGGCCGCGGCCTGCGGCGGCGCCGACGGCGCCCCGCCGACGGTGGCGGCCGTTCCCGTCTTGATGGCCGTCGTCAGAAAGATGAAATCCCCCCAGACGACCGGGCTGGAGTGGCCCAGTCCCGGAATGTCCGTCTTCCAGCGAACGTTCTCCGTGTCGCTCCAGCGCAAGGGCGCATCGCCAGCCGCCATCCCGTCGGCGGCAGGCCCTCGCCAGTAGGGCCAGTTGGAATCGGCAGGCGCAGTGGACGCCGGGAAACCGCCTAGAAGCAGGGCCAGGCCCACGGCCGCCACTGAGACTCGCGCCGCGCTTGCTGACCGCATCTACGCCTCCCGTTGGTGGGACGTGACCTTGCCGAATCCGGAGAGACCCGTCAAGACGAATCTACTTCGGCTGCCCCGCGCGCGTGCCGATGCAGTACAGGTGCCTGGTCGTCCGCAGGAAGATCTGCCCATCCGACACGGCCGGTGACGACAGCGTGTAGTCGGCGAGGTCGTTCTCGGCGAGCACCTTGAACTCGGGGCCCGCCTCGAACACGGTCGTCACACCGTCTTCGCTGATGACGTACACCTTGCCGTCGGCGATGACCGGCGATGCGCTGTACGTGCCCGGGCGCACACGCTGGTTGCCCCAGATTTCCGCACCCGTCTTGGCGTCGCGGCACCATACGATGCCGCGGTCGTTCAGGATGAAGATGTACTTCCCGTCGGTGGCCGGCGTCGGCACGTCGGGGCCCTGATCGGTGGACCAGGCCTTGTGCGATGTTGTGATGTCGCCACGCCCGCCCGCGCGGAACGCGATGAGGGGCCGTACCCGGGACGACACGTAGATCAAGCCGTCGGTCACGATCGGCGAGGCCACCACGCGGTAGTTCCGGTCTTTCCCGGGGTTCAGGCCTCCGGCCCGCCAGATCTCCGCGCCCGTGGCTGGATCGTGCCCGGTCACGTAGTCCCCACCGCTGACAACGATCTCCTCCCTGTTGTCGTAGCGAAGCAGCGCCGGCGTCGTGTAGGCATCGGGAGACTCCGACACGGCGTCGGTCGGCCGCTCCACGCGCCAGCGCGCTTTCCCGGTGAGCTTCTCGATGGCCAGTACGTACGATGGGTCATCTGTCTTCATCCCGTGCAGCACCTGGACGTAGAGGTGATCCTTGAAGAGAAGCGGCGACGAGGCGTACCCCCAGTTCAGACCGAACGGGCCGTAGTCTTTCTGGATGTCCCGCGCCCAGATTTCCTTGCCGGCCAAGTCGAAGGCCTTCAGAATCCCGGTCCCGGTCATCACCCACACGTGCGTGCCGTCGGTGACCGGCGATGGCGACGACATGTTCTGCTTGCGCACCTTCGCGTTGCCCGTGCCCAGGTGCGCTTTCCAGAGCTCTGTTCCCTTGTTGCGGTCCACGCAGACGAGGTACAGCTCGGTGCCGTCGGCCACGTTGAGGAAGATGCGGTCGTTCCAGATGATAGGGGTCGATCCCGAGAAGTCCGGCAGTGCGAGTTTCCACGTGATGTTGTCGGTGGCGCTCCAGCGCACGGGCACGCCGCGCTCGTTGGCGACGCCGTTCATGGTCGGCCCGCGCCAGTGCGGCCAGTTCTCTCCGAGGCAGACAGCCTGGGCGGCCAGCACGATGCAGGCAACAGCGATCACTCGTCGCATGGAGACCTCACTTCCCGAAGGCATAGAGCA
>CAYHRK010000244.1:2732-5474 GCA_964358795.1 uncultured Vicinamibacterales bacterium
TCGCCGACCGCACGGTGCAGGATGTACCGAATCGTGTTCGTATCGCCGATCGCCGGAATCACTCCGTCCGGTTGGGCCGCCTCGAGCAGCAGCCACGGGTTCTGCCTCTGCTCCGGTGTTGTCGCGAGCGACGCCTGGAACGAGAAGCGCGCCTCGCGGACAAACGACGGCGGCGCCCCCAGGATTCTGGGCTCCTGCGGCGCATACAGGTTCAGGCAGCTCACATCCTCGCCCGGGCGCTCGCGAAACGGCACGAACCGCACCTGCGCGAACGCCGGGTCGTCCGACGCACCAATGCCCATCTCCTCGCGGCCAGCCTCGCTGTTCGGATCCTGAACGATGGGAAGCGTGGACTGGGCGACGAGCGGGAACCCGCCCGTGCCGGAGGTCGGCGCCAGGTCGAGACTCCCGGCGTCCTTGCGGAAGGCCTCCACCGACACGATCACGAAGGTCGCAAAGGCAATGAGCGCGATGCAGAGCAGACTGCGGCCCGGCCGGTACGTCACGTGCCTGGCGCCCAGGCGCACCAGCGCCAGCCAGCCGGGCTCCGTGATCTGGTAGACCGGCGTGCGACGCAGAAAGACCGCCATCAGGCTGAGGATCGACACCAGCAGCAACACGCCGGCGCTGAAGAACCCTCCGACGTCCGAGACCTTCCCCGCCGCCGCACCCGAGAGCAGCACCACCGCGGCCAGGAACGCGGTCGCGGCGAGCACACCGAGGATGCGGGCGCGGTGCCGGCGGATGACATCGGACTCGAAGACGCCCGCCAGCATCGCGCGAGCCGAGGCGTGCCGCAGGCCGCGCAGGGCCCACAGGATAGCCCCGAGCGATGCGACCACCCCGACGGCTGCGCCCACGCCGAGATCGGCCGCGGACACGTGCAGGAACATTCGCCGGGTGCCCACAGCCCCGACCCACCAGGTGCGAAGACCGACGACGAGGATCCCGCCGTAGCCGATCGCGCCGAGCAGGCCGAGCACGCTGCCGACGCCGGAGAGGATCGCGCCTTCCAGAAGGAACAGGCGGCGGATCGTCGTGGCAGGAAAGCCGACGGCCTGCATCGTGCCAATCTCGCGCACGCGCTGCTCGACGCCCAGGCGGAAGAACAACGCGGCCAGGAGCACCGCGGCGGCAATCAGGAAGAAGCTGAAGTAGACGAAGTACTCGCCGAAGTCGGTCGATCCCTCTGAGGCCGCGAGGCCGCGCGCCCGCACCGGCGTGATCGTGAATCCGGCCGCTTCGGGGTTGAGCCGGCCCCTCAGGTTCCGGGCGAGGCTCGATGACACGGCTGCAGAATCCAATGGCGGCGCGGCGGGTCCGGACGTCTCACGCTGGGGCGTTGCAACGCGCACCGAGGACAGTTGTCCGAAGCGGCTGCGCCAGAGCTGCTGCCCCCGTGCCAGGGTGATAAACGCCTTCGGCGTGGCCCGGTAGCGACGCCAGTAGTCCTCGTCTGCGGGGCGGATGCGGCGCAGGTCCATGGGAAACGGCGGGTCCCACGCGCGGATGTCCCGGGCCTCCGAGATGCCGGGGAAGTCCGGCGCCAGGGCCGCGTCCACGTCACCATCGATCGCAATGACGCCCGCCAGACGGAAGCGAGCCGTCTCGGTCGACAGGTGCCCATCGTCTTGCCAGCGGTAGTAGTCGACCTCGACTGGATCGCCGGGTGCGATGCGAAGCTCCCGCCACGCCCACTCGTTCAGCCAGATCGACTCCTCCGGCGCGAGCGCCGTCGGCGGCCGCCCTGCCCCTTCGATCCGTCGAATCGAGGTGAGCGCACCCTGGTCGAGGTCGGCTGCCGTAATGACCGAGTAGGGAACCTCGCGGCCGTTGGCGCGAATCGCATTCGCGAGGTAGCTGAACACGCCCGACGCGGTCAGGCCGACATCGGCCGCGGCGTCCCGGGCCGCGCTGGCGATGGACGCGTCTAGCAGGATGCGCGCGCTCTCGACCGCCACCGCCTGCCGCGAGGGCAGCGGCCGAATCGTCACGCCAACATCCTGCAGGTCGAACTCCCGATTGAGCGCCGCTCGGAGGCGTTCGGGATCGGCCGGTGCGGGCGACGACGCGACGAGCACGGTGTTGACGCGCGCGGGCTGGGCCAGATCACGTTGGAGGCGCGTCAACGGCACGAAGACCGCCAACACGCTCCCCTGCGAAGGCTGCAGCGCGAACTCGCCGAGCTCGTTGAGACCGAGAATCCCGCCACAGGTCAGGCGGATGGTCCGGCCCACGTTGTCCCGCCGCCCGTAGAGCGATTCCCTCGGAATCGATCCGGCGGTCTCGATCCGAAGCAGGAGATCGTCGCCGGGCTGGATCCCGAGCGACTCGGCGAGCGCGCTTCCGACGAGCGCCGTGCGGTCGCCCGGCCCGGATCGCGCCGCGCCGTGGAATCGCCAGAACCGATCGTCCACGCCGTAGACCTGGACCGTGCGCGTCCGCTGACTGGTGCGCTCACGCGCGAGCACGCCCCGGAGACGAATGATCGGGCAGCTGGTCGTCTTGCTTGCGCCGTCCGTCGATACGAACGCGCCCGCGAGGTCTTCGCGAAAGAACCGGTCCGAGCCGACGACGACATCGGTCCTGCCCAGCCGCTGGACGAGGAGGTCGCGCAGGCTCTCCCGCACCGACCCGCCCACCAGCAGCGCTCCCGACAGCACGGCCACGGCGGCCGCCACGCCGGCGATGACGGCGAGGTTCGTCCGCCAGTAGTAGAGCAGGTTGCGCAGAACGAGCCGA
>CAYHRK010000245.1:0-5460 GCA_964358795.1 uncultured Vicinamibacterales bacterium
CGTCGGTGGCGATACTCGAGAAGTTGGCGCTGTTGAAAATCGCGCTCTGCAGGGCCCCCGTTTTCAGCAGGGCCTCCGTGTGCCGGACGTCTATATCGACATCAGCCGCTTCAGCAGTGCTCTGGTGGGTATGAGGCATGTATCCTGATCCTGACGCTCTAACGCGTGCCGTCAACCAGAGGTCAATTGAAGATGAGACGTCGCTCGAAAGCACGGTCAGCGGCAATTCGCGAGCGGCCGACGATATGACTAGTTTGCTGCCGTATGGTATCCGTGAGGAACCTGCCCGCGCTGTTCACTTTTGTACATGACGAACACGCCCGAATCGCAACGACAACAGCCACGTGAGCCGGACGCCTACCGGTCGAGCACCGCACCGATTTTCCGTCCGAGCGTTTCAGAGGTGACCGGCTTGTGCAGGAACGCGATCCCCGGATTGAGGACCCCGTGGTGGACGATGGTTTCCTCATTGTACCCAGACATGCAAATCACCTTCAGCTCTGGCTGTCGCTCAACGAGCTGCCTGGTCAACTCCGATCCGCTGGCACCCGGCACCACGACATCGGTCACTAGCGCGTCGATGGACGCGTTCCGGTCGAACAGCCGAATCGCGTCATCCGCGTTCGCGGCGACCAGCACGGTGTAGCCCTCGCGCTGGCGGTGCGAGCCGCGCTCGACGAACCGATCGCCGAGCCGGTGGACTCGTGGTCCGAAGTCTGACACGACAGAGGCGGGTAGTACGGGCGACCGGGCGGCCGCCCGAACTACCCGCCGCTGAACGCTACGCCAAATCGGCCTT
Source organism: uncultured Vicinamibacterales bacterium (assembly GCA_964358795.1). Classification (GTDB taxonomy): domain Bacteria; phylum Acidobacteriota; class Vicinamibacteria; order Vicinamibacterales; family JAKQTR01; genus CAYHRK01. Next base: position 800 of record CAYHRK010000245.1, read on the forward strand.
CTTGAACACGGCGGTCCTGGCCACCATGTCATGGATGGCCTGTCGCTTGGCCCCCAGCACTAGGAAACAACCCACGAAGATCACCAGACCTGCCAGGCTGCCGATCTGGCTCAGCACACTGATACCGGTGATGATGGCCAGCGCACCAAGGATCTGGCTGCTGTACTTAACGGCCCACCGCGTCAGATAGGTCGAAAGCGGCGCGGTGCGGCCGTCCTCGGTGCCGATCTTCAGCTTCATGATCATCTTGCCGGGCGAAGCTCCGGTGAACGCTTCGATTAGACTGTAGAGGACGGCAACCAGCGCGAAACCGATCATCATGCCGCCGGCAAACCCGACGGCAGCCGCCGCGGCTGGGGCCATGGCCCCCTCACCCTGCGTCGCGATGCCGGTAGCGGCTCCGGCGCCGATACCCAACATCGCACCCAGCGTGCCGCCGGCGACGCCGCCGGCAATCAGAATGACGACGCCATCGACCAGCGCCGCCATCAGCCGCGGAACGAATTCAACACGCTTGTCCATCTCACCCTCCTCTGCCGGCGATCGTGCCCAGCCGGCATCGCGTTGGAAGTACGCCCGGCGGGCGCGTCTGTCCGGGCTGGACACGCACCGCGCACCGCCGTGCTCGTACCGGGACGGCCGCCGCCAGCGACACCCTGGCGACGCGCCGGGGAACCAGCCTGCCCGAAAGTGGGAAGCCGCGCCAGAGAATAGCACGACCGCCCATTGGCGCGGGTTCTGCGTTACGATGGTGGCGCGATCGGAGGAGCCAAACCGTGAAGCGTGGAAGAAGCATCCAACTGACCCTCATCCTGGGCGTGCTCGTCGTCGGTCTGGTCTGGCCGACCGCGGCGGAGTACTACACCGACTGGCTCTGGTTCGGGGAAACCGGGTATCAGCAGGTGTTTGCCACCAGCCTGTTGACGCGCCTGGGCCTGGGCGCTGCCGTGGCGGTGGTGACGTTTTTGTTGCTGTTTGGCAACTTCCGTCTGGCGCTGCGTCGCTTCGACGAACCCTATATCGTGCTCGGCGTCTCCCCGGCCGACGGCTCGCCGGTGGTGCTGCAGCGCCGAGGGGTGTCGCTGCTGGTTGGCGCGGTCTCGGCCCTGGGTGCGGTTGCCGCTGGCGTTTACGGATCCAGCCAGTGGATGACCTGGCTGCTGTACCAGCACGCCACGTCATTTGGGGAGCGCGATCCGATCTTCAACCAGGATGTCGGGTTCTTCGTGTTCCAACTGCCTTGGCTCGCCTTCGTGCGAAGCCTGCTGATGGCGGGGTTCGTGCTGGCGCTCTGCGGGTCCGCGCTGATCTACCTGTTGCCGGGACGTGTGGCGGGTGGCTCCGGGCCGTTTGCCGCCTTGCGCGTGGGACGGCGGCACCTCTCGCTGCTGGCCGCGGCGATCCTGATGTTGCTGTCGGCCGGTGCCCACCTGGACACCTACGATCTGCTGTTGTCACCGTCGGGCATCATCCAGGGCGCGACGTACGCCGATGTCACGGCCGCACTGCCGGCCCTCCGGCTTCTGGTCGGGGTCTCCATCGCCGGTGCGGTCATCGCCATCGTGCATGCGTTCACGCAGCGTTCGTGGCTGCTCGCCTCGGGCTTCGCGTTGTACGCCATCACCTGGATTGGCGGATCGATCTACACCACCGCGATTCAGCGGTTGTTGGTCACGCCCAACGAGCAGGTGAAGGAAACGCCGTATATCAGCTACAACATCGCCGCCACGCGCAAGGCCTTCGCGCTGGGCAGTGTCGAGGAACGTCAGGTGTCGGGCGATGCCCTGCTGACCAAGCGCGATATCACCGTCAACGCCGCGACGCTAGCCAACGTGCGGTTGTGGGATCGGCAGCCATTGCTCGACACGTTCGGGCAGATGCAGGAAATCCGCACGTACTACGATTTCGCGTCGATCGACATCGATCGCTATGTGATTAACGGCAAGTACCGGCAGGTGATGCTGTCGGCGCGCGAACTGAACTCGGAAAGCCTGCCTTCGCGGTCGTGGATCAACGAGCACCTGACCTTCACCCACGGCTACGGCCTCACGCTGGGCCCGGTCAACGAGGTGACCGAGGAAGGGCTGCCCGTGCTGTTCATCAAGAATATCCCGCCCGAATCGTCGGTCGACCTCGAGGTGAAGGAACCATCGATCTACTATGGCGAGTTCTCCAACGACCACGTGTTTGTCGGCACCAAGGCCCGCGAGTTCCACTATCCCCGGGGCGACGACAACGTCTACCGCAGCTACGACGGCCTGGGTGGTGTGCCGGTGGGCTCCTTTGCGCGGAAGATGCTGTTTGCCAGCCGGTTCAAGTCGTTCAAGGTGCTGCTGAGCGAGGATCTGACATCCCAGAGCCGCGTGCTCTACCACCGCAACATCATGGATCGGGTGACGTCGATTGCGCCGTTCCTGTCCTACGACAAGGATCCGTACCTGGTGATCGCCAGTGGCCGTCTCTACTGGATGCTCGACGCGTACACGGTGAGCGATCACTACCCGTATTCAACCAGGGCCGACAGTGGGATCAACTACATTCGCAACTCGGTGAAGGCCGTGGTCGACGCCTACAACGGCACCACCCGATTCTACCTGGCGGAGCCGACCGATCCGATTGCGGTCACACTCGGCCGCGTGTTTCCGGGATTGTTCAAGCCCATGAGCGAGATGCCGGCCGAGATCAGCCGGCATGTGCGGTATCCGGAAGGCATCTTCGCGATTCAGAGCGCGATGTACGCGACGTACCACATGACCAATCCGGCGGTCTTCTACAACAAGGAAGATCAGTGGGAAGTGCCGGTCATCGAATCGACGGGGACGGCCGCGCCGATGGAGCCGTACTACACCATCATGCGGCTGCCCGGCGAGCGCGACGAGGAGTTCATCCAGATGCTGCCGTTCACGCCGCGCCGCAAGGACAACCTAGCGGCGTGGATGGTGGCCCGCAGCGACGGCACGCACTACGGCAGGCTCCTGGTGTTCCAGTTCCCCAAACAGACTGTGGTGTTCGGGCCGCGGCAGATCGTCGCGCGGGTCAATCAGGATCAGACCATCTCACCCCAGATCACGCTGTGGAACCAGCAAGGATCGGAAGTCATCCAGGGCACGCTGCTGGTGGTGCCAATCGAGGGATCGTTGCTCTACATCCGCCCGTTGTACCTGCGGGCCGCCGGCGGCAAGATCCCTGAGCTGAAACGCGTGATTGTGGCCTACCAGAACCAGATAGCGATGGAGGACACGCTGGACGCCGCCATCGAGAAGATCTTCCGCCGTGGGGTCGTGTTTCAGCCGCCGCGGGCCGAAGAGCTGCCAGGCGTCGGCAGCCCCCAGGTGCCCGCCGCCACGGGAACGGAAACGGTGGAAGCGCTGGCCGATCTGGCTCAGCAGCACTACGACCGCGCGCTTCAAGCCCAGCGAGATGGCAACTGGGCGGTCTACGGCGACGAGATCAAACAAGTCGGTGCCATCCTGGAACAGCTGGCCCAGAAGTCCCGCGCGACGGCCGCCCCGCCGACCGTGCCAAGGAAATGATCATGAGACGATGTGGATTCGCGTGGGCCGCTATCTCTGCGGCAGTGCTTGCGTCGGGCTGCCTGTCGGCGACCGTCGTCGTCACCATCAAGCCTGATGGGTCAGGAACGATGCTGCAGACCGTCAAGATGAACACCCAGTTAATGCGACAGGTGGTGCACATGCTGGGCACGTTTCAAGGCTCGGACCAGACTGGTGGTGTCGACCTCAATTTCAACCCGCGCGAAACGTTCAAGGAAGAAGCCCTGCGAAAAGCCGCATCGGATTTCGGGCCTGGCGTGCGCTACGTGTCGAGCGAACCCATCGCCGATCCAGACGGCGAGGGATTCCGAGCGATGTATGCCTTCGACAACATCTCGCACGTCAATCTGCCGGAGATCCCGAATACCCCGCTGTCGGGAACGGGCACGGCGGCGGCCGGGACCAAGGTGAGATTCCTCTTCGACAGAGGCGAGACAGACAGCGTGCTCACGGTGGTGAGGACCGAGATCTCGATCCAGCCCACTTCCGCGCCAACCGCTCCGCCGGCGGCAGGCGGCATGCCGGGGGGCATTCCAGCCGGATTGGTGGGCATGATTCAGCCCATGGTCAAGGGGATGCGACTGGGCTTGGTGTTGCAGGTTGACGGCCGCATCGTGCGCACCACGGCTCCGGCGTCGCTGGTCTCGGGCTCACAAATCACCATCGTCGACGTGGATGTCGAGAAGCTTCTCGCCGATCCGGCCAGCATCGACAAGCTGCAAGCCGTGCGGTCGCTCGACCAGTTGCTGGATCCCCGTTCGAGCATGCCGGGCGTGAGCATGATGCGCGAGCCGCGGCTGGTCGTCTTCTTCTCCGCGCGGTAGGGCTAGAGCACCCAGGCGTAGCCCAGCTTCACGAAGAAGCTCCGGTTCTGCCGCTGGATCGCGCCGGACAGAGGCTACTGTCCCAGTTGCGCCAGAAGCCGAGCGATCAGGTTCGCCATGCGCGCGTCGTTGGCCGTGTCGTAGCCAATCATGATAACCGGCCTTCGAGGGCAGCAGGAATTCGGCTTGCTGGCGGGAGACGGGCCGAACGGCTAAGATGGAACGAGAGTCGGGGCGTAGCGCAGCCTGGTAGCGCACCTGCCTTGGGCGCAGGGGGTCGCTG
>CAYHRK010000246.1:0-5451 GCA_964358795.1 uncultured Vicinamibacterales bacterium
TGACACGCTGTGGCAGACTGCCATAGTTAATTGGGACATTCAGCATATCGACCAGTGCATCGGGCCTGCAGCCCCGTCGGCTCGAAACGTCCAATATGAGCCGCGATCGGGGCGGCCGACCCCTTACCCTGTGTCACTCCGGCCCGGATCCAGACACGGCGCGTGGAAGATCGTCTGGGAAGGGGCCCGTTTCCACTCCCATTAGTTAGCCAAAGCACGCGTAGTGTGGGCGCATTTCATGCCCGAAGCCAACCAAACTGCTGCAACCGTACTCGTGGCTGATGACCTTGAAGGGAGCCGAGCACTTCTGTTCACTCTGCTGTCAGGGGAAGGCTACCGAGTCATCCAGGCGGAGGATGGTGCTCAGGCGCTCGCCCTGTTCCAGCGGCACCCGGTGGACTTGGCTCTGCTGGACGTGATGATGCCACGCTCCACGGGTATCGAGGTGTGCCGGGCCGTCAAGTCCGATCCCAGGACACGGCTGGTTCCCGTGGTGCTCATCACAGGCCTGAACAGCACGAAGGATCGCCTCCAAGGCATCCAAGCCGGCGCTGATGACTTTCTGAGCAAACCCTTTTCCAAGGAGGAACTGCTGGCACGCGTCCGCTCGCTGCTGCGGCTCAAGCAGTTCACCGACGAGCTGGAGAACGCCGAGACCGTCCTCTTCAGTCTCGCACTTGGGATTGAAGCGAAAGACCCCTATACCGCCGGTCACTGCGACCGGCTGTCCAGGTACTCGGTGACCTTGGCGGAGCGGCTCGGCTTGCCGGCAGAGCTCCGAGTCGCGCTGCGGCGCGCGGGCGTCGTGCACGACATCGGTAAGCTGGCTGTGCCGGAGCACATCCTTCTGAAGCCAGCCCCGCTCACTGCTGAAGAGCGAAAGGTCATGAGACTGCATCCGGCAGCGGGCGAGCGTGTCTGCGCGCCGCTGAAGTCCTTTCGCCACGTCCTGCCCATCATCCGCCATCACCACGAGAAGATGGATGGCAGCGGGTACCCCGACGGCCTGCAGGGCGAGGCCATCCCCCTGACGGCTCGCATCCTGACGACCGTGGACGTGTACGACGCGCTGACCACTGAACGGCCCTACCGGAAGGCGCTCGCGCCGGACGAGACCCTTCGCATCATGCGCGAGGAGGTGAAGCGCGGTTGGTGGGATGGGACACTGGTCGATGAGATGGAAGTCATGGTCCACGGCTCGCTGAAGTCTGGCTCATGAGCATCGTCGACGTCTTCGATGCGCTGACGGCGGAGCGGCCGTACGAAGCGGCGCTGCCGGCGTGCGGAGCGCTGTGGGCCGCCTCCGAGGTGTTGACGCTCGAAGTGGAACACGGGAACCGACTGCCATGAGCGAAATCGCTCAACTCGTTGTGTTTCGCCTGGACGAACGCCGCTACGCCCTGCCGCTGACGGTTGTGGAGCGGGTTGTCCGCGCCGTGGACGTGACCCCGTTGCCCAAGGCGCCGCCGATCGTCCTGGGAGCGATCAACGTACAAGGTCGCGTGCTGCCGGTGCTCAACGTTCGGCAGCGGTTCCTCGTGCCGGACCGAGACGTCGGCCCGGCGGACTGGTTTCTGCTCGCGCACACGGCACGGCACACGGTGGTCCTGGTGGTCGATGAGTCGGAAGGGGTCGTCGAACGACCGCAGGCCGAGATCGTCGGGTCGACTCAGATCGTTCCAGGTCTCGAGCAATTCCCGGGCGTACTCAGACTCGACGATGGGCTGGTGTTGATCCACGACCTGGAGAGGTTTCTTTCCTTGGACGAGGCGCGTGCCTTGGACGAGGCGATGGATGAGACGTCGGGGATATAGAACCATGACAACCCGATGTCTGTCGGATCGAGATCCTGAGACGCCGTGGGCGCGACTGAGCGAGCACATTGCGGAGCACATGGGGCTGCACTTTCCGCACGAGCGGTTGGCGGATTTGCAGCGCGGCCTGGCAGGAGCGGCGGATGAATGGGGGTTCGACGATGTCGCGGCGTGCGTCGACTGGTTGTTGTCCGCGCCGCTGAACAAGGCACAACTCCAGGTCCTGGCGACCCACCTCACGGTTGGCGAGACCTACTTCTTCCGGGACAAGAAAACGTTTGATGTCCTCGCCAGTCGCGTGCTCCCCGAGTTGATCCACGCGCGACGGGGCCGCGAGCAGCGGTTGCGCCTGTGGAGCGCGGGGTGCTGCTCGGGCGAAGAGGCGTATTCGCTCGCGATCCTGCTGCATGGCCTCCTGCCCGATCTCGCGGACTGGCACGTGACGATCCTGGGCACGGACATCAACGCGCGTTTTATCCGGAAGGCCGTCGCCGGATCGTATCGCGAGTGGTCGTTCCGCGATGCACCGAGCGATTTCAAGGAGCGCTATTTCAACCGAACCGAGGACGGGTATTACGCCATCCGGCCGGAGATCAAGCAGCTGGTGACGTTCGAGCACGTGAACCTCGTGGAGGATATCTATCCGTCGCTGGCGACCGACACTAATGCGATGGATCTCATCTTCTGCCGCAACGTGCTGATGTATTTCACACCGGCGCAGACCACGAAGGTGATCAAGAATCTTCACCACGCCCTGATGGATGGCGGTTGGCTCGCGGTCAGTCCCAGCGAGGCGTCTCAGGCGTTGTTCGCGCAGTTCGTCACGCTGAACTGTCCCGGCGTGATCCTCTATCAGAAGAGCGACGCAGGATCTCGCGCCAACCACGTGCCGTGGCCGCCACCGACGACGGCCACCCCGCCGCCAGAAGCCACGTCCGCCCCGCCCGAAGCACCGCCCGCGCCGCCGCCGGAGATGCCGCCACTGGTGGAATCAGGCCCCGCGCCGTGTGCCGTGGCCGCGTCGCTCTACGAACAAGGCCGCTACGGAGAGGCGGCCGACACCCTGCTGGCCTCGTTTGCGGGGCACGCGCCCGGGCCGGGCGCGTTTGCCCTGCTCGCGCGCGCGCTGGCCAACCAAGGCCGGCTGGCGGATGCGCTCGCCTGGTGCGACCGGTGGATCGCTGCCGACAAGATGGACGCAGCCGGTCACTACCTGCGTGCGGTGGTGCTGCTGGAACACGGCCGTCAGGATGACGCGCGAGGATCGCTCCAGCGCGTTCTGTATCTCGAACCGACCTTCGTGCTGGCGCATTTCGCCTTGGGCAGTCTCGCGCGCAGCCGCGACAAACACGACGAGGCGGACAAGCATCTCGCCAACACCCTGAACCTGCTGAGCCGTCTTCAGCCACACGACGTCTTGCCTGAATCGGACGGCCTCACCGCCGGCCGACTCACCGAGACCATCACGGCGATGACCGCCCCGGGAAACACGCGATGAAGCACGATCCTGATGCCAGGCACATCCTCCGCACGCGCGCGAAAGCGTTGGCGCGGCCGTCCGGGCACGCCCCGGCGGCGGCGACGCTGCTCGACGTGCTGGAGTTCCGGCTGGCGCAGGAACGCTATGCGCTGGAGACCCGGTACGTGCGCGAGGTGTATCCGCTGAAGGACCTGACGCCGCTGCCGTGCACGCCGCCGTTCGTTTTGGGCATTGTCAACGTGCGGGGCCGCATCCTGCCGGTGTTCGACCTCAAAAAGTTTTTTGACTTGCCCGAGCAGGGATTGACCGACCTGCACCGAATCATCCTGGTCGAAGGAAACGACTTGGAACTTGGCCTGCTGGCGGATGCCGTCGTGGGCGTGCGGTCGATTCCCGCCGACAGCGTGCAGCCCTCGCTGCCGACCCTCACCGGTATCCGCAGCGAATACCTGAAAGGCGTCACGGGCGAGCGTCTCATCGTCCTCGACGCAGCCCGCATCCTGGCGGACCCGAAAATCATCGTGCACGAAGAAGTGGACAATTTATGAAATGGAATGTCGGAACCAAGATCGGCGCCGGGTTTGGCCTGACGCTGCTGATCTTCGTGTTCGTTGGAGCGGTCTCCTACCGGAGCACCACGCAATTGATTGAGACGTCGGACTTGCGCAAGCACACCAACGACGTGCTGAATCGAATCGCTGAGATGGAGACGCTGGCCGCTGACGTGCAAAATGGCGTGCGCGGCTACGCAATCACCGGGGAAGAGACGTATCTCGAACCGTATCAGACCGCGATGGGCAGGACCGACGAGGTTATCCGGGAGATTCGGAAACTGACCGCGGACAACGCGCGCCAGCAGCAACGCCTTGACGCGCTCGAAGCGCCCGTGAAAAGTCGGGTCGACCTCGCCAGGGAAACGGTCGATGCCATACGGACGAAGGGTCCGTCGGCAGGCATCCAACTCATCAAGACCGGCAAGGGCTCGACGCTGACGAATGAAATCCGCAAGATCCTCGGCCAAATGGAAAGCGAAGAACAAGATGTGCTCACACAGCGGACAGAGGCCGCGCAGAACGATGCCCAACGAACCAAATGGACCATCGTGCTGGGCACGCTCGCGGCCTTGGTCCTCGCGGCGCTGGCCGGATTCGTGATCACCCGCAACATCGCCCGCCCGCTCCAGGGTCTGACGACTGTGGCCGAACGGATCACCCTCGGTGATCTGAACGTCATGGTGTCGGCGGACACGCGGAGCGACGAAGTGGGGGTGCTGGCGCGAACGTTCGACCGTATGGCGCAGGCTCTCCGCACGCTGGCCGCTGCGGCAGAACAGATCGCCGCCGGCGATTTGCGCTCCACCATCACACCTCAATCTCCTCACGATGTTCTGGGCAACGCCTTTGCGCGGATGGCCGAGAACCTGCGCGAGCAGACGCGCCAGCTCGTCGAAGGCGCCAACGTGCTCGGCGCGGCGGCCAGCGAGATCGTCGCGTCGACCACGCAGCTCGCGTCGAGCGCCAGCGAGTCTGCGGCCGCGGTCAGCGAGACCACGACGACCGTCGAAGAAGTGCGCCAGACGGCGCAGGTGGCCAGTCAGAAGGCCAAGCATGTCTTCGATAGTGCGCAGAAGGCGGCGCAGAGTTCCCAGAGCGGCCGCAAGTCGACCGAGGACGTGGGCGCCGGCATGACCCGGATTCGCCAGCAGATGGACGCGATTGCCGCGAGCATGGGACGGCTGAGCGAGCAGAGCCAGACCATCGGGCAGATCATCGCAACGGTGGAAGACCTGGCCGCGCAGTCGAATCTGCTGGCCGTCAACGCCGCCATCGAGGCGGCCAAGGCGGGCGAGCACGGCAAAGGCTTTGGCGTGGTCGCGCAGGAAGTGAAGAGCTTGGCGGAGCAATCGCGGCAGGCGACCACGCAGGTGCGGACGATTCTGAGCGACATTCAGAAAGCGACGACGACGGCGGTGCTGGCGACCGAGCAAGGGAGCAAGGCGGTGGACGCGGGCACCCGGCAGACCGTAGTGGCGGGCGAAGCGATCCAGGCGCTGGCCGGCAGTGTGACGGAGGCGGCGCAGGCGGCGACGCAGATTGCGGCGTCGAGCCAGCAGCAGTTGGTGGGGGTGGACCAGGTGGCGGCGGCGATGGAGAGCAT
>CAYHRK010000247.1:0-5331 GCA_964358795.1 uncultured Vicinamibacterales bacterium
CCCGCGCCTCAACAGTGAGGCCGAGGAAGCCCGGTGGTGGGACAAGCAGGGCTCGCGGATCGCGCGCGACCTCGAGGCAGCTGCGCGCGCTGGTGAGGACGTCAACGCGGTGCCCGCCGCGCTCGCCCGGGCAACGGCGGCCGCCAAGAACGTCACGATCCGGCTGTCGCTCGACGACCTGGAGAAGGCGCGGCGCCTGGCGCAACGTCGGGGTCTGCGGTACCAGACGTACGTGAAGATGCTGCTGCACCAGGCACTCGAGGCCGACGAACGGCACCTGGCCTGACGCTGCGCGGGCGTCCCCAATCAGCGGCGGGTTGTCACTCCGGGAGTGATTGCCCGCGACCGACCGTCTACATCCCGGTTTTTGTTCCTGGCGCACTCTTCGAGATTGGCGACGGCCACGCGGCCCAAGGCGACGGCGAGGTTGACACGACGGCCATTGAGACGTCGGTGCGAGGCCGGGAGTCGACGACGGAGATCGGGCGGCTCTATCCGCCGCGTATCGGTCACCGGGCCGTCGAGTCGAGCACTTCGCGCACCTTGCGCACCAAGATGTCCGCCGTGAACGGTTTCGGCAGAAACGCAATGTCCGTCTGCCACACGGCCCGGCTGCATACCGGCCTCAAGTTGGGCGTCGGCCTCGCCGAGCTCGACGTTGGCGGTTTCCACCGTGAGGCGGCCACCCTGCGGCATGGCGTCGCGCGCATTGACGGCCAGATTGAGGATCACCTGCTCGATCTGCGTCACGTCCGCCTTCACGCGTCCCAGCGCAGGATCGGCGACGACGACGATCTCGACATCCTCGCGAATCAGGTGGCGCAGCATCGCCTCCATGTTGCGCAGCACAGAGTTCAGATCGAGGACCACCGCTTGGAGCATCTGCTTCCGGCTGAAGGCGAGCAACTGACGGGTGAGCAAGGCAGCCCGCTCTCCCGCCTTCTTGATCTGCTCGACGTCCGGCCGGAGGCGACTACCCTCGCCGAGCTCGCCGAGCAGCAACTCGCTGTAGCCGAGGATCGGTATCAGCAGATTGTTGAAGTCGTGAGCGACCCCGCCGGCCAGCAAGCCGATGGCTTCCATCTTTTGTGCCTGCTGGACCTGAGCCTGCAGCGCGGCCACCCGCTGCATCCGCCGATAGCCGTTGTAGGAAAGCGTCCCGACGAACACCGCGAATGCGACCGCCAGCAGCGAAGAAAAGGATAAGAGCATCTGGCCGCCGACCGTTCGGCTCATGAAGCGCAGATCGGCGTCGAACTGCAACGTGGCGATAGGCTTCCCGCCGGAGGTGATCGGGATCCGCAGGATGCCGACCGTGGAGTCATCGTAGTCGTACACCCGCTTGCGCCGGTCATCGAAGATCCCTGTGCCGGTGCGGATGGAGATGACGGCGTCCGGATCGATCTCCGCGAGTAACTGCCGGTCGCCGACGCTCAGCTTGACGCGCTTGAGGCCGGGAACCCTCGTGAATTCAGCCACGATCTTCCGGACGAGTTCGTCGCGCTCCACGATCACGTTCGGCGCCAGTCCCTGCCGGTGGAGGTAGCCCACGTATCCTTGCAGGAACTCGCCCAGATGAGTCTGCGCGTCGTTGGCGGCCACCTCCAGGTATCCTTGGCGCAGGGTCTCGGACAGGAGAAGTGCGAAGAAACCCGTGACCACGATCAGAGACATACCGAGCCGCAGGACGAACTCCGCATAGAGGTCGGAGCCCTCCTGCAGGTGGAGCGCAAAGCTCAGCAAGGCCAGGATCTTGGCGGCGTGTTGGACGTTCCAGAAGAAGAGCGCCCCGGGCGAGTACAACTCAATCGCCGCTTCCGACGCGTACGAGGCGGCGAGCAGCGCGAGAGCGCTCTGGAAGAGAATCTGCCGCTGAGGCGACGCCCTCCGCGCCAGGAAGCACAGCAGCAGCGCGATGGGGAAGTGCAGGAACGCTCCCTCGTACGGCGGGTCGTAGAGGACCGGGCTGCCGTGAAGAAACGCCAGCCGCAACACAAGATACGCCGATGCAAGCACGGCGAGCAGGACGGCGGCAACTCGGCTGCTCCGTCGTGACGGGAGCAGCCCCACGACCAGCGCCCCGAGAAAGACCGTCTCCAGGACGGACGGCGGTAAGAACAGCCGGACCAGGTCAAGGACGCCGCGGCCACGCAGGAGACTCATCGTGACGAGGGCGCGCGCGAGGGCGTCGCCGGAAAAACACGCGAATGCGAACGCGACTGAGCCGAGTGCCTTCCGCGGCGGGGTCCCGAGCTTCTTCCCGACGCAGATCAGGAAGACGAGCCCGCCCAGCAGCGCCTCGAGGAGGGAGAGGATGATGCGATTCTCAAGTGTGTTCTGAATCATGCCGCTTCCGTACCCGTGATTCGTTCGCTCGCTCAGGAGGGTGGCGATCGGAGCCGAATCCCGACCATTCTTGCGGCCTTGCCGAGAGCCCCCAGAGCGTTCCGTCGCGAAGCCCCTCCCGCAATGGCCACTCGGCTTTCCGGTAGCGGGCCTGATAGTCTGGATCGATGGTCACGGCCCGATTGGCCCATGGCTGACAGTAGGCACACTGCTGACAGTCACGAGATCCGCAAGTCGCCGCAGTGGGAAACTGCTCCAGGAAGCCGTCCAACTTCCGGTTGTCGACACAGACGCCGGGCCGTGTCGGGTCTGTCTGCTGCAGCCGGATGCTGACCAGGCGCCGCAGCGCCTTCCACCTGCGGAGACTGGCGAGGGGCGACGTCCATACGTCGCGCCAGCACGAGAGCAGCCCTCGCGCCGCGTTTCGCGCAAGTTCGGCGCTTTGCCGCCCGGCCAGATAATCGATGAGATCGAGGAGGTTCCCGTCGTAGTGGCGCGTGGCATACGCCCTGACCCGCTGCACCATCACCCTGGTTGGAGCGCCGCGCTCGAGAATCTTGAGACGCGCGTAGCCGATCGCTTCGTAGCGGGCCACATCTTCGGGTCGAATCCAGTTGGATCGAACGTAGTGCACCGGATCGTCTAGCTTGGCGGCCGTGCACGCGAGAAAGCAATAGTCCATCGGAAGGGCGGCACCGTGCCGGCGCTGCGAGGCGTGGGAGAGCCCGACCATGTGGTACCCAGCAAGCGGGCAGAACAGCAAGCAATCGCTGTTGGCGATCAACTGAAGGTCACAGGCGACCGATGCTCGAATTGCCGCCAGGGTTTTGAAATCACGGTTGACGGTCAGAGGATCCAGGGTGATGCAGTCTGCTCCGAGCGCTTCCCAGAACTTCGCCTGCTGCACTGTTGCCACTCGTGCGAACACGCCGACCTTGACCTTGAACTGCGGGAAGCGATGCTTGATCAACTCCAACAGATACGGCACCGAGACGGTGATCGAGGCAACCCCGCTCTCGCCAAGCCACTCCAGAATGCGGTTGATGGCTCGCTGGCCTAATCGCGTGAACTCCAGATTATCCAGGCAGGCAGCGTTCAGGAGGTAGTTGAAGTCGATGCCCAGTGTGCGAGCCAGACCAACATGCGCCTGGAATCGACGAGAGGAGAGACGGGAGAGCATGTAGGACGGGCGCCCTCCGCCCACGAAGTCGCGGGGCAGCTTGCCAAACACTTCGGTCACCGGATAATCCTTCGCTCGTCGGATCAGCTCGTCGTCAAAGTTGGTCGCAACGCTCAACTGCATGTCTCACCTTCTTCGCCGTCGGAGTTCCGGGTTCGTGCAAACGCTCGGCCGGCACGGTGGAGTCTTCGGCGGGCGTCAACTTGTTGCTCGTGTAGAGCGGCGGCGCATGACAGGCGTGGCACCCCTGGTTAGGCGCTCTTCGTAGTTCCGCAGCAAATTTACTCTACTCGCCGAGCCGGGCATGCCTACACGCGGTGTCTCAGGCCCAGCGTCTCAGGCACAGAGCCGACGCGCGAAAGGCGCCCGGCACGCGTACGCCTCAGGGGAGTCTCGAACTGGCGGGGGCGGTCCTCGCCAACCACCGCAGGTACGCGACGACAGCCTGAACGTTCCCGGCGCCGAGTCGACGACTCCACGGAGGACAGCCGGCGGGCAGCCCGCGCGCCATCCCCCCGCCGGCAATCCGATCGGCGACGTGCTGATCGATCTCGTTGGCCAGACGCCGCGGGTCCGCGAGCGCTGGCGGCTCCAGGCGCAAGTTGGACGCGTTAATGCCAAAACCGTCCCCGCCTTCCCCATGACAATAGATGCAATAGCGCTCGTAGACCAACCTCCCGCTCTCCTCTTCTCGCGAGAGGAGCGGTGTGGACGCGTTCGCCGCAGCGTCCGACGGCGCAACCGCGTGTGCTGTACGCGCCTCGGACGCGCTGGTCCGGTTTCCCAGCCGTGCGCGCGCCAGCGAGACAGCGAGCACGGTCAACAGAACGCCGAGGAGAATCACGCCCAGTGTGCCGAGTCGCTTCATCCTGCCCTGCCGTCAGTCACGGGCGGCGCGATAGAGCGCCTGTCCTTTCAGTGTCAGGAGGAACGCGGTGATCGCGCGCGCCTCCTGGTCGGGCAGCTCGTAGGCCGGCTCGCGGGCCTCGGGCTCCAGCGAGCGGGAGTCCCGCAGCCACGTGTAGATCCAGCCCTCCGTCAGCCGCTCGGCCGCGAGGGTCAGGTCAGGCCCGATCGCCCCTCCACTGGTCCCAATCTGATGGCATGAATCGCACGCGTAGGTCTGGTAGTACAGGTCGCGTCCTTTCTTGACGAGATCCGCGGTGATTTCACGTGGGGCAAGCACGATTGCGGGCACCTTCGGATCGACCAAGACGTCCTCGATGTACGTGGCGAGTACGTCAACCTCGTCGCGCGACAGGCGAAAACGCGGCATGCGCTCCTCAAGGAACAGACGGATGGTGTTCGGCTGATCGAGAAAGCGCCGGAGCCAGTCGTTCCGCACGCGGCTGCCTTCGCGCGAGAGGTCGGGCGCCAGGCTGCCACCCTGTCCCCGGATCGTGTGACACACCAGGCAGTTCAACTCGCCAACCAACTTGCCGAAACGCCCTTCGGGCCGGTACGGGATCACCGGCGGGAGGTCCCGAAGGTACTCAGTCGGCGGCTTGTCCTCTCGCAGGCTCGCCAGGTACGTCAGAAGCGAGAATCGGTCGCGTTCAGTGAACTGAAAGTCGGGCATCTTCAGCGTGTCGCGGAAGCCGCGCGGATCGCGCAGCTTCGTGTCGGTCCAGGCACGCCAGGTACGGGGCACGTCCTGGCGCAGACCGAAGTCGAGCCGCTCGACCTCCTTGTCGGCGTAGCCGGTCAGCTCCGCTCCGACCTTTCCGACCTGCTCGAACGTCGGGATCTCGTGGCACCCGAAGCACCCGTACTTCCGGACGAGCCGCCGGCCCTCATCAACGTTG
>CAYHRK010000248.1:0-5300 GCA_964358795.1 uncultured Vicinamibacterales bacterium
AAGTGGAAGCCGGCCGCCTGAAGCTCCCTGCTGCGCCGCTCCGTATCGAGAAAGTGCGTGTTGCCGCCGTCAATCAGGATGTCGCCAGCCTGCATGTGCGGCCGCAGGTGGGCAATCACGCTGTCGACGGCGGGTCCTGCCGGCACCATCATCAGGATTCGGCGCGGCCGTTCGAGGACCTCCATCAGCCGCTCGGGCGAATCCACGCCGGTGATGGCCGTGCCTTTCGCTGGCCCTTCCAGAAACCGCTTCGTTTTGGCTGCGTCCAGGTCGTATCCGGCGACCGGGAAGCCCTTGCTCTCCATATTGCGGGCAAGATTGCCTCCCATCACGCCCAGTCCCACTACCCCGATCGCATAATTCATGACGCGCCCCTGACGGTGCTGAGTAGAGGCCACCGAACACATGGCTGTGGCAGCCGGATCTGTGATGACAGGTGCACCGCGCCGGGGGCACGCCTGATCAGTATTGGACTTACCATTTATGATATGACGCGACTGTGTGTCGACTGACGCTACAGGTTTCGTATTGGTATCATGGGCAAGAATTAGATGTCAACCTGATTCAGGTCAAGTGATTGGTCTTACCCTTTGACTGTCAAAGGCTGAACCGGTATCGTTTATCACGCGTCCAGAGGTCGAACGTCATGGGGACCGTTCCTACAGCCAAGCCCCTTCGTCCACGCGATTCGTTCGCCGTCGAGCAAGTCATCACCCACGTGCGCGGCCTGATCGACCTCGGCAGGCTGCGGCCGGGTGATCGCCTGCTTCCCGAACGGGAACTGGCGAAGCTGATTGGCGTCAGCCGGCCCACGCTTCGCGCCGGGCTGCGATCGCTGGCGGTGATGGGTGTGATCATCTCCAGGCAGGGCGCCGGCACGTTCATCACCGATGGTCCGCCCACGCTCATGAGCGAACCACTGGACCTGCTGGCGGCGCTGCACGGCCTGACGCGCGACGGCCTGTTCGAGGCCCGGCGCGTGCTCGAGGTGGGCGCGGCGGGACTGGCCGCCGAACGCTCCTCGGGCGAGCAGATGGCCGCGATGTCCGAAGAAGTCACGGGCATGTTCGCCTCCATTGACGAGCCGCTCACGTTCCTGCTGCACGACGTGCGGTTTCATCGCGCGATCGCGGCGGCGGCCAACAATCCCGTGCTGGGCGTGCTCATCGACATGCTGGCCTCGCTGTTTTACGAGCGGCGGCGCAACACGATCGAGGCGGCCACCGACTTGCGCGAGACCGCCGACGCGCACCGCAAGATCTATCAGGCCATTCGAGCTCGAGACCGCGAAGCCGCCAGCGTGGCCATGAACGAGCACCTGCTGCTGGCTCAGACCAGCCAGACATCCGAAGCCGCCCGCATCCACGCAGCCGATGACGGCGGGCCGGTGCCGGTCGACGCCGCCCCGTAAGCCGGTTTCACAGTCTGCATGGGCAGTCCGTTTCTGGCCGAAAGAACGGGTTGTGAAACCGGCTGTATCAATCGGTCTTCACGACCACCGGCACCGGTAGCCGGGCCAGGCGATACATCTCGCTGCCGGCCAGCAGGAAGGCGCCCACGCCATAGGGCTCGGTTGAATCGGGCGGAAAGCCGACCGGCGCCGAACCGATCGGCTGCACGTGCATCAGCTTGCCGTCGGCCCCGACCGACGCGATCAGCGACTCCCACGCCCGCACATCGCGGTGGCCTCGGCATCGTTCACGAAGCGCTCATGCGCCGGGTCCCACGTGAGCGGACGCTTGAGCTTCATGGCGATCCAGGCCGCCGCGCACGCTTCCAGGCTGCGCACGGACTGATCGACTGGAGCAATGGGATCCTTGCGGCTGATGATGGCTCCGAGCCAATTGAGATAGTGGTCGTCGCTTGGCGGCCACCGCGCATCGTTCGGTCCAAACGGCGTCGTCAGGATCGTGTCGTAGTTGAAACTGGGCGGAACCGGCTGGGCCTGCGGCGGTTTGCCCTTCGGCTGGTCCTTCTTGTTCGGGCCGTTTACGTCAGTTCGCGGATCTTGATGCTGCGGAACGAGACCTTGTTGCCATGGTCCTGCAGCAGGATGTGTCCGTTGGGCGCCTCGCCGAACGCCGGCCAGACGGTGTACTTGCTGTGGTCGACCAGCGCCCGCCACATTTGCGTGGCCCGATCGTAGTCGACGGTCTTGAACCCGTTCATCCAGTGCTCCACGTGCTGGCCAGACACCACGATCCGGGCGCGGTTCCATTCGCCGACGCCGTTGAAACGGATGTTCGCCGGCGGGATCAAGTCGTACAATCCCGCGAGCTTTCGATTTCCGTTCACGCCCAGCTTCGCATCCGGGTGCACCGCATCGTCGAGGATTTGAAACTCGCACCCGATTGACGAGCCCTCGCCCTTGTTGAGCATGGTATCCACGAAGTACTTGATGCCGCTGTTGGCGCCGCGCGTGATGTTGAACTCGGCAACCAGCTCGAAACTGGTGTACCGATTCGCAGTGACGATATCGCCTCCGGCCACCGCTTCGCCGCCGCCGCTGTCGGCCACCGAGAGGACGCCGTCGCGAATCTCCCAGCCTTTCTCGGGAAACGTGTCGAGCTTCGCACCGCGCCATCCGCCGGTGGTTTTGCCGTCCCACAAAAGCGCCCAGCCTTCTGTTTTCTCGCGCGCGGTCAGGGTGTTGGGGATGTAGTTGAACTGGGGCGTCTCCCCACGGTCTGGCGTCCGGTTGCGGTCGAGATTGTGCGTCAGAATCCGGATGTTCCGGAAGCGCACGGTCTGACCGACCTTGCTGGCGTCGTTACCGATGCTGTGCACCTGAACGCCAACAAACCCCGTCGGCGTGAGGTCGTCGATCACGTTGGCCACGGGCACGCCGTTGAGCCACGTACGGATTGATGTGCCAATCGCCTCCACGCGGAACGTGTTCCACGCGCCCATTCGAAACGCCTTGCGTGCGGCGGCCTGCGTGTGCAGTGTGTGCAGCCAGCCGCGGCGCGATTCGTCGTAGAGGCCGCCGGTCCATGCGCGGTCGCTCGGATCGATCTCGACTTGGTAGCCGTGCACCCGGCCGTCCTTGATCGCCGGATCCCTGAGGCTGCGAATCTGGACGCCGCTGTTCATTGGGGCATCGAGCTTCGCCTCGTACTCCAGAATAAAGTCGCCAAACGCTTCTTTCGTGCACAGAAAGCTGTTCGGCGAACCCACCACCGTCGTGCCGACGATGGCGTTGTCGGCCACGGTGAAGGGAGCGGTGCCGTTCAGTTGCACCCAGCCATCCAGATTCTTGCCGTTGAACAGCGGCCTCCATCCGTCCTGCGCGCCGGTTGGCTCCAGCGCGGCAACCAGCACGAACAACGCAATCAATCCGCGTTTCATGAAGACGCTCCTTCCTGGCACACGCGTGCGCCGCTTGCGACCGGCACGGCCGCAGGCTAGAACATACCCGGTTTCAGAATCCGGACAAAGCACTCATTCGCCAGCGGGAGCCCCGCATCGAGGGTGGGGCCACTAGCGTGGATCAGCGCTGACCGTGACGAAGTTGTTCAAGTTCCTGACGCAGCGGCAACCAGTAGCGACGGTCGGCCTCGCGTGCGGCGCGTTCTTCCTCAATCAGGGCCATCTCGACCCGGTGGACATCGCCTTCGATCGCGCAGGCGACGGCCGGACGCCGACCGGCCAAGGCGCGGGCCGCGTCCGGGTGGCGCAGAACCGTTTCGATCAGCAGCGTGGCTGTTCTCAGCTCGGCCAACCACCATTCAATCTGCGCTGACGTCGGATGTGATCGGTTCGATAGGTAGTGCACCTCGACGAGGCGCCGCAGCATCGGCCAGTCCTTGTCGCGCTGGGTTTTCTTGGCCAGCACCAGGTCCTCCAGCGACAGCAGCTCGATGGTGTCGCCGTCGTTCGTCTCGATAGTGATTCGATGCTCCCACAACTCGTCAAACGGCGCCATGCCGCGAAGTACAGACATCACGTCGATGCGAAAACCCGCGGCGTCGGGGTGTTGGCAACGAAAGTGAATGGCATGGCCCCGGCGCAGGTAGTCCGTCTCGAACGGCGGCACGGCAATTCGCTCGGCGCGCAAGGAAGCGAGCGCGGCCCTGAAGCGATCGAGATTCGCCGGCGAGGCTAGTAGGAGGAAGTCGGTGTCGCGGCTAAATTCGGCCGCGCCGTAGAACACGCACGCCTGCCCGCCCATCAGCAGGCATCGGACGCCATGTATCCGCATCGAAGAAAGGACTGTGCGTATCAGGTTCGGGGTCAAGCGTACCTCCCAGCGCCAGAAACGCGGGCCAGAGCGCCTGACTGTGCGCCCACCGTTCCTGCGGTGTCAGCCGGTACCATTCCGCCCACTCGTCGTCGCAGACGTCCTCGATCGGCACCATGATGACGGCAGAATACCACAGCGTGGGTAGCAGCCCCTGGGATGACGACCGCTCACGATCGGCTCGGCGCTCAAGGTAATCGACATGGAGGCGGCGCCTCCAGTCAGCCCGGTTTCGCGCCGATAAAGAGATCCTGATGGTCCGTTCAGACACCTACCGATCACGGCGGTTTCGGACGTGACGCCGTTAACACCGCCTGCCGGATTCTCCTGGCGGACCGGGGTGGCGGTGTCCGTGACCCTCGCGCTGGCGCTGCTGGCTGGGGGCTTCTGGCTTTACCGAGTTGAATCGGAAGAAATCTACCGGGAACAACACCAAGCCGTCGCCGCCATCGCGGAACTGAAGTCTGGACAGATTCAGCAATGGCGGAACCAGCGTCTGGCTGACGCCGATCGGGTGGCGCGTGGTCCCTTCGAAACAAGAGCGGTGGCGGCGTTTCTGCGCGAGCCTGGCGACCGGGACCATCGAGCTGACTTGCGGGCGCGTCTGAAGCTCGAACAGGAAGACGGCTTGTATCACGACGTTCTCCTGCTCGCTCCAGACGGGCACATCCTGCTCACTACCGAAGAGCACCCAGACCCGATGAACCCCGCCACCAGACGGGCCATTGCTGCGGCACTCGCCGGTCGGAAGGCCGTGATCTCCGACCTCTTCAAAGAGCCCGATGGCATTGTTCATATCGACGCCGCCTCGGCGGTGCGGGATGCCGACGGACGGCCGCTTGCCGTGGTCGTGCTGCGCAGCACCGCAGAGACTTACTTGTATCCGCTGCTTCAATCGTGGCCCACGCCCAGCCGCAGCGCCGAAACGTCTCTTGTTCAGCGCGAAGGCGAGGACGTCGTGTTCCTGTACGACCCGAGCCAGTATTCCAGGATCCCCGAGTCCCGGCGTTTCCCGCTGACCCGCACGAACCTTCCCGCTGTACAGGCGGTGCTCGGCACA
>CAYHRK010000249.1:0-5299 GCA_964358795.1 uncultured Vicinamibacterales bacterium
ATCTCAGTTCCCGCCTCGTCAAAGAGGTCTTTGCGCTCGGCGGCTCGATGACCGGGCTGGTTCCGGAAGCCGTCGAGACACGCCTGCATCGCAAGAAGAGACCGTAGGGTAGTGGGTCAGTTTTGGGTTAGACCCATCCGCCAACCGTATGAGGTGTGCGACGGCTTCCACAGGCAGGACACTGACAGCCTGTTTTTCCGGCTCTTCGCCGATTTGAATGCAGCGATTGCAGCGTGACCCGGCCGCCTGCGCGGGCCCCGCTCGTCCTGGGGCGCTGCTCGCGCGCGGCGGACTCAGTCTCTCTTCACGATCAGGCCTTCCGCTGCATCGCCCCGACCTTGAGCAGCAACGCCACCCCGAAGACGGCCGCCAGCGAACCCAATAGCGCGGGAATGATGTAGACACTCCCCAGTTTGACGGTCTCCCACCAGTACCCGAAGACCGGCGCACCTAGACGACCCGGTACCTCACCAGATAGTGAAGAACCACGGCCAGCGCGAAGACGAGGGTCAGTTCGGACGGGAACAGTGACGGGCCGCGCCGCGAGACCGAAGCCCAGATTGGGGATCTGGAGATCGTTCCGAGACGGGAAGATGAGCTACCGTGGTGTCCAGATGGAGCAGATGGACCCCGACGGCATCCTTCGAGGCATGCCTGATGTAGTCGTGATCGACGAGCTCGCGCACACCGGAGGCGAGCGCCGAGAAGCCGACCGTGGAGGAGAGCCGCGTGACGGCGGGCGACACCCTGAGCGTGAAGATGGCACGATGTCCGCAACCCCCACGAACAGCGGGTTCACGTACGGATTGCCGGCCATTCCCTGACGATTTTGCGCCTGAAGCTTAAAGCAGGGATGACCGAACGACGGTCCGCATCCTTACTCCTGAACTCGAAGACGGCCGAAATGAACCGGCGCGCGCCCGGCTCGCCGTCCTGGCTGCGCGCGCGGACCTTGCGGGCCGCCGGTCTCTGAGAGTCAATTCGTCGGCGCCTTGCGGCGCGCGCTGACGAGGTAATCGATGATGTACGTGGCGATCCAGTGCGTCCCGGCGTACTCAGCCTCGTACATCGCATTCACACTGCCGCGCGCGAGAGATGCCGCCAGCTTCCGGTACGCCGCGACACGCGAATCGCCCGGTGGCAGCACCGCGGCAATGTCCTCGAGCGCCTTCGCCCGGCTGACGCCGAGTCCCATCAGGTGCGCCTTGGCGCCGATCATGTCGGATTTCTTGAGCTCCTCGGCGGAGCCTTGCATTTCGACGATGACGGTCAACGCCTTGAAGCCCGGCGAGTCGGGCCGCGGCAGGAACGCGTCGAGCCAGCGGGGAAACTCCGCCGCCGGAAGCACCTCGCTCATGAGCGCGGCCTCCACCAGGCACGGCGAGAAGAAGTCCGATCCCGACGGCTCGAAGTTGGGCGCGCAGCCGATGTCGGCAGCGAAGAACTTGCGCGATCGATCGATGACGACGTCCTCGAGCGCCTTCTCGCCGGTCGTGCGGGCGTACTCGAGCAGGAGCTGCAGCGTGTACGCCGTGTTGGCGTGGGTCCCGATGCGCATCGGCGCCGCCAGCGTCTGGAGGTACGGCACCGTGCGCTCGAGCAGCAGCTTGGCCAGCGGCTCGACATCGGCCGCCCACTTCTGCGCGTCCGGATCCTGCCACCACGACCGCAGCTCCGCGTAGAGGCGCAGGAGCCACGCCCACCCGTAGGGCCGCTCGAACGCCTTGTTGCCTTCCTCGCTATAGAACGCGATCTCGCCCTTGATCGCGTCGGCCGCGAGGTGATCCTTCAACTTCTCCCGAATCAGCCGCCCCACGGGGATGTCGGGGAACATCTTGAGCACCTTCACCATCATCCACGTCGAGTTGACGGCCGAGTGCCAGTCCGAGCAGCCGTAGAACGCCCGGGTCTTGGCGAAGTCGGGCCTGAGCACCGCGGTCGTCTCATACAGATAGCCGCGGCTGCGGGGTGCCTCGTGCAGCTTGTCTATGCAGGCAAGCGGCAACGCCACGAGCCACATCGCCGTGTCGCGATCGAGAGTGGGCGGCACTCCCGCCTGTGGAGCGGGGCCGACGACGGGCGTCGTGCCGGTCCCGAGCAGGGTTGCTGCGAACAGGAGCGCGACGGCGGCGCGGGTACGGCGAGGTGGTTTGCTGGACATCGGTGTCGACATTGGCGAGTTCGTGCGCACAGGTCGCGTCACCAGACCAGGCGCACGGCGAGCTCCGCCTGCCTGCCCGCGCCCGCACGCGACGCGCGTCCGAACGTCGTGGCCAGGGCGTTGGTCTGAAGTCCGCTCAGGTTCACGGTGTTGAAGACGTTGAACAGTTGCGCCACGAGCTCCAGCTTGCGGCTCTGGCCCAGGCTGAGGGCCTTGCTCGCGCGGAGGTCGACGCTGCTGAACCGGGCCGAGTCGAGGTCGTCGGGCGAGACCGGCGGCAGGCCGAAGCTGGCGCGCCACGCGTTGACCTTCGCCAGATCGAGGTCCCTGTGGCCCTGGTTGCGGGTCGTTCCTGGCACGTAATCGCTCACGAACCCGTCGCCGTTGACATCGCGGCCGGCGGTCGCGCTGAACGGGAGGCTCGTGCGCAGCATCCAAACGGCGCCGAGCTGGATCTCGAACGGGAGCTGGACCGCGCCGCTCGCGACCAGTGCGTGCCGCCGCTCGGCGTTGGCGGGACCGAAGTCGCGCGAGAAGTCGGACTGGTCCGTGAAGCGGCCAGCCGGGGCGTTGTCCTCGCTCTTGACTAGCGAGTACGAGACGAGGAACTGGTGCCGCTGGCTGTAGCGCTTGTCGAGGCGGATGTAGAGGCCCCGGTACTTGGACTTGGAGATCGATTCCTCCAGGTCCACCCGGCCGAACTGCGGGTACGGCCGCTGCCGCGTGACGGAATCCGCCAGGTTGATATTGCGCGTCTTGCGGTCGCGCAGCACGCGCGTGTACACGCCGTCCACGTGGACGGCCAGGTCGTCGGTGAGCTGGCGCGTGTACCCCAGGTTGAACTGCTGCGAGTACGGGTTGACGAACCGGTTCGATAGGATCTGGATGTTGGGCGGCGTCGTGGAGATGAATTGCACCGGATCGCGCCCGAGGAACGGATCAGGGTACGGCGGATTGCTGATCCGCACGTCGTACCGCTGCATGTTCAGCCACTCGTACTGGTTCTGCAGCGTCCGGATGTTGTCGTAATACAGGCCGTAGCCCCCGCGGAGCACGCTCTCACCGGTGCCCTCGACATCGTACGCGAACCCCAGGCGCGGGCCGAAGTTGTTCTTGTCGCCGCGCGTGCTGGTGTCGATGAACGGAATCGGGATCGGGAACCGCCCCGTGTCGATGTCCTCATTGAACGACCCGATCTGCCGGTCGTAGCGCAGCCCCAGGTTGACGGTCAGCCGCGACATCGGCTTCCAATCGTCCTGCACGAACCACGCGTAGTGGTGGGTCGGCAGCGGCACGTAGCTCGGCGGGAACACCATCGTAAAGAGGATCGGGTTCCTCAAGTTGACCACCGACACCGGATCGTTCGGGTTGAAGTACTGGTCCGTGCCGAACTGGTACGTGCCGTTCAGGTTCACCTGCGAGTCGTCGGCGAACCAGATGTAGCTGTAGTCGACGCCGAACTTCCAGTCGTGCGAGCCGCCCCAGTCGGGAACGTACCAGGAGATCACCTCTTTGAACTGCCAGCGCTTCTCGGGGCCCAGCGCCTCGTAGTTGCCGCCATAGACCAGGCTGGGGAACGTGAAGCGCCGCTGGACCCGGTCGGGGCCGACACGCTCGGGGGGATACTCGCCGACCTCCTTGAAGACCTTCTTGCCGACCGGTGCGATCTGGTAGGCCGCGAAGGCGTACTGGAACCGGAAGTCGCTCAGCAGCCGGTCCGACAGGATCCACGTGTGGCCTGTGACGATCGCGCGCCGCGGGATCTCCATGTCGTAGCCCGCGTTCGCGGCGTTGCGGCCGCCGCAGGTCGCGCCCGCGCAGACCGTGCGTTCGTCTTCCTGCGCGTAGCGCGCGAACAGGCTCTGCACCTGGCTGATCGCGTGGTCGACCCGGGCCGACCACAGCGTGACGCGCCGCGGCTGCGGGAACGTGCCCTCGACCGCGGAGTACAGGTCCGGCCGGCCCGTGTTGACCGTGAAGAACTCGTCCGTCTGCGTCCGCTCGATCGCGCCGAAGAAATGCGTCCGGTCGGTCCGGACGGGCCCGCCGAGGCTCGCGCCGAACTGGTGCCGCTCGAAGTCCGGCTTGCTCTTCTCGAAGAAGTTCTTCACGTTCAGGCTCTTGTGCCGGAAGTACTCGAAGACGTTGCCGTGGAACTCGTTCGTGCCGGACTTCGAGACGACCGTGACGAGGCCGCCCGTCGCCAGCCCGTACTCGGCCTTGAACTGCGTCGTGTTCACCTTGAACTCGCGGATGGAATCCTGCGGGAAGTTCTGCCGCGGCTCGCCCTGCTCGGCCCACGTGTTGGTGACGCCGTCGGCGACGAAGCCGTTGCTGTAGAACGTGCCCCCCGCCCCGACGTTCACGTTGTTGTAGAAGACACGCACCGCGTCCTGACTGGTCCCCGGCATCAGCAACGCGAGGTTCAGGTACTGCCGCGTGTTGATCGGCAGCGTCGCGATTTGCGCCTGCGTCACGATGCCAGCCACCTCGGACTTGGTCACGTCCACCACCGACGCCTCGGCCACGACGGTGATGCTCTCGGCGAACGTGTCGATTCTCAGTTTGAAGTCCTGTCGCACCTCGAGGCCGATGGTGAGGACGATGTTGCGCCGCTCCTCGGCGGCAAACCCCTGGATGTCCGTCTTCAGGCTGTACACACCCGGCGGCAGCGCCGGGAACCGGTACCGGCCCTCGGAGTCTGCCACCGCCGTCCGCTCGGTGCCCGTCTCCGCGTTCTTGAGGGTTAGCGTCGCGCCGGGCAGCGCGCCGCCCGACTCGTCGATGACGACCCCTTGGATGACGCCGGTGTTTTGCGCCCAGGCCGCGGCCGCAAGGCCGCAGACGAAGGCGAGAGCGAGTGCCACTCGTCCCGCCGCGTCGCTCAAGCGCCTCATGGCTGCCTCCTCGTCCTTAACCGCTACCACTAGCACCTCTGCGGAATATAACACGCCTCAACCTGGACCGTAGGCGCGATCCCGAGGGTTGCCCGGAAACGCGGTAAGATCCGGTGTGCTGCGCGACCGGACGGTCGCGCCGGCCAAGGACGCGCCCAGCGGAGCGGGGCTTTGGGTCCCCGCGAGCGAAGGCGCTTGGCGGGGTGCAGGCGCCTCCCCGCACCTTCGGGCGCCGTCGAAA
>CAYHRK010000250.1:0-5286 GCA_964358795.1 uncultured Vicinamibacterales bacterium
GTTGGGCATCAAGGAACAAACCCTGAAGTCGCGTTTGCATCGCGGGCGGTTGTTCCTGCGCACGCGGCTGTCGGCGTTTGCGTCCGGGCTCTCGTTGCACAGACCGTTCATCGAAAACGGATTCGCCGCCTAGGGGTGGACCACGCTCAGTGTGTAGGCCACCGGATCGGTGACGTTGCCGACGTCATAGACACGGATACACACGCTCCCGGCACCGATAATCTTGGCGGTGAGAATCGTCCCGGCCGTGCTCGCCTCGTTTGCCACCGCGACGAAGCACGACGTCCCGTTCCAGGTACCTAGATTCAACCCGACCGTGGTCACCGGATCCATCCCGGTCAGGGTCAAAGTGACGGTTCCTCGACCGAACGCCGAGAACGGGTGGACGACGGCGCCTGCCTGGTTCAAGGTTCCAGAAAACACCTCGGTGATCGGATTGGTCGGCTCCGTCGGGATAAGAAACGGATCTTTGGTGTTGCAGGCCCACGCCGTCAGAGCCACACACAGGCCCGCCAGCACGAGTCCGCCACGAATCGACCGTCGCATTGCTGCTCCTTGCATCACGTCAGGGCTCATGTGATCTGCCGCCCGAGCTCGGCTGGAGCCCTGAGTCTTCCCGTCCGTTGGCGGCTTCCATCGAGAATACCACCAACTCTGGTTTGGACGCCCGCAGATTCGATTTGGCCGTGATATTGGGCCCAGACAACGTCTATAGGCTTCATCTCACCGAGTGCCTCTTCCGGCGCCAACGTCGGGGCGGGGCGGGACACTAGCGTTATTGGGCCGATCGGTCGATACACGAACATGGCGCGCCTGGGCGATCACCGTACCAGAGGCGTGGACTATTCATGAGCGATTCGATCGGCCACTACGACATTCTCGGGTTGGTGGGCACAGGCCGGCAGGGAACCGTGTATCGCGCGCGCGATACACGGGTCGGCCGCACGGTGGCGATCCGCTCGCTTGGCGAACCGCTTCAAGATCCGCTGCAGCGCACCCGCTTTGTCGACTCCATTCGGCCGTTTACCCACCTGTCTCACCCTCACGTCGCGACCTTGTTTGAAGTGGGCGAGCACGACGGACGTGTCTACCTGGTCTACGAGTTCGTGCCTGGCGAGAAACTGGCCGTGCTCTCGAGCGGCCGGCCGCTGAACGTCCGCCGGGCACTGGACCTGGCCGCACAGGTGGCCGATGCCCTGGCCGAAGCCCATGCCGCTGACCTGGTTCACGGCGCCATCACGCCGACCAGCATCATCGTGACCCCGAAGGGCCATGCCAAAGTGCTGGATTTCGGCCTGACCGCATGGACCGTCGATACCGGCGCGCACGAAACCGCTGCCCGGCTGGCCGCCAGAGACACGTCGCTGGGGACGGCATCGGTGGCCTTTATGTCGCCCGAACAAGTGCTGGGAAAGGCGGTCGATTACCGCACCGACTTGTTTGCGCTGGGCTCGGTTCTGTACTTGATGCTGACCGGCCGGTCGCCTTTTGAGGCGTCCACCACCGGCGACACCGCCGTGAAGTTGCTGCAGTCGACCCCACCGCCGCCAAGCCGCGAGAACCCTGATGTACCTCCGCAGCTCGACGCGTTTGTTGAGCACGCGCTTGCGAAGAACATGGACGACCGCTATCAGAGTGCGGCGTCGATGGCCGCCGATCTGCGCGCCATCGCCGCGTTGTCGCATGCGAGGGCACCGGAATCCGAGCCGCACCGCGCCGCCACGGGAGCGTCGTCGTCGCCCAGGCGGCTGATGCTGCTTTTGGGGTTGCTAGTCGCGGTAATCGCGCTGTCGTTCTGGTACTGGCGCGAACCGCTGCGCCAGGCTTGGCAGGAGCGCTTCGGCCCCGAGCGCGCCCCGGTACTGGTGATCATGCCGTTTCGGACCGCTGGCTCCGATCTCGCTCGGGCGTACTACGGGCCTGGGTTCGCCGAGGACCTGGGCAGACGGCTCGGACATATTCCCGGTGTCACCGTGCTGGGGCGTTCGACGATTCGGTCGCGCGCCGGCCGGGCACCCAACGCCGCGGCCCAGAGCGTGCGCGCCAGCGTTGCTCTGACCGGGCAGGTGACTCCGGTCGACGAGGACTGGACATCGATCGACGTGCGGCTGGAACTGGTCGGTCCGGAAGACGGCCGGGCCATCTGGAGCGCGAACTACCGCGGGGCCAGCCGCGACGTCATCGCGATGCAGGCTCGCATGGCCCGAGATCTTGCCGCGCGGCTGAACGTGGCATCGCGGCCCAGCGCCGAGAACAACCGTGCGCTGTTGCGCCTCGTTGAACCGGTGGCCTACGAGACGTATCTGCAGGCCCGAGAGGCGCTTTCGGGGAACGATGCCAGCCGCGCAGCCCAGTTGTTCGAGAGCGCCGCTGGCGCTGATCCCAGCCTGATCGAGGCACAGGCCGGCCTGGCCGAAGCCCTGTACGAGTCGGCAGCGTTCGAGAGCCGCAGCGGCTTCACCGAGATCGAAGGGCGCATGCGCGACGCCGCGGAAGAAGCCGTGACGGCCGATCCCGATCTGGCGCTCGCCCAACTGGCGATGGGCCTGGCGGCTCCCGGAGTGCGCGAGGCGCTGGACCATCTGCGCCGGGCTGTGGAGATTGATCCCACAGAGCCGGCGACCTATCTGGCGATTGCCGATGTGGTGAGGGATCTCGATCCGGTGCGATCCATCCGATTCACCCGCCGAGCGCTCCAACTCGACCCCGACCTGCCACTGGGCCACTACCAGCTGGCCGTGGCTCACATCGCGCTCGGGCAGTTCGAAGAGGCCCTGCTCGAAACGGCCCGCGGCCAGGCCCTGGCGCCCGATCGGCCGTGGTGGAATGCCCTGCGATTGCGGGTGAACCTGGCGCGGCCATCAACGCGCGAAACACTGCCGGCCTCCGATATCCGTGAAGCGGCCGGTTTCCCACCAAGCGCCCTGCTGCGAGCGGCGGCACTGCACGGCACCAGCCGAAGTGGCGAAGCCGCCGCGCTGCTGGCGAGCCTCACACGGATGTACCCCGGGTTGTGCGAAGCCCGCGCCCTTATGGCGGGACTGCGCGCGCAGGATGGTGACCGGCGCGAAGCCAACCGGGTCGGGGCGCAAGTGGTGGCCGGCGTGGCCAGCGCCGCCAATCCTGCACCGCTGTTCCGATGCGCCGCGATGGCCGCCGCGGCAGCCGGCGACGGCCAGGACGCCGCCAGGTGGATCGCCCGGGCGGCGTCGTCGGAGACGGGTCTCAGGTACTGGGGAGCGATCAACGGCGTGCTGAGTCCGCAGGCCGGTCTGCACCAGAGAATCTATCCGTGGAGCGTGGTGGCCCGCGATGCCGAGGTGATCGCGGCCGTCGCCCGCCTGGACGCGGCGATTGCACGCACCAGAGGCGACCTGTCAAAGGCGCTCGACAGCCTGCTCGCACCCGCCGCCACGAAGTAGCCCTTCGCGCTGACCTCGGTGCTGATGAGCCGGCGAGATTGACACTGTGCGCGAAAAGTCATTTAAATGGGGTGTGACGTTCCCGCGCGTGCTCGTTGTTGCGTGTGCGCTCTGCCTGATGGCGCAACCCGTTTCGGCGGGGGACTTGACCGTGCGATTCTCCAGCGGAAGGGTGACGATTGTCGCCGATCGCGTTCCGTTGCGCCAGATTCTCGAGAAGTGGGCCAGCATCGGCGGCACCGAGATCGTGAATCTGGACTCGCTCTCGGCTGAACTCATCACCGTCGATCTGCAGAATGTGCCGGAGCGCCAGGCGCTCGGCACCCTGCTCGCCTCGGCACCGGGGTTTGTGGCTGTCTCGCGATCCGTCGCGTCAACCGGCGAATCGGCGTTCGGCCGGCTCCTGGTGCAGGCAGCCACGACCGCCGGCGTCACGATGGGTCGTCCGCTTCCACCCGACACGCGTCCGGCCGCAGACGATGAAGCCGAGCGCTGGCTGACGGCGCAGACAACGTTGGGCACACCAAACGTGCTCCAGCCGGGCGAGTTGATTCCGCCGGCGCGTCCAGGAGATCCGGTGCGACGGGGCCCACCCAGTTACCGCCCTGGCAGCACTGGGCCTGCCGGCTACAGGGGTCCAGCCGTGTCGGAACCGCCCGTTCCGATTCGGCCTCCTGGCCAACCGGACTAGGCGCGTGTCTGACTCACCATGCAGCTGGTAATCGCACTGCTCCTGTTCTGTGGTTCGCCCGCCTGGGACGGTGCGGCAGGCAGCGCCTCTGCGCAGACTCGGTCCACACAGGCACGAAGCCAGCCCGCAAGCACACTCCCGCCCAAGGATTCGGCGCTGAAGGCGGAACTCGAGGCGCTCGAGGCTGCCTCTTCATCCACAGGCCCCTCGTCATCGAGCATGACTGGTTTGGCGCGCCGGGTACTACGGTCGCTCTTGAACGTGGACGACGAGGAGATCCGCCTTGCCGCATGTGGGGCATTGCTCAGGGTCACCCGCACCGAGCCGTGTCGCGCAGATTTGGCGAAGACGGCTGCTGAAGACCGCGCGTCAATCGGCCTGCGCCTGACGGCGGCCGCGAGTCTCTCTGCCGCCGGCGATCGCAATGCGGTCAGATCGGTGCTGGCCGATCGGACGCCGCTGTCGATGCCATCGCAGTTGGGCATTGCAGGCATGCTCGCCAAAGCAGGTGCCGAAGGCGCTGCCATCCTCGAGGGCCTTCTGGTTTCTCCCGCGCCGGAAGTGCAGTACGTGGCGGCCATTGCGCTCGGCGAGTCGGGCGGGCAGCGCGCGCGGACCGCGCTGCAGCGTTTCTTGAAGGGCTCCCCGACCGGTCCCGGCCGCCTTGGAGCCACCCTGGGTCTGGCGTCGACGGGCGAAGCGGGTGCATTGGCCGAGGTCAAGACGATGCTGTCCCGCCTGGGGCCGTACGACAAGTTGGTGGCCGCTCGGGCGCTGGTAAAGGCAGGCGATCCTGCCGGCATGAGCGCCGCCCGCCAGGTGGTGGAATCTGACGACACCACGCAGCGCCTGGAAGCGGCTGCGGTCGTGGACGCGTCCGATCATCGGCTGGCCTCCACGGTGATTGAGAAAACGCTGGGGCATCCGAATCCGTTGCTGCGCGCGCATGCGATCGAAATCGTGGGCCGGCTTGGCTGGCCAACGACGCCCGCATCGCGGCGGCTGCTCGTCGATGCCGACCGATGGGTTCGCCTGCGGGCCGCAGAAACACTGCTGCGGCCGGAGCGCTGATTGGTGCTGATCTCACGCCCGCGAGCCGTTCAGGCTGGACGAGTCCTCATGCTGTTCTCGCTGGCGGTGGCCTCGGGTTTCGCCGACCAGCGCATGCGGGCC
>CAYHRK010000251.1:0-5265 GCA_964358795.1 uncultured Vicinamibacterales bacterium
TCCCGCACGGCGTCGGCCACGACACTCAACCAGACGACGATTGAAACGACGCCGATTCTCGGCCGCAAGTTCGAGGACCTGCTGACCCTCACGCCCGGCGTGAGCGTCGTCCAGGGGCCCGACGGCGACGAGATTACCTTTGCCGGCCAGCGGGGCGTGTTCAACAACATCAGCCTGGACGGCGGCGACTACAACAACGGCTTTTTCGGGGAGCAGATGGGAGGCCAGCGGGCGGCCATCGACATCACGCTGGATGCCGTCAAGGAATTCCAGGTGGTGGCAACCGGCGCGAACGCGGAGTACGGCCGCACCGCGGGTGGGGTCGTCAACGTGATCACGAAGTCGGGCACCAACGACGTGCGGGGGACCTTGTTCCACTTCCAGCGCCTCGAGGGCCTGACGTCGGACACGTCAGACGGCAAGCCGCTGAAGGACTTCCGCCGCGAGCAGACCGGCGGCACCCTAGGCGGCCCGCTGAAGCGCGACAAGATGTTCTTCTTCGTGGCGCTCGAGGGGATTCGCGAGAAACTGCAACGGCCGAACCTCTCGGAGGCGATCGGCGCCCCCTGCCCGGCGCCCGCGCCCACCATCGGCGCGAACGAAGCGCTCATCAACAGCAGCCCCGACTGCCAACGGCTGGCGCTCGTGAGCTTCTTCCGGACGGCCCGCAACCAGGAGGAAGGCCGGCCGGTCGACCACAAGATCAACAACAAGGCGCTGCTGGCCAAGACGGACTGGTCCATCAACAGCGCGAATAACGTATCCCTCTCGTACAACTTCAACTACTCAAAGAACACGAATCAGACGTTCGACGTGCCCACCTACGGCAACTCCGCGAACGGGATCGAGGGGCCATCGAAGATCCAGGTGTTGAACCTCAACCTGTTCAGCACGGTGTCGCCCTCGAAGGTGAACGAGTTCCACATCACCTATTCGCGCGAGGACCGGCCGCGGTCCGCGGTCACGTCGAACGTGCCGGCCGACACCGGGATGGGCTTCGGTCCGTCGTTCCGCTTCGGCAACCCCTTCTTCCTCGCGCCGACTGTGGACGAGCTGATCAGGCGCTTCCAGATCAAGGACAACGTCTCGATCGTCGCCGGCCGGCACACGATCAAGACTGGCACCGAGTGGCTGCACACCAACAATTACCAGGTGTTCCGGGGCTTCTTCAAGGGGCGCTACCTGTTCAACAGCGTGACGGGCTTCCTGCGCTATGCCTCGGCGCCCGCTGCCGGCGGCTTCGGGCCGTACACCGTGGGTTGCTCGAACGGGACGTACGTTACCGCGCCGACGCCGTGCCCGGCCGGAACCAGCGGGACCGGCGGCCCGCTGCTGTTCTACCTGCAGAGCAGCAGCCCCGACGGGATCGCCCGGGACGCCGCCGGCGAGTCGGACATCAACAACGAGGAGATCGCGCTGTTCATCCAGGACAAGTGGCAGGTCACGCCCCGGATCACCCTCGATTACGGGCTGCGCTGGGAAGCGCAGTTCATGCCCGAGACGGTGGACCCGAAAACCACCGTGTACGCGTCATTGCTGAACGACCCGCGCTTCCCGTCGGATGGCACGATTCCGGATCAGGTGAAGCAGTTCCAGCCTCGTGTCGGCATGGCCTGGGACGCGACCGGGGACGGCAAGACACTGGTGAGAGCGAGCGCCGGGGTCTACTACGCGCGCCAGAACATGCTGAGCCAGGTGGGCTCGGTCACGACCAACGGCATCCAGCAGAAGAGCGATTTCCGCAACACCGCGTTCACCGCCTTCGCCAACATGCCGACCTGGCCGAACCTGCTGCCGCCGAGCGTCACCGCGCCGGGGACATTCCCGCTGTTCACGGGCGTGCGCGTGTTCGACCGCGCCTACAAGAACCCGCGGATCTACACGTTCAACGTCGCCTTCGAGCGTGAAGTGGCGCCGCACCTGGCGGCCTATGTCGACTTCACCTACGCGAAGGGCACGCGGCTCACGCGATTCCTGAACTACAACGCGCACGGGACCGGCGTGGCTGCCACGCAGCCGCCGAACCGTGACTCGACTGTCTATGCCGGCGCGAATCCCTTCGAGCTTCAGCTGGGCGACGTCTTCGTGACCAACAGCCGCGGCAAGGGCCTCTATCGGGGAGCGACGTTCGGCGTGCGCAAGCGATTCGCGGACAGGTACCAGTTCGAGGCCAACTACGTGCTCTCGAAGGACGAAGACGACGATTCGAACGAGCGCGATCCGTTCACGGACCGGTCGTTCAACTTCTACGATCTGA
The DNA here is from genome assembly GCA_964358795.1 of uncultured Vicinamibacterales bacterium. Lineage (GTDB taxonomy): Bacteria > Acidobacteriota > Vicinamibacteria > Vicinamibacterales > JAKQTR01 > CAYHRK01. The sequence continues at coordinate 2,258 of CAYHRK010000251.1, forward strand.
GCAAGGATTTCGGGCCGTCGGATCGGGACATCCGCCACAAGTTCAACTTCTTCGCCTTCGGGGAAGTGCCGGGGGGGATTTCCGCCAACATCCGCATCCAAGCCCGCTCGGCACAGCCCATCACGACCTCGCCGCGCGTGTCGAACGGGCAGGACCGGGGCCGCAACTGGGACCGCAAGGAGAATGCCTACTTCTCCTTCGACTGGCGCCTCCAGCGGCCGTTCAGGTTCGCGAACCGCTATGAGATCATCCCGATCATCGAGATGTTCAACACGTTCAACAACGCGAACAACGTCAACCCGCTGACCGGGGTGGCGCTGTTCAACTTCGACGGGTTCCTGCGCCAGGGCGTGGGCGACCCGCGGCAGGTGCAGCTCGCCATCAAGCTGACGTTCTAGCGGCCTCTCAATCGGCGGTCGAGGTCGGATCGCGATTTCCGGCCGGGGGGCTGAGGCTCCCCGGCCTGGAACACATGCCGACTCGCCCCGCTTGCCTTCTCTGGTGAGCTTGTTTGGCCGACCGGCGACGAGACGGCTGCGGATCGCTTTCGCGAGCGCAACACCCGCGCTGCTCGACGGGTCCCGCGTGCGATCTGGCGCGTCGTCCAGCGGAAGCTGAAGATGCTCGACGTGGCTGCGCGTCTCGGGGACCTCGCGATGCCGCCCGGCAATCGGCTGGAGCGTCTGAAAGGCGACCGGATAGACTGCCACAGCGTTCGCATCAATGATCAGTACCGGGTGACGTTCCGGTGGGAGCAGGGCCATGCCCATGAAGTCCGCGTCGAAGACTATCACTAGGAATCCGACCTGGCTCGGCCCGGCGATTGAGCCCGGCGAAATGCTGCTCGAGGAGTTTCTGAAGCCGCTGGGCCTGAGCCAGCTCGCTGCGGCCGGGCGCCTGGGCATCTCGCTCAACCGACTGAACGAGATTGTGCTCGGCAAGCGCAGCATCACGGCCGACACCGCCCTGCGGCTCGCGCGGGTGTTCAAGGTGTCTCCGCAGTTCTGGATGCGGCTGCAGGCCGATTGGGACTTGCAGCGGGCGCTGCACCGCGAGGCGCGGAAGGCCTCGTGAAGCTCCAGACCTGAATCCCTCTGCCGCCGCGCAAGATCCGACTCGGGCACGTTGAGCGTGACGTGGACGAACCGTCAGGCGGCGGTGGCGATGTTTCTGTAGATCTTCAACAACTGCCGCAGGCTTCAGCGATGCCGGGGGATAGTAGTCGCGTCAACCCTTCTCCCACTCCTGTAGGCCCGATCGCCACCCCCACGGCGGAAGATGATGGGCAGATCGCCCAGCGACGTGCGGAGGTCAGCTCACCTTGCGGGCCGCGTGCGATCTGGAGCGGGCCAACCGGCGTGGTCCGATGTCGCAGACAGGGGCAACCTCGCGCGGGCCCGGGAACAGCGACGAGGGCACACGGATCTCGAAGTCGTTGCAGAGCGCGGTGACGAAGTCCGCCGACGGGCCATTGTCTGACGACTTGACTACGTCCTCCGGGGTCGCCACTCGAGATCGCGACAGGCTTCCTAAACGCCGGGGATCTTGACTACAGCACGCGGCGCCAATGCCCCGAGCGCCAAGGGCAACGCGAACCTCTCCAGATCCCTCAGTGCAGAATTGTCCTTCTGACCATACCGCCCTCGGCGCCTGCCAAGGGGTGAAAGACCACAAAGGCGCTCGCGTCGACGTCTCGAACGATCGCCTTGACCCTGCCGATCTCGAGCCGCGTGACGACGCAATACAGGATGTCCTTCTCGGCGCCGCTCTTCCCTCCGTAGCCCCTATAACGGCGCCGGCGCGGACGGCGAGCCCGATGCCCGCTCCAAGGAAGAAGCCTCCGAACACGGCAGTCAGCACCAGATCCGGCGTCACATCGGGATACGGAATGAAGACGAGGGCCAGGGCCAGTCCAGCGATTCCGAGCACGCTGCGGACGGCAAATGCCCGCCCTAGTTGGTGCCATCCAACAGCAATGAACGGGAGGTTCACAAGGGGCAGAAGCAGCGCGAGGGGCAGTCCCGTCGTCTTCGACAGCAACATGGACACCCCCGTGACGCCACCGTCAATGAAGTTGCTCGATAGCAGGAACCCCTTCAGCCCCATGCCGGCAGACAGGATGCCCAACGACAGGAGTACGCAATTGAGCAGTTCGAGAAGGAATTGCTTCACGATCTGAATTCCGTTTCCTCAAGGCTCCGTGACGGCCCAACGTGCGCGCTCACCCGCCGGCGCTTACGATACCACCGGCGCTGGTCGGGTGCAGCGCGGGGTCATGCGGATTGTAACGTGACCAGTTACGAGTTACAATCGTCCTGTGGCGATCAAGACCTTTCGGCACAAAGGCCTGGAGCGATTCTTCACCACCGGGAGCAAGGCCGGAGTCCAAGCCAAGCACGCCGACCGGTTGCGATTGATTCTGGGTCGCCTGAATGTGGCCACGACGGCCGGCGACATGCGCCTGCCAGGCTTGGACCTGCACGAACTGCAAGGCCAGCGGAAGGGGACGTGGGCCGTGACGGTCGGCGGCAACTGGCGAATCACCTTCACTCTCGAAGGCCGCGATGTCGAACGCGTGGGCTACGAGGACTACCACTGAGGCAACCATGAGGATGCACAACCCGCCCCACCCCGGAGAAGTTCTCCGCGAACTCTGCCTCCGCCCGCTGAGTGTCACCGTGACCCAGGCCGCCTCCGCCCTCGGCGTGAGCCGGAAGACGCTGTCGACGATCCTGAACGGCCGCGCGGGCATTTCCCCGGAGATGGCCATCCGTTTGTCGTTGGCCTTCAACACGACACCTGAAAGCTGGCTGAACCAGCAGCTCCAGTACGACCTCTGGCAGGCAGAGCGAAACCGGAAGAAACTTCACGTCCGAAGGCTGGTCGCCGACTGATCGAGGAGGTGATCATCGATGGCGAGATTGGTTGGCATACACACGAATGCTACACATTCATGTTGTGTGGGTCAATTTCTCCTTGCCATGGCATTCCCGGATGAGTCGCACAAC
>CAYHRK010000252.1:0-3614 GCA_964358795.1 uncultured Vicinamibacterales bacterium
GGAGGTGAACATGGCTCGCATTGCCGTTCGCTACTGCGCATATTGAGTGTCTGGGCTGCACGCCGTCCGGGTGGCGGCACGGCTTCGTCGCGAACTGCGCGCCGACGTGGAAATGGTCCGGGGCCATTACGGTGAATTCAAGGTGCTGGTCGACGGGGATACAGTGGTCGATGGCGGCGCCTTGGCCGCCTTGGGCGTTCTACCCTCAGGGCGGAAAGTGCTCGATGCCGTTCGGGCCAAACTCTCCGGGTAACCGTTTGAGCAGCAGCGTGGCTGGAGAGGTGTTGACAGCGCCTGCGCCATCCATGACGGGTGTGACGAACAACGGTTCTGCACAAGCCGTTCGATCGGCTTGTGCAACCCACCCAACAAGGCCCTGCACCCGACCGGCACCGGTGCGAGCGAGCGCGCCGGCGAGTGGGGCCTTACTGTCCAGCCGAACCTCAGCATGGCAAACCGTCCCGAACTGAATATCTGGAGCGACGACGAGAGGTTTTGGGTGGCGATGGAGCCAGCCCTCTGTGCGACGGGCCGCCTGGCGCTTGCTGAAGGGGATGTGGCGGCCATCCTCCGGAACCTCGACCTGCCGCCTCAGGCCACGGTGCTCGATCTGGGCTGCGGCCCGGGCGCCCACGCCATCGCCATTGGTGCGCAGGGGTACCATGTGACGGGCGTAGACCGCTCACGAAGGCTCTTGGAGCGGGCACGTTCCGATGCGCGGGCGCGCAGCATAGCCGTCGAATGGGTCGAGGCGGACATGCGCCACTTCCGGCGGCCATCGTCCTTCGACTTGGTCTGCAGCCTCTACACCTCTTTCGGCTACTTCGACGATTCCGGAAACCGAAGGGTGTTGGAGAACATCCTTGCGAGCCTGAAGCCCGGGGGCGTCGCGTTCCTGGACGTCATCGGTCGAGAGACGACGGCGCGCGACTGGCAGGAGCGTCGGTGGCTTGATGTCGAAGGGGTCTTGTACCTTGAGCGCCGGCACATCGCTGACGACTGGGCCGCGCTCGTCTCAGACTGGGTGGTTGTTCGAGATGGGAAGCGTGGGAGCTTCCGCGTGAAGCAACGGCTGTACTCCGGTACGGAGTTGCGCGATCTCCTGTGCGCCGTCGGCTTCGCCAAGGTGGCGCTCTCGGGCGCGTTGGACGCAAAGGTACCGTACGACGAGCTTGCCAAACGACTCGTTGTGGTGGCCCATGCTGCGGCCGGTACTCGCAGCGAAGAGGATCGCCCCAAGGATGAGAGGCCGGTCGTCTGACAAACTGCACTCGACGGCTCCGTGGACAGTGGGCGGCCGCGGGTGAGCCGTGGACGTCCGCCGGACGAACGGAACGTAGAGTCGCGTGGCCGGCGTGGCGTCAGGCTGGCACGGAGGCCGGGTGAAGCCAAGTGAAGCACTCGCGTTCGTCAGACGTCATGGCTGATCTTGTCGTGCGGGAATACGGGATCGGAATCGAGTCGGTGATAGCCCTGCACGGTGGACCCGCAGCGGCCGGGGACGTCGCACCACTCGCCAGGGAATTGGGTGAACAGTGGCATATGTTCGAGCCCTTTCAGCGCGGCAGCGGTGTCCGCCCCCTCACCGTCGCTACGCATGTGCAGGATCTCGATGATCTCGTTCGAGCACGATGCGGGGGACACCATCCCGTTCTTGTGGGCCATTCCTGGGGCGCGATGCTGGCGCTGGCTTACGCCGCGCAGCATCCGACGACGCCGGCCGCTCTGGTTCTGATCGGCTGTGGAACGTTCTCCGTAGCTGCTCGTGCCCAGTTCAAGGCGCGACTCGATGCCCGACTCACGCACGCAGATCGAGTGCACATCGCGCAAATCAGCCAGACTGAGGCGGATGCGGACCGTCGCCTGGCCTTAGTGGGCCGCTTGATGACACGAGTCTACGGCCACGATGTCGAGGAAGTCGCCGACGATCTCACCATGTGTGATGCCCTGGCGCACGAAGAAACCTGGGCGGACATGGTCCGGCTGCAGCGAGACGGAGTCTATCCGGCGGCCTTTGCCGCGATCGGCGCCCCGGTCTTGATGCTCCATGGGGACGCAGACCCGCATCCGGGCCGATTGACCTGCGAAGACTTGCGGAGGTACATCCCGCACCTGGAGTATCAGGAACTCCCGAAGTGCGGGCATTCACCATGGCTGGAACGACAGGCCAGACACGCGTTTTTCAAAACGCTCAAGGCTTGGCTTGCGGTGCGTTTTCATGCGGCCAGTCGATGACGCTGGCTCACAATGAGCCGCCGCGGCTGAAGCGCCGTCGTTCGCCTGAGTCGCCCGCACACACTACAGTCCTATTGCCCGCGCACCCGGGTGCGCACGCTGTAGAGCGAACTGCGCGCCGCGATGAACAGCGTCCGACCGTCCCTGCCGCCGAACACCAGTTGCGTCGGACGCTCGGGCGTCTCGATGGTATCGACGAGCGTTCCCGATCGGTCGTAGACGTAAATGTGCCCGGCCGCCAGGTAGACGTTGCCCTGCGCATCCACCGCCACACCCTCGCCGCCCTGCTGGACGAACGGCTTGAAGTCGGTGAAGTTGCCGTCCGGACCGAGTGTTCCGCGCCACGTCGTCACGTCCGCCTCGCTCGTCACGTAGAACGGCTGGCCCGGCTGGCCAGGCGCCAGGCCGAAGGCGCGAAGCAGGTCCGCTCCTTTCACGCCCCAGCTTGACGCGCCGGTGACGAAGTCCCTGCCGGCCGCAATGTACGTGGTGCCATCCGGCGACAGGAAGTGGAACGCCTTGGCGGGGGGCATGCCCGTCGCCCGGTCGACCGCCACGCGCCAGTCACCGACCGCGCGCACAACAGTCAGTCCCGGCCGCGGCGCGGCGTCAACCAGCGTGAGGACTTCAAGCTGGTCGATCGGGGCACCCGGCTTGAACGCGTAGATGGTGCCGGTCCCCGCGTACGACACCACCATCAGGTTGCCCGCCTTGTCGAACGCCAGGTTGATCGGGTCGAGCGGCACGTCCCGCTCGGTGGACAGTTGCCGGCTTGCTTCCGACCACCGGTAGATGCGCTGCCTGTACGCGTCCACGAAGTAGAAGTCGCCGGATGGGTGGGCGGCACCGCCCGAGATGTTGAAGAACCCGCCCGCCAGCTTCTGCACCTTCGCGCCAACATCGAGCACCGCCGACCGCTTCGCGATCTTCGGGGCGGGCGGCGCGCCCGAGACGGTCAGCCACGCGAACTCGCGCTGCCGGACCTCGACGTTGTGCGTCTGGTCGTAAACCGAGACGTCGAACGCCACCTTGCTGTTGCTGTAGGAGTGAAAGTTGCGGAACCTGATGTTCTTCGAGTTCGTCACCTTCACCGCCCAGGGAAACGGCTGGTAGGAGCTGATGACCTTGTACAGGTGGAAGTTGGCGAACGTGATGTTCTGGGAGTTGTCGATCTCGAGCGGCAGCGCGAAGCCGCCTTCACCGCGCTCCTCCTCGGTCTGGAGCGCGTAGATCTTCCAGTTCGCGGCGTTCCGGATCTGGACCTCGTGGCGGACGTGGTGTTCGCTCGACATCTGGTAGATCCGGCCCTCGATGGTCGTGTCCGAGATCAGCATGCCCGCCATCGCGAAAGAGCTCGGCGTCCAGATGTCGAAGAACGT
>CAYHRK010000252.1:3624-5240 GCA_964358795.1 uncultured Vicinamibacterales bacterium
AAGAACGTCCCGCCACCGCCGTCGGTGACCCACAGGCTCGGGTACTGCCCGTCCCAGCGCCGATTCGGGTCGGCATCGGCTGTCCGGTTGTTGTTATAGGGAGTGGCCCGGGTGCCGTCCAGGTTATTGGTGCCATGGCCGCCCAGGAGCCGGACGTCGTTCATCATGGAGTCTTTGCCGGCCATCCACTTCACGCCCACCGCGCGCGGGTTGATTCCGTTGGTGTAGATGCCGACGCCAATCATCACGTTCGTCCCGCCCTTCGGCGTCTCGACCATCGCCTTCGGCGCGCCGACGCCCTGGACCGCTGCGGTCCGGTCGAGCAGCGCGAGCGCCGTGACGAGCGGGTGCAGGCCAATCAGGACCGTGTCGGGCCTCAGCGTCAGCGTGTCGCTGATCACGTAGTACCCCATCGGCAGGTAGATCGCCTTGTGCGCGGCGATCGCCTTGCGGAAGATCCCGGTGTCGTCCGTGATTCCGTCGCCTTTCGCGCCGAGCGACTGGATGTTGACCCACGTGTCGGCAGGCGGCAGCGCGACGAGGTCGGACGCCACCGGATCGGGCACAGATTTCAGCACGGCCGTCTCGAAGACGTCCGTGATTGCGGGCGTCGCCCCGATGTCGGCGTAGTGCAGGCCGTGGGAGAACACCTCTGTTTCGTAGATCTCGCCGGGCGCAGCGAATGTCTTCCCACTGTCGCGAAGCCGCGCGAACGTCGGGACGCGGCGGCACACCACGTTCTCGATGTTGACCTCCGTCCGCGGGTTGTCCTCGAGGCTGACGATCACAGCCGGGCCGGAGATGTCCTCCATCCGCCCGTCCTTGATCCAGAGTTCGTCGTAGAAGCCCGCGTCGATTGAGACGGCCGTCGGCACGTTTTTGAAGGAGGGCCTGACCAGCGTGAGTCCGGCCATCGTCTCGCGGATGGCCGCCTCCTTCTGTCCTTCGAAGTACGCGTCCACCGCAGTGAACTGCCAGCCGGGTGAGGGAATGCGCGTCCAGATGCCATACTGCCCGCCGAAGAAGCGGACGTCCTCCATCACGTTGCCGGTGTCGTGCACACCCGCAATGGCGGAGCCGAGGTGGAAGTCCATGTGCGCGAGGAAACAGTGCTGCGCGTACGTCCCGCGGATCGCCACCGCGCCCAGGTTTCCGTCGCCGATCTCGACGTCGATGTTGGACATCGCCGAGTAGAAGGTCCCGGGACTGGCGTCGGGCGGACGGGCGCCCGGCTGTCCCCCTCGGCCCGCACCTGTCGCCGGCGGTGTTGTGGCCGCCGGGCCGCCCCGGCCGCCCGTGGCGCCGGGCCGCGAGCCCGCGAAGAACACCATCTGGCGTTCGGCGTTCCTGTCCTGGTAACCGGGCGTGTTGGGTGCCAGCACGAACACCGGGCGCTTCGTGCCGTAGCCGATTAACCGGATCGACGGCCACACGTAGATGGTCTTCGTGATGCGATAGCGACCCTCGGGGACGAACGCCACGCCTTGGCCGACGGTCTCCTGGACACGATCAATCGCCCGCTGGATCGCGTCGGAATCGTCCGTCACGCCGTCGCCCTTCGCGCCGAATGCTTCGAGGTGCACGGCCTTCGGATCGATCGGGCGCACGGTGTAGTA
>CAYHRK010000253.1:0-5229 GCA_964358795.1 uncultured Vicinamibacterales bacterium
TGCACGGACTGCCATCGCTGAGGGGGATGGATCGTGGCGATATCTCGGCGCGAGTTTCTCGCCGGCGCCGCGGTCGGCTTCGGGCTCGGGGCCTTCTCCCACCAGTTCCCGCTGCCGCCGCCTGAAGTCGGACCGGATTGGCAGCCCGGCGTGGAGACGTTCGTCCCCTCCACCTGCCTCCTGTGCCCGGCCCATTGCGGCATCCGGGCACGTCTCGTTGACGGGGTGTTCACCCGGATCGACGGCAACCCCCTGCACCCCGTGAGCCAGGGTGGGCTGTGCCCGAAGGGGCGCGCCGGAATCCAACTCCTCTATCACCCCGGACGCCTCAAGGGACCCGTGCAGCGCGTGGGCCCCCCGGGATCGGATGAGTTCGAGCCGATCTCCTGGGAGGCGGCCTTGGACCGCGTCGTCGCGGCGCTGCGGTCAGCCCGGGAGCAGAACGCCGCCGGATCGGTGGAGTGGTTGGTCGGGGATGTCTCAGGCCTCATGGGTGAGCTCATCCCGGCGTTCTGCCGCGCCTACGGTACCGAGCGCATCACGGTCGACGACTACCGCGACGGCTCTGCAGACGTGATGCGAATGTGCCAGGGCATTCCGGCTCCGCCGGCGTACGACCTCAGTGGGTCCGATCTGGTCCTGTCGTTCGGTGCGGCGCTCGCCGAGGCGTGGTGGGCGCTGCCGCAGGCGGCGAGGGCGCGAGACAACGATCCCGACCGGGTACCGCGATGGGTTCAGATCGACGTCAGGCTCTCACGGACCGCGGTGAGCGCCGACCAATGGGTGCCCATCCGGCCCGGCACCTATGGAACCCTCGCGCTCGGCCTGGCTTACCTCATGGCCAAGGAGGGGCTCTACGACGCCGACACGGTGTCGGGACGCGTGTCGGGCTGGGAAGACTGGACCGACGACACGGGGACCCGGCACGAAGGCTTCCGCACGCTCGTGCTGCGGCATGGCCGGCCGGACGACGTCTCCGCCCGCACCGGCGTCCCAGTCGCCCGATTGACAGAACTCGCCAAGGCCTTCGGTACGGCGCGCAACCCGGTCGCCATCTGGGACCAGACCGTGGCGTGGAGGAGCGGAGGGCTGGCGGATGCGCTGGCGATCCACGCCCTCAATATTCTGGCCGGCAGGCTCAACCGCCCGGGTGGTGTCCTGGTGCAAGCCTCGATGCCGCTGCCCGGCCCGCTCGACAGGGTCCCGGCGGGCGCCCGCGGCCTGTCCACGTCGCCCCTCACGTCCACGAGTTGGCCCCCTGGCCCCGGCGACCGGCGGTCTCCGGCCACGCGGATCCTGTTCTTGTACCAATCCAACCCGGTGGCCTCTGCGGCGAGGAGCGAAGACGTGCGCGAGGCGCTCTCGCAGGTGCCGCTGGTCGTGTCTTTCTCACCCTTCTTCGACGAGAGCGCGCGCTACGCCAACGTGATCCTGCCGGATCACACCTACCTCGAGCGCTGGCAGGATGCGCTCGCGCCGTCGGCCGTGGCGTTCCCCGTCTGGAACGTCGTGCAACCGGTGAGCAAGCCCGTCCACGACACCAGGGCCACGGGCGACGTTATCCTCGGCCTTTCCGCTCGCCTCGGAGGCGAGGTCAACGCTTGGTCTCGGTGGTCATCGGTCGAGCAGATCGTCCGCGAGCGGGGGATCGCGCTCGCGGGCGTTCATCGAGGAAGCGCGTTTGTCGAGGCTTTTCGGCGGAACGAGCTGCGCGAGCTCGAGAGCCGTGGGTGGTGGCTGCCGCACAGGGAATCTGCGGACGAGTACTGGACGACGATCCTCAGATCCGGCGGCTGGTTCGATCCGATTTACGGCTACCACGATCGCAGCGGTGTGTCCCAGCATCCCGATGGTCGTGTGTGGATCTTCCCGGCCGAGGCCCGCGAGCGCCTCCGGAACTCGCCCGAACCGCTCGTGGAAGGGTTCCTCCCCATCAGCGTCGAGAACCCGCCTGGCGGTGTCCCGCCGGAGCGCTTCCCCCTGCGGCTTGTCCCGTTTCGAGTCCTGACGCTCGCCTCGGGGGGAACGGCCTTGACGCCGTGGCTACTCGAGCATCTTGGCGTGCTGACCGGCCACGCCTGGGAGACCTGGGCCGAGATCAACCCGAAGACCGCGCAAGAGCTGGGGCTGCGGTCGGGCCAGCGGGTGCGCGTGGAATCGTCAGAGGGCAGGTTCGACGCGACCCTGCGGTTCTTCGCCGGCGCCCAGCCGGGCGTGGTGAACGTGCCCTACGGTCTGCACACACGCGTGGATGGCTGGGGCGAGCCGCGAGGCGCCAATCCGCTCGTCGCGATCGGAAGACGAGTGGACGCGGTGACCGGGCTTCCCGATTGGTACTCGACGCGTGTCCGAGTGACGCCCATCTGAGGAGGCGGGATGGCTCGTTGGGGGATGGTCATCGATCTCGACCGGTGCAACGGCTGCCAGGCCTGCGAGGTGGCCTGCCGGTCGGAGAACAACGTCGCGGTGGGCGGTCCGCAGGCGGCGAGGGAGAATCGCACGATTTCGTGGATGCGGGTGCACACGGAGCTGGAAGGGGAGTGGCCGGATCTGCGCGCGCGCTTCGTGCCGCACCCGTGCATGCAATGCGACCGTCCGCCCTGCACGCTCGTCTGCCCCGTGCAGGCGACCACCCTCGACCGCGAGGGCATCGTCAGCCAGATCTACGCGCGGTGCATCGGCTGCCGGTACTGCGCCAATGCCTGCCCCTATACCGTGAAGTACTTCAACTGGCGCCGGCCGTCGTATCCCGAATCCGTCCTGCCGAGCCTGAATCCCGACGTGTCGGTGAGGCCGGTCGGCGTCATCGAGAAGTGCACGTTCTGCAACCATCGGCTGCAGAAGGCCCGAGACCAGGCGCGTGCCGAGAACCGACCCCTCAGGGAGGAGGACTACGTTCCCGCCTGCGCGGAGAGCTGTCCCACCGGTGCCATCGTCTTCGGCAATCTCGATGACCCCGGCCAGCGCGTCGCCCGACTGTCGCACGATCCGCGAGCCTTTCGCCTGCAGGAGGATCTGGGCACTCAGCCCAAGGTCTACTACCTGGCGGAACAGGATTGAGCCGTGACGGACCTCGACATCGTCTCTCGTTTGCCGCAGGACGAGCGCATGCTGCTCATGCCTCTGGTTCGCACCACGCGAACCTTCTGGGGCTGGGCGATGCTGATGGTCGCGATCAGCCTGTGGGGGGCGTTCGCCTATTACTACCAGCTTCGCCACGGCCTCGGCGCCACCGGATTGAACACGCCCGAGTACTGGGGCATCTACATCATCTGTTTCGTGTTCTTCATCGGGATCTCCCACGCGGGAACCCTGATTTCGGCGATCCTTCGTGTCGCGAACGCCGAGTGGCGCCGGTCGATCACGCGGTCGGCCGAGTTCATCACGGTCCTGGTGATCGGCTTCGGTGCCGTGCAGCCGGTCCTGGACCTCGGCCGGCCGGACCGGGTGCTCAACGTCATCCTGAACCCCCAGCCGTTTTCGCCGCTGCTCTGGGACATCATGAGCATCGGCCTCTACCTCACGGCCAGCAGCATCTATCTCTACATCCCGATGATTCCGGACCTCGCGAGGATCAGGGATCTCGGCCTCCGCCCGCGGCCGCTGTACTGGTTTCTCGCCATCGGCTACCGCGACACGCCGGCCGCGCGCCAGACGCTCGAGCGGATCATTGCCGTCCTGGCCGTCATGGTGATCCCGATCGCCGTGTCGGTTCACACCGTCATCGGCTGGATCTTCGCGCTCACCCTGAGGCCCATGTGGCACAGCGCCATCTTCGGCCCATACTTCGTCGTGGGCGCCATCTTCTCGGGCATCGCGGCGCTCATCATCGCCATGACGATCCTCAGGCGCGTGTACAACCTGGGGGCCTACTTCAAGGACATTCACTTCAATAACATGGGTCTCCTGCTGCTCGTGATGGCCGTGATCTGGTTCTACTTCAGCTTCGCAGAGAACCTGACGGTCTGGTACGGCGGGGAAGAGGCGGAGCTGGCGACGTTGTACTCGAGGCTGATTGGGGACTTCGCCTTTCCCTTCTGGTTGATGGTCGCGTGCTGCTTCGTCATCCCGTTCGCGCTGATGTCGCGGCGCGCCACCCGCAACGTCGCCGGCACCACGGTCGCCTCGGTGGCCGTCGTGATCGGGATGTGGCTCGAGCGGTTCAACATCGTCGTTCCGACGTCGCTGCACCCCCGGGTCGCGATGTCGGGCCTGCACTACCTCCCGTCATGGGTCGAGCTGTCGATCATGGCCGGCACGTTCTCGGGGTTCATCCTGGTCTACATGGTGGCCACCAAGTTCTTCCCGATCATCTCGATCTGGGAGATCAAGGAAGGTCGCGAGAAATCCGTCGAGGAGGTCTCGGAGCGCGTAGCGGCCTACTTGCCCGACGATGTCGTGATGGTGAAGTCATGAGGAGACCGCAGTCCTGGTTTGGGGCTCAGGCAGGTCTGGCCGCAGCGGCGTTGCTGCTCGCGGGGCTCTCGGCTGGCGCGCGCGCGGGCGGCCAGCCGGCTCCAGAAGGTGACCCGTTTCGCGGCCGCGGAATCTTCGACGAAAAGGGCTGCAGCCGCTGTCACTCCGTCTGGGGCCACGGCGGGACGCTGGGCCCCGACATCACCGCGGCCGTCGCCGGTAAGACCTGGGACGAACTGGTCGGCGACTTCTGGAATCACACGCCCCGGATGATCCTCGAGGGGGAACAGCGAGGATATTCCTGGCCTACGCTCGCCCCGGAGCAGATGGCCGATCTCCTGAGCTACCTCTATTACGTGCGGCTGTTCGACGAACCCGGAGACCCCAGGCTCGGGTCCGACGCTTACGTGCGGCTGCAGTGCGCCAACTGTCACACGCTCGGCGGGCGCGGCGGGAGCCCCGGAGGCCCGTTGGACCGGTTCGGCACGTACCTGTCGCCCGTGCCCCTGGCGCAGGCGATGTGGAACGCCGGTCCGCTCATGCGGCAGGAGCAGCTCCGCGAGGGTACCCCGATCCCTCAATTCAGAGGGCATGAGATAGCGGACCTGCAGGCCTACATCCGCGCCGAGGGACGCCGTCACGGACGCGAAGTCGAGCTGCAGCCGCTGCCGAACGCCAGCCTGGGCGCCGAGATCTATCGCCGCAAGAGGTGCGGTACCTGCCACGACAGGGCGCTGAGACGGGCGCCCGACCTCACGCGCTCCGCGCTGTCAAAGACCGCCTCGGAGATCACGGGCCTTCTGTGGAACCACA
>CAYHRK010000254.1:0-5224 GCA_964358795.1 uncultured Vicinamibacterales bacterium
CAACCAATCTCGGTTGGTCTGCGGCCGATCCTCCGGACCGCGCACTGGCGACGATTCCTGAAGGACTCCAATCGAACTTCGACACGCACTCGCGAATCGCGGGAAGACCGCGGCTTTCGCAGGCAACTCTTCTCCGAAGGAGCCACACATGCGCTATCAGCTTTGGATCTCTCTCTTCGCGCTCGCGGCGACGGTTGTTCTATCGGGATGTGGCAACGATCAGCAGGCAGCGCAAAGCACGGGTGGTAACACGCCCACCTCCCACGTGACGGTGCCTGCCGGCACATCGCTCGAAGTGACACTCGGCACCAGCCTTTCATCGGAGAGTGCGAGCGTCGGCGATGCGTGGACCGGGTCGGTCCTCAATGGCGGGGACGGGATTCCCGCGGGCAGCGCGGTCAGCGGCACGGTCAGCGCGGTGAAGGCGGCCAAGAAGGGCGATCGGGCCATGCTCGACCTCGGGCTGACTTCGGTCACCGTTGCCGGTCACCGGTACACGGTGCACGGCAGCACGGAAGCCATCATCGCGGGCTCGACGCGGGCTCGGAACCTGGGCGCCATCGCCGCTTCGGCGGCAGGCGGCGCTCTCATCGGCAAGGCGGTGAGCGGCACGGGCAAGGGCGGGCTAATCGGAGGCATCGTCGGTGGCGGGGCGGCGACCGGAGTCGTGGCCGGGTCGGAGGGCTACCAGGTGGTGCTCAAGAGCGGGACCGCGCTGACCTTCACGACCAGCGAGGCCGTCGCGGTCAGGCAGTAGGCGACGGCGATGGTGCGCATCGCCAGGAAGTCGGACGGCCGGCGGATCTTCACCGCCGAATTCAAGCGTGAGCAAATCGGCCGCGTGCTGCGCGGCGAACTGACGCTTGCGGAGCTGAGCCGAAAGCTGGGCATCGCGCGGGGGTTGTTGCAGCGCTGGAAGCGACTCATGACCCAGGGGTCCGAGACGGCGGTGGCGGCCCACCCCATTGTGCTGCCGGCGACCAAGCTGCAGGCGGCAGAGGAGCACATTCGGGAACTGCAGCGACTGGTGGGCAAGCAGACGGTGGAGCTGGAGGCCCTGCGCGCGGCCCTGGACGTGGCAAGAAGTGGACAGCGTCTCAAGAGAGCGCCCAAGCGATGACCGGCCGGTGGCGACGATCTGCCGGGCGCTCTCGCGGAGCATCGCGCGGCCCGAGCAGATGGGCGGTGGCACCCAGCTCGGGCTACCGGAGCGATCGCCTACTTTGCCGAGCCGATGAGGCTCACGCCGCGGCAGCGGCAAACAGGAGAGGAGAACGACCATGAAACGAGTATTCGCGCCGTCACTGTGCCTCGCGCTGTTCGTGGCCGCGGCAGGTTGCGCGGCCAGTTACGGGCAGACCGACGTGCGCGCTTCGGTGCGCTCACCCGGAAGCCAGGTCAGCGTTTCGTACTTCCACGAGAGCCTCTCGCCTTACGGCCAGTGGTTCCAAGAACCGTTGTACGGTTGGTGTTGGACGCCCTACGACGTGTCGGTGGACTGGCGGCCCTACTCTGACGGCCATTGGGAGTACACCGACTATGGATGGGGCTGGGCCTCGAATGAGAGGTGGGGTTGGGCGCCCTATCACTACGGACGCTGGTTCTTCGACGACTCGTACGGCTGGGTATGGGTGCCCGGCACCGTGTGGGCGCCGGCGTGGGTCGCGTGGCGCTACGGCGATGATTACGTGGGCTGGGCGCCGTTGCCGCCCACGGCCGGCTGGGACGTTTCGGTCGGCCTCACATTCGGCGACGCGAGCGCGATCCGGCCGCACGAGTGGTGCTTCGTGCCGCGGACGCATGTGCTCGACGTGAATCTTCGCGTGCAAGTGATTGTGGTCGCCCGCAACGTCACGCTGTTCGGGCGCTCGCGGGATGCGACCCGCTTCGAGGTGCGGAACGGCCGCCCGGCCAACGTCGGTCTCGACGTCGCACAGGTCGAGAGCTTCGTCGGACGGCGCGTGCGGCCGGTGAAGATCATCGACGTGGACAGGCCGGGACGCGGTGGCGGCCAGCCGGTCGGCAGAGGCGGCGTCGGTTTCTTCCGTCCCGCGGTACGACCCATGCCGGCGGAGCAGGCGCCTCCACCCGCCGCGGCAGAACGCCGGAATGCCATCCCCGACCAGGTCCTGCAACGCCTGCGCGACCAGCAGCAGCGTAAGCTCGAGAGCGACCTCAATGCCGAGCAGACTCGCCTCGCGCACGACCAGGAGAACGAGCTGCGCAAACAGGCGCCAGGGCCCGGGGCCGACGAGATCCGCAAGCAGCACGCGGCCGAGCAGCAGGCGTTCGAAGCGCACGCGGCGCAGCAGCGTCAGGTGCTGGCGCAGCGGATACAGAAGCAGATCGTGAACCCGGGAAAGGTCAAGAATGCCGGTAAGCCGGACAGCAGGGGCAAGGGTCGGGACAAGGGCGGCAAGTGACACACTGGCTGCTCATGTGGTGCCGCGCGGGTGCCGAAGCCGGGCCGCCACGGAGGCCGCAGCGGCGGAGGAGCACATTCGGGAACCGGAGCGACTGGTGGGCAAGCAGACGGTGGAGCTGGAGGCCCTGCGCACGGCTCTGGACGTGGCAAGAAGGTGGACGGCGTTTCACGGCAGTGCCCAAGCGGTGACCGGTCGGCCGGTGGCGACGATTCGCCGGGTGCCCGGCGTCGGCCGACGTCACTCCGCTCTATCGTTCATGCCCACGGGGCCGCTGACCAACATGGGAGGTAGCAGATGCTGTGGACGATCGCAGTCGTGCTCATCGTTCTCTGGCTGCTCGGTCTGGTGACGTCCTACACGATGGGCGGACTAATCCATGTGCTGCTCGTCATCGCCATCATCGCCGTGCTGATTCGGGTCATTCAGGGCCGGAAGGTGCTGTAGTCGATCCTTCGGCCGGAGGGGACGTTTGAAATGAAGATCCTCGGTGTTGCGCTCGTGATTCTCGGGATCGTCGCCCTGGTCTATGGCGGGATTGGCTACAACCGCCAACGGACGATCCTGGATGTGGGCGGGATCAAAGCTACAACCACGGAACACAAGACCATTCCGATTGCGCCTGTCGCCGGGGCGATCGCGCTGATCGGTGGCATCGTGCTTCTGGTGGTTCCACGATCGCGCCGTACCTGACGTGTTGAGTGCACCACCCACTTTCGCCGCGCTGGCAATCCACGCCGGCGCCGCCCGTTGCCCAAATCGCGAGGTGTGACATGAGGACGTTTCCACGGAAGCTCCGCTTCTGGACGGCGCTGATCGTCGTCCTGTGCATGAGCGCGCTCGACTTCAGCCCTGCCATGGCCGGTCTCGCGCCCTCGCGAACCTCGGGGGCGACCACCATCGCCTCGGCGCGCGACGCCGACATGCTCGTGGCGCAGCGGGCGCTCGAGAACAAGATCGTGGCGCAGAAGTTGCGCGACTACGGCGTGCCCGTCGCAGACGCCCAGCTCAGGCTGGCGAGCATGTCGGACCGGGACTTGCACACCCTGGCCAGTGCGTCCAGGGGTCTGCCGAGCGGCGGGGATGGGACGACCGGGGCCATCATCGGTGTCCTCGTGATTGTCATCCTGGTGATTGTCATCCTCAGGCTCACGAACCGGCGGGTGATCGTGAAGTGACGCTGCAGATGCTGGCGGCGTTGCTGCTACTGGCTTCGCCGTCCGTCACGCCGTCCGGGCCACAGCAGGCCGCCCGGACGGGCCTCGACATACCGATCGTGGAACAGGCGCCGGAGCGCTGCGGGCAGGCTGCGCTCGAGATGGTGTTGCGCTACTACGGCGCTGATTCCGCGACCCTTCACGAGGCCGACCGCGCGTACGATCCCGCACTGCGCGGGTCGCTCATCACCGACCTCGCGGCAGCCGCGCGCCGTGCCGGGTACGAAGCGACCATCGCGACCCTCACCCCCGATTCGCTGATCGCCCTGCTCGCAGCTGGCGTGCCGCCCATCGTGCTCTACCAGAAGGGGCGGGCCCCGCTCACCGTCGCGCACTTCGGGGTGGTGACCGGCTGGGATCCCGCACGCGAGGCCTTCACTCTGAACGACGGCGGGGCCCGTCCGCGCGTCGTGGGTCGTGACAACCTGACGAAGCGGTGGCGGACGGCGGGCTCGCAGGTGCTGATCATCCGGCGGCGGTCGCCATGAATGCGCCGCGCCTTGTTCGCCCCGTCCTGATCGCCCTCACGCTGGTGGTGGTCGCCGCGCTGACGGGTTGCGCCCACCTCGTCGTGCTCCACGATCCGCTGACGGCGAGTGAGCACAACGATCTCGGCGTGGCCTACGAATCGAGCGGTCAGCTTGATCTGGCAGCGGGGGAGTACCGCAGGGCCCTGAGACTCGATTCCCACCACGCCCGAGCGCGCGTCAATCTCGGCAACATGGAAGCCGCCAGGGGGCGGTGGCGCAGCGCCGAGAGCTGCTACCGCCGCGCACTCACAGATTCCTCGACCGACTATGACGCCATGAACAACCTCGCGGTCGCGTTGCTCAGGCAGGGGCGGCGGCTGGAGGAGGCCCGTGCGCTCGCCGAGCACGCGGTGGCCGCGGGTGGTGAGCGCGACTCGGTCTACCGGGCCACGCTTGCCGAGGTGAAGTCGGGCGGCCGCTGACGACGGCCTGTCCCGACACGGAGTGCGTGTGATGCGCGGAATCCGGTGCGGCCGTAATCGGCTTCCCGTTGACGGCAATCGGCCATGTGGCAGCACTCCTCTTCATGACTGGCGGCTCCCAGGCCCCCGGTCGCTCAAGGAGGTTCGGAGATGAACAGACTCTGCGGTTCGATCGGGTTCGTGGTGGTGATCGCTGCCATCGGCCTGGCATCCCCTACGCTCGCAGCGGACACGGACACCAAGCTCGACCAGAAACTCACGGACGCCACGGCTGTCTATCACGAGCTGCTCTCGACCCCCGACCGCGGCGTGCCCGAGATGCTCCTCAAGAAGTGCCAGTGCATCGCCGTGATCCCACACGTGCTCAAAGGCGCATTTGTGTACGGCGCTAGATTCGGAACGGGCGTCATGAGCTGTCGCAATGCGGAGGGCAAGTGGAGCCCACCGTGTTTCGTGGGCCTCACCGGCGGAAGTGTGGGACTGCAGATTGGCGCCGAGACGAGCGACCTGGTCCTGTTCTTCATGAGCGAGCGCGGGGCACGTTCACTGATGACCAGTAGCAAGATCACACTCGGTGGGGTTCTGTCCCGATGTCGGTTGAAAAGTCTCGTGGCGTCTCTTCCGATGGGATC
>CAYHRK010000255.1:0-3441 GCA_964358795.1 uncultured Vicinamibacterales bacterium
TAGCCGCGCACGTGTCCCACGTAGGCGAGATCCCGGCGCCGGCTGGAGGTGAACACGTCTGAGCTTCCGTAGAACACTTGACCCGTGGCTTCGAGGAACACCCACGGGTTGGAAATCAGGCGCGCCACCGACAGACCCGCCAGGTGGATCCCGTCCTCTCCGCCGACCAGGTTGTTGGTGACAAGCGGGCGATCGGTCCATGGCAGCACGTGATTGTGCAGCTCGTTCACCTTGCCGAACGCGGCGCGCATCATGCCTGCTTTCATCAGCAAACCAGCCGGCAGCGTCGGGAACGTGATGTACGCTTCTTCCACGCCGGCCCCCTCCGGGCCGAACGTGAAGAAGAAATCTGCGCGCGCGTACGGGTCAACCACGGCCTGAAACGACAACTCGGCCTCGTGCAGCTCCAGCGCCGGGCTCCCGTTCACCGGGTTCTTCCCGGCGGCGCCAAGCACGTCGCCGATGACCGCAATATCGGGGTTGAAGATCTTCGACCCGCCTGTCGGAACCGCCATTGGTGCGGGAGCGGGTGGTGCCGCCTGCGCTTCGGCCAGTTGGGCCAGCTTCCCTTCCAGCAGGGCGAGCCGGTCACCGTACTGCTTCTGAAGGGCGTCGAGGTCCTTTCGAAGCTGCTCAATCTCGGTGCGCAGAGCCTGGGGATCGGGCGTTTGTCCGCGCGCCGGCAGCGCCAGCGCGATAGCCAGACCCAACACTGCCACGAACACGACGTGTCGCATAACGTCCTCGGTTTGGTGTCACGTAACTGTTTACCGGGTCGATCGGAAGCAGCCCGGCAAACAGTTACTAGTAATTGTTTGCCGCTCGTGGGCGCAAGGCGGTAAACAATTACCCCTCGACCCGTTCCCAGTGGCGTGGTCAGCTAAAGAATGGACGCGCCAGGCGGGGATCGGCCGGCCTGTGCGGTGCAGAACAGGACTCCCCAGTGGGCATCCGACGCGCTCTGGGTGCGACCCGCGTCAGTAAGCGACGACGTCCCGGGCGGCGGTGCCACGGCCGGGTCGGCGCCCGGTTGGCTCGACACACAGGAGGGACAGTGGGATCGGGAGTTCTGGTGGCAGGCGAAGTCGTGATGCTGCGAGGGCAAGATGAGCACCACGCAGGCGTAGGTCAGCAGGACGAGCTGGATGGCTCGCCGGCGCCACGGCCGCGCGTGGATGGGGGGCATACCGAGCATCATACAGGATCGCGATACGGACTGGCGCTGGCCCCTGAAGAGATCCATGCTTTCCGCGCCGGCACGCCCCTACGACGGGAGTTGTGTAGCCTTCCTTTCCTTCCCTTGTCCAGCGCACGTTTCCTTGAGGATCGACCGACCAGGCGGAGGTCCGGTGATAGTCACCCGCGCGCCCCTACTGTCACCCCCACGCCTTCTCTGTCACCTCCGCGAAAAGCCTGCCCCGCACTTGATGCGGGGCGGGGGTCCAGGCTGGATTCCCGCATCCTTGGGAATGACGAAGGGAGAGGGCGTGGTAGACTCGGCTCGCCAACGCCACACAGAAACGAGATCGGCAATGAAGAGCTTTCGGGAGCGTGTGCAGCACGAGGTGGTCGTCTTTGATGGGGGGGTCGGCACATACCTCTACGAAAAAGGTGTCTACGTCAACACGTGCTTCGACGAACTCAATCTCACCAATCCTGACCTCGTGATGGAGGTGCACCGGGACTACGTCAGTGCCGGAGCCGACGTCATCGAGACCAATACGTTTGGCGCCAACAGATTCAAGCTTGCACCGCATGGACTGGAAGCGAAAGTCTACGAGCTGAACCTGACCGGCGCGCGCCTCGCCAAGAAGGCTGCCGGGGACAAGGCCCTCGTGGCCGGTTCCGTGGGGCCGCTTGGCGTGCAGATCGAGCCTTTGGGCAAGATGTCGTTCGATGAAGCCAAAGACGCCTTTACCGACCAGGTTCGCGGCCTCCTCGATGGCGGTGTCGACCTCCTGATATTCGAGACGTTTGTGCTGGTGGCCGAGCTTCAGCAGGCCCTGCGGGCGGCCAGAGAACTGAACGCCGAAATCCCGATCGTCGCTCAGGTCACGATGAACGACGATGGCCATCTGCTGAGCGGCGCCACGCTGGGCAGCTTCGTCGAGGGCATGGCCGGCTACGCCGTCGATGCGATCGGCATGAACTGCTCGGTCGGCCCGCGAGCCATGCTCGAGGCGCTGGAGGAGTTGAAAACGCTGACGACCCTGCCAATCTCGGTGCAGCCCAATGCGGGTGTGCCGCAGAACGTGGGCGGCAGGAACATCTACATGACGTCGCCGGAGTACATGGCCGAGTACGCCAAACGGTTCATCCAAACCGGCGCGGCCATCGTGGGCGGATGCTGCGGAACCAACCCGAACCACATTCGCGCCATCAGGCGGGCGGTGCACGCGCTGCAGCCGGCGAAAAGACTGGATACGTCAACCGCGCACCTGACAGTGACGGCTCCAGATACCGTGAAAGTGCACGAGCGGCAGGAGAAGTCTCGCCTGTCGAACAAGCTGGTGCGCAAGGAATTCGTGACGCTGGTCGAGCTGGTTTCTCCGAAGGGCGTCTCTCCGGCAAATGAGGTGGCCAAGGCCCGCCGGCTCTTTCACTACGGTGTTGATGCCATCAACATCCCCGACGGACCACGAGCCTCGGCGCGCATGTCGGCCTTGGCCATGGCCGCGATCATCCAGCGGGACGTCGGCATTGAAACCGTGCTGCACATTGCCTGCCGCGACAGAAACGTCATCGGCATGCAGTCGGATCTGCTCGGCGCCTGGGCGCTGGGGTTGAAGAACGTGCTGGCCGTCACCGGTGATCCGCCAAAGCTCGGCAACTACCCGGACGCGACGGCGGTGTTCGATGTTGACGCGATCGGCCTCACCAATCTCATCAACCGCCTCAACCACGGACTCGATCTCGCCGGCAACCCGATTGGCGATCCCACCGGCTTCAGCATCGGCGTCGGCTTGAACCCGGGCGCCATCAACCCCGACGAGGAAATCAGACGCCTCGACTGGAAAATCGCCGCCGGTGCCGAGTACATCATTACGCAGCCGGTATTCGACATCCGGATACTCGAGAGCTTCATGAAGCGCATTGCGCACGTGAAGCTCCCGATTCTGTGCGGCATCTGGCCTCTCACCTCCTACCGAAACGCCGAATTTATGAACAACGAGGTGCCAGGAGCAAGCGTCCCTCCAGACGTCCTGGAGCGGATGCGCAAGACGACTACGAAGGAAGAGGGGTTTGCCGAAGGCGTGGCGATTGCCAGAGAGACCTACGAACACATCCGCGGCGAGGTCGCCGGCGTTCAGCTCTCCGCCCCCATGGGGCGTGTCGAGGGCGTGCTCAGTATCCTAGGGGGTCCCTCTATTTAGCAGCGATGTTGTTGCAGGCCAACCCCTTCTATGCCGCGTCGGCCCAGAAGGACTTGAGCTCCAGTTC
>CAYHRK010000255.1:3541-5200 GCA_964358795.1 uncultured Vicinamibacterales bacterium
AATCCAGCAGCGATGGTGGCCATCCTCTGGACGTCGTTGGGCTGCAGCCGTTCGTACGAGTCCAGGTTGGTGTGGTGGGTCATGGTGTTGTATTCCAGTTCGTCCTGGATGAATTGGAAGCCAGGCAATCCGACCCCGTCAAACGACTGGTGATCGGTGCCTCCCGTGTTCCGGATGGTCAGGGTGGTCATGCCGAGGCTGCGGAACGGCTCCATCCACTCGCGGAAGATGGGCGCCACCGCGTCGTTGCCCTGCAGGTACACGCCACGCAACGCACCGCTGCCGTTGTCGATGTTGAAGTAGACCGAGAACTTGTCGTACTCGGGCTTCATCTCGAGCGGACCCAGGAGACCGCCTCGGCCGCCGCCCGCTACCGGAGCAGGCGGGGGAGCGCCTGGCGTGGCAGGCAGAGCTTGCCGGCTGGCAAAGTGCGCCCCCACATACTCGCGCGAGCCAATCAGGCCTTGTTCCTCGCCGGTCCACAGCCCGATGCGCACGGTGCGGCGCAGCTTCACTCCGGTGGTCTTCAGGATGCGCATCGCCTCCATCATGGCCGCCGAGCCGACGCTGTTGTCGGTGGCGCCGGTGGACGCGTGCCACGTGTCGAAATGCCCGCCGATCATCACGACTTCGTCAGCCTTGTCGGAGCCCGGGATTTCGCCAACCACATTGAAGACTGGCGGCGTCTGCGTGAAGGTACTCTTGATGTCGGCCTCGATCGTTACCGCGATGTTCTTGGCCAGCATCCGCGCGATGCGCCCGTACTGCTCGGCCGGAATCACAACAGCAGGAAGCGTGGTGGCCGGATCGGCCGCACGGTTGCCGCCGACCGTGTACATGCCGTGGCCGCGCGGTGCCGTCGAAAACGTGCCAAGCACGCCTTCAGCCCGGAAGAAGGCGGCGCGTGCCGCCGCTG
The DNA here is from genome assembly GCA_964358795.1 of uncultured Vicinamibacterales bacterium. Lineage (GTDB taxonomy): Bacteria > Acidobacteriota > Vicinamibacteria > Vicinamibacterales > JAKQTR01 > CAYHRK01. The sequence goes on from CAYHRK010000255.1 coordinate 4,458, forward strand.
CCGCTCCTGCAGGCGGTGCGGCGGCAGGCTGTGCGGCGGCAGGCGGTGTGCCCGCCGGCGGAGCTGCTGCTGCGGGCGTGCCGGGTCCACCCTGGCGGCCGGCAGCGGGGGCCGCCGCTGCGGGCGTGCCCTGGCGTCCACCACCGGGAGGCGTCACGCCAAACTCCAGGGGCGGCGGCGATTGCAGCTCCATGGTCGCCAGTTCCTCGGGCGTGTAGCGCTTTGATGGCGCGCTCCAGTACGCGGCCACGTCGGGGGCCGCCTGTGTCATCACCCATTTGCCCTTCAGTTTGCCCTTGTACGCCGCCAATTCTTCCTCGGTGGTGGCGGTCACCAGCACCACCTCGCCGCTGACCAAGCCCGCGGTTCCAGGCGTCCAGGCGGTCGGCGTGCCCGGAATCGGGAATTTCTCTGGCGAAACGGCCGCCAAGTAGAACTTTTCGTTGCTCCATCCACGATCGAAGCCGTTCCGATTGGGCCAGGGCTCGATCTTGACGTTGACCAGTCCCCATTCCTTCAGCTTGCCGACCACCCACTCGGCGCCCTTCTGGGATGTCGGCGAACCGGTCAGGCGTGGGCCGTACACGTCGGTCAGCCAGCTGCAGATCTCCATCACCTGCGAGCGCTGCAGGCCTTCGGCCTTGATCTTGTTGATGTCGACGTAGTTGATGTTCTCGCTCGCGGCCCAGATGGCCGGGCCGACGGTAAACATCGCGGCGACCACCACGGACGCCAGGACACAC
>CAYHRK010000256.1:0-5150 GCA_964358795.1 uncultured Vicinamibacterales bacterium
GCCGAGTCGTTCAGGAACATGTACTCCGAACACGGGTTCGACGCGTTGATGCGATCGGTCGTCGGACAGGTGTGCCACTCGTTCACCGTGGTGTCGAACTGCATGCCGGGATCGCCGCACACCCAGGTGGCATCCGCGATCATCTGCATGATGTCGCGGGCCTTGTAGGTGTCCATCACCCGGCCGTCGGTCACCGCCCGCGTCTGCCACGGACCGTCGTCGACGACGGCGCGCATGAACTGGTCGGTGGCCCGCACGCTGTTGTTCGAGTTCTGGAAAAACACCGACGCGTAGGCAGGGCCGGTAAAGGAGCCGTCGTAGCCGGCATCGATCAGCGCCCACGCCTTGCGTTCCTCTTCGACCTTGCAGGTGATGAAGTCGACCAGGTCGGGGTGTTCGGCGTTCAGGATCACCATCTTTGCCGCGCGGCGCGTCTTGCCGCCCGACTTGATGACGCCGGCAAACGCGTCGTAGCCTTTCATGAACGACACCGGACCGGAGGCCGTTCCGCCGCCCGCCAGAACCTCGCGTGACGAACGCAGCGTGGACAAGTTCGTGCCCGTGCCCGAACCGAACTTGAACAACATGCCTTCGGTTTTCGCCAGCGTCAGAATCGACTCCAGCGTGTCCTCGACCGAGTTGATGAAACACGCCGACATCTGCGGGTGCTTCTCGATCCCGCAGTTGAACCACACCGGGCTGTTGAACGATCCCTTCTGATAGACGAGCAGATGTTTCAAATCGTCGCAAAACGCCTGCACGTCGGTCTCGCTGGCGAAGTAGCGCTGCGCGCGAGCCCAGAGCGTGATGGTGTCCACCACGCGGCCGATCAACTGCTTCGCGCTCCACTCGCGTTCACTGGTCCCGACCGTGCCGCGGAAGTATTTCGACACGACGATATTGGTGGCCTGCTGGGACCACGATCGGGGCATTTCCACGCCACGCTGCTCGAAGACCGCCTCGCCGCGCTCGTTGCTGATGACGGCGTCGCGGCGATCCCACTCGACTTCATCGAACGGATCGCGGCCCGCCTGGGAAAAGTACCGCGCGAATGCCAAGCCCGCCGCCTCGCTGGCCGTGCGCCGCGACGCGTCACTGGACCTGTCCAGACCCTGGGAGCCCACCGACGTTAGCTCCTGCGCCCCTCTCTGCATGCCTCCTCCGACACCCCGACGCCACCTGAGCCCCGGCAGGCGCGCCGTTGACGACACGACAACCCGTCGTTGGTGATTGCGGTCCCGCTCCGGTACGCACCAGACCGAGGGTCCGCGTTGTCGAGACAACGCCGCGTTCGGTCGATCGGCATCCCCTTCTCCTCGCCCTCGCACCTGCGGTGGGTCCGGCCGTCCGGACCCGTGGAAAACCCTGCCGATCGGCGAAACACAAGCGCCGCTACTGCTACAACCGACACCGGCGAGAAGCTGGGAGATTCTCGCATCGCCGCTGTTTGGCGAGCGGCCAATATGACCCTGTCGGCACGGCTCTGTCAAGCACAATCCCACTAGATATTGTGCTTTCGCTTTAGGTCAGACGCAATATCAAGTGGATCTTGGCCGCATTTCATGACATTCGCTTTATGTTCGTTTCTACTACTACTCCGGTTGATGCCGAGCCGCCCGCGATCGGCCTTTCACGAGCCCGGCAACCCGATCCACGGCACACGCCCGCCCGGGTGCGCAACACGCCGTGATAAAGTCGCTGGACTGTGAGCGATCTGCAGCAAGCGGTGGAAACCGCTTCGGCCTTCGACACCAAGCTTGCGGCCTGGTCGCCATTCCACGCTCGCGCGCGGGCCGCCGTGGAGGTGGCACTCACGTCGGGTTTCCCTACCCAACTGGCGCTCGGTGTGATCTTGCTCGCGTTCGGCATGCGGCCCTTCGATGCTGGAGGACGACTGTCGATGCCCTACGTTACGACCCTGTGGGTGGCGGACACCATCGTGCTGGTCGGCATCATCGTGGCGCTGGTCCGGCTGCGAGGCGAGCGGCTGGGCGAGCTCCTGCTGGGCAGCCGCGCCCGCATCGGCGCCGACACCTGGCTGGGTCTTGCGCTGGTCCCGGTGCTGTCGGTGGCCGTGATTGGCGCACTGACACTGGTCCGGTGGGCTTGGCCGGAGTTGCACAATGTGCAGGCCAACCCGTTCGAGGCGCTCATCGGTTCGCCGCGCGACGCGGTGATGCTCGGGGCCGTCGCCGTGCTGAGCGGCGGCATCAAGGAGGAAATGCAGCGCGCCTTCGTGCTGCGCCGCTTCGACCAGCACCTGGGCGGCGCGCGCGTGGGCCTGGTGGTGTTCAGTCTGGTCTTCGGCGCCGGACACTTCATCCAGGGCTGGGACGTCGGCATGATCACCACGCTGCTGGGCTTCGGCTGGGGCGTGCTGTACCTGTGGCGAGGCAGCATCACGGCATCGGCCGTCAGTCACTCTGGGTTCAATGTCGCGCAGATTCTTCAATATGTCGTCTTGGGCTCGTAGCACCCGGCCGGGTGTGCTGCTGATCCTGGTGTTCGTACTCACGCTGCCGGGCGTGACACGACGGATCTATGCCTCCGACGAGATCCAGTACTTCTCGTTTCTGCGATCGCTCTGGTTCGACGGCGACGTGTCGTTTGACAACGAGTACCGGTTCTTCTACGACAGCGGCATCACCCGCTACGATGGGTTTCGCGACACCTTTCTCGAGGCCAGGACCGAGACCGGACGTCGTCTTAACTTCGGCACGATTGGCTGCGCCATCCTGTGGTCGCCGTTCTACGCGATCGCCGATCTCGGTGTGATGGCCGCGCGCGCGTTCGGATCGACGGTGCCGCAGAACGGGTTCTCGCCGCCGTACATCGGCGCCGTCTGCATCGGCTCTGCGGTGTACGGGCTGCTGGCGCTGCTCCTGTCGGCGGCGGCCGCCCGGCGCGTCCTCTCCCTGCTTGGGCACAACCTCTCGGCTTCGTGGTGGGCCGCGTGGGCGGTGTGGCTGGGCACGCCGCTCTTGTTCTACATGTACGTGGCGCCACCCATGGCGCACGCCACCTCGGCGTTTGCCGTGTCGGCCTTCGTGCTGGCGTGGCTCGCCGTGCGGGACACCTGGTCGCCACGCGGCATGATCCTGCTTGGCGCCCTTGGCGCGCTGGTGGCCATGGTGCGAGAACAGGATGCCTTTTTCCTCCTGGGACCCGCGCTGGACTTCGCCTGGTCGATGGCCCGCGTCGGGCGACGCCGGCGCCTGCTGCTGTCCGCGGTGGCCGGCAGCGTCGCCTTCGTGCTGACGTTTCTGCCACAGGCTGCGGTGTATCTGTCCCTCAACGGACACCTCGGCCCTTCGCCCCTCGTCAGCCGAAAAATGACGTGGACAGCCCCGCACCTGCTGGACGTGCTGATCTCGACCGAGCACGGGTTTCTGTGGTGGACGCCGATCTGCTGTCTGGCGGTATTGGGGTGGATCCTGGCCGTGACCGGGAGCACGAGGCTGCCATCGACGCCTGACCACAGGCCGGCCACGCTCCGTCTGGGCATCTGTCTGCTCATCATGGCGGCCTTTCAGGTCTACGTGGCAGGCTCGGTCGAAAGCTGGACGGTGGCGGGAGCGTTCGGCCAGAGGCGGTTTGTCGCGATGACTCCGCTGCTGGTGATTGGCCTCGCCGTGCTCCTGGCCCGGACCCGCGCCGGTGCCCCACGGTGGATCCTGGCGCTGAGCGTGGTGGCCGGCATCTGGTGGAACATCGGATTGATGATCCAGTTTGGGGCGGGCTGGATGGATCGGCAGCGACTCGACGTGCCCCGCAACGCCTACAATACGTTTGTCATCGTCCCGAGGCGTATCCCGGACATCGCCTACCGGTATCTGTTCGAGCGCCACAGCTTCTTCCAGAAAGCGCCGCCGCCGGGTGGCAGCCGTTAACGACCAGAGACCGCCGCGTGCGTATCCGCTACTTCGCCGACATCCGGTTCCCGCTGGAACGCGCCAATGGCGTCCAGACGATGGAGACGTGTCACGCGCTGGCGAGACGTGGCCACGACGTGCGGCTCACGGTGCGGCCCGACACGGCGCGGCCGCCACGCAATCCGTTCACGTACTACGGCCTGGAGCCAATCCCGCAGCTGCGAATCGACCAGGTGGCGGTTCCTTCCAACCCGGCGGCGCGGCGCGGCGTCTATCTTGCGCAGGCGTGCTGGCGCGCCATGGGCACAGCGGGAGCCGACGTGGTGCTGACGCGCGACCTGACGCTGGCCACACTGATCGTGCGAGTGCCGCGCGCCGTTCGGCCGGCGCTGGTCTACGAGTCTCATGGATATGCTCCGGCCGTTGGGGACGAACAACACGCGCTGCTCTCTGGCGCCCGGTCGCAGCGTGGCATCAAACGCCGCCGTCTGGAGGCTCGCGAGCGGCTGGTCTGGCTACGCGCCGATGGCTATGTCACGATTACCAAGGGTCTCGCGCAGGAACTCGAACAGCGATTCGGCCCCCGGCCGCGCTTGGCCATCGTGCCCGACGGTGTCCGTGCGGCCAGCGTGACCCCGGATGACGCCGGGGCCGGTCGCCACAGCGGAACGCCGTTGGTGGCGGCATACGCGGGTCACCTGTATCCGTGGAAGGGCGTCGACGTCTTTCTGCACGCGCTTCACCAACTGCCCCACGTGCACGGGCTGATTGTCGGAGGTCTTGATGGCGAGCCGGATGTGACCCGCGTGCGGGCGCTGGCCGACCTGCTCGCGCCGGGCCGAGTCGTCTGTGCCGGACTGGTTGATCCACCACGTGTGGCGCCCTTGTTGCGGCAGGCCGACGTGCTGGTCTTGCCCAATCTGCCAACGCGCATCTCGGCGGTGTATACCTCGCCGTTGAAGCTGTTCGAGTACATGGCGGCAGGGCGGCCCATCGTGGCGTCCGATCTGCCGGCGTTGCGCGAGGTGTTGCGGCCCGAGGAGAACGCGATCCTGGTGGAAGCGGGAAACGCCGGTGCGCTGGCAGCCGGCATCGAGCGCGTGGCCGCGGATCCGGCGCTGGCCAGGCGCCTGGCGCGACAGGCCAGCATGGATGCGGCAGGCTACACCTGGGAACGGCGCGCCGAGCGCCTGGAAGCGCTGCTGACAGAGGCTGCGGGGAGACGCGCGTGATTTCATCGCGGTTGTTGAGCCTGGCGCGCTGTCCTGATTGCGGGGG
>CAYHRK010000257.1:0-1842 GCA_964358795.1 uncultured Vicinamibacterales bacterium
GGGTAGAACAGCAACAGGCCGGCTGCCGACGTGCCCACCCGCTAATACAAATTTTACATCCCCTGCACCCTTCTGCTACCGTATCGTCCGACCCTGAACGCGTGTCTCGGGTTGCCGATTCCCATTCCATTGCAAGGCTATTGCAGATCGACCAGGCAGTTCGTGGTTCCAGCGTCCAGCGAGCGGTGAGTTCCGACGCCGTCGTTGCGGCGCGTTCGGATTCCCGCAGTTGAGGAGGTCGAAATGACGAGCGCACCTGTGCCACGGTGCTGGCGACTCACGTTCGTGCTGCTTGTGACGTCCGTCCTGACCCCCATGACTTCGTTCGCCCAGACCGCCGAGCTGCGCGGCGTCGTCACCGATCAGAGCAGCGGAGTGCTGCCGGGCGTTACGGTGACGATCAAAAACACAAACACCGGTCTCGAGCGCGCGCTCATCACCGACGCCGACGGCATCTTCCGCGCGCCGGCGCTTCAGCCCGGCCCCTACGCCGTGACGACGGAGCTGCCGGGCTTCAAAACGGAAACGCGGACGACCACGCTGACCGTCGGGCAGGTCGCCGACGTCCGGATCGTGATGGCCGTCGGGACGCTCCAGGAGAGCATCGAGGTCACCGGCACCCGGGAGCTGGTGCAGACGTCGAAGTCGGATCTGTCGGGCTTCGTCAACTCGGCCCAGCTCGAGGAGCTGCCGCTCCTGAACCGCAGCTTCATCGCACTGGCTGAGCTGCTGCCCGGAGGCGGACCGGCCCGAGCGGGCGACGCGCGCTTCGGCATCCAGACGGCCTTCGGCGGCACCAACGTCCGCAGCATGTATTCGCTGCAAATCGACGGCGGCGGGATGGACCACCCGATCTACGGCATGGCGGTCGTCAACCTGAACCAGGACACCGTTCAGGAATTCCGGGTGCTGCGCAACCAGTTCGACGCGGAGTACTCGCGGGCCGGCACCGCCGTCGTCAACGTGCTCACGCGTTCGGGCACGAACGACTTCCGCGGCATGTTCTCGTACTACGGCCGCGACGATGCGCTCAACGCGAAAAACACGTTCCTCAAGGCGAAGGAACCCTTCGACTCGTCACGGTTTAGCGGCACCTTCGGCGGACCGGTCGTCAAGAACAAAGCGCACTTCTTCGGGGGCGTCGAACGCGTGAAGAAGAACTACCAGACCATCATCGCGCTGCCGGCCAGCAATCCCTTCGCCAGCACTTACAACGGCGTCTACCCGAGGGTGGACAGCGAGACCACGGTGCAGACGAAGGTTGACTACCAGTTCAATCCGACGAACGCGGCCTTCGTGCGTTACCTCTACGACGACCTGGGCCAGGACCAAACGTACGTGGAAGCCGAGAACTACTTCAACAAGGTCCAGGACGTCTCCGCCCAATGGAGCTGGACGGTGTCGTCGTCGAAGCTGAACACGCTGTTCGTCGAGTACTTGAACCAGAACACCTCGCGGTTTCAGAAAGTCGAGGGCGCGCAGGTGGCGCGGCCGTCGTTCACGGCCGGGCGGTCGCCGAACCTCCCCCAGTCGTTCCCGCGCGAGCGATTCTCGTTCAACGAGACCTTCTTCTGGGCAGCGAGCCGCCACGCGATCAAGATCGGGTCGAGAATGGCGTACGAGATCCTCAACTACGACGCCGACTACTACGGGTCAGGGGTCTGGCTCTTCAACACCGATCGCGAATTCAACCGCAACGACCCCACGACGTGGCCGGTGGCGTACACCACGGGCTCGGGGCCGTCAACCAGGACCTACAAGAACTGGGAGATGGGGTTCTTCGTTCAGGATGACTGGAAGGTCCGGGACCGCCTGACCCTGAACCTTGGATTCCGCTACGAC
>CAYHRK010000257.1:1942-5129 GCA_964358795.1 uncultured Vicinamibacterales bacterium
CGGAGGTGACCGATCCGAATCTGCTGAGGAACTACCCCGATCGCCAGGCCGTGCTGGGCGGACGATCGGTCAGTGATTATGTCAAGACGGCCGGGGGACGCGCGATGTATCTGCCCGGGGACAATCTCAACCTGCCCTACGTGCACAACGTCAGCCTCGGCTTCGCCAAAGTGCTGTTCAAGGACTCGTCGCTGGAGGTTGACGTCATCCATTCCGTCCAGAAGGACCTCCAATCGGGCCGCGATGCCAACCTTCCGGCCCAGGGTCCGCTCAGCAGAAATCCGCGCCCGCTGCCGCAGTTTTCGTTCGTCACGCTGATCGACGCCTATACGACCACCTACTACGACGCGCTGCAGACGTCGTTCAAGACCGGGTTCAAGTCAGCCACGTTCCAGGCGTCGTATACGCTGGCCAAGTCGATTACCCACGGCACCAATGACAACGCCAGCACCAATACCGACCCCTGGAACACGTTCGGGAACAACGACAACGGCCTGGATGAGAACGATCGCCGGCACAACTTCACACTCTCGACCATTGTCCGGCTGCCGTACGGGATTCAAGCCGCCGCGATCGTCGCCCTCCGCAACGGCAACCCGTGGGAGGTCAACGCCGGCGTGGACCTGGACGGTGACGGAAACCGCCAGGATCGCCCCGCGGGACTGGTCATGAACGCGGGCGGAACCAAGAGCGAGGCGAACCTCGCCATCATCAATGCGTTCAGGGCGTCGCGCAGGCTTTTGCCGATCGCCATGGAGCAACTCACGCAGGGGAGTGGCGATCGGCTGCTCGACTTGAGGCTGACGAAGCAGTTCCGGCTGTACAACAGCCACCGCCTGGACGTGTTCCTCGAGGCGTACAACGTGCTCAACGCCGTCAACTACAACAATCCAAGCGGCAGCCTCACCTCCGGCAGCTTCGCCATCCGGACCAGCGCCAGGGATCCGCGGCAGATCCAGTGGGGCGCGAGGTACTCGTTCTGAGCAGGGCTTCAGAGGCTGTGAAGGAATCGCCGTAGCGCCGGACTTTCCTGGCCCGAGCGCAGTCGAGGGCAGTCCGGCCTTTCGGGCGCATCTGAAGATGCGCGCTACGTACGATGCCATTTCTTCACAGGCTCTTCGGCCCTGCCGGGAGTCTGACATGGTGAGACGATTCACGATCGCATCGCTGTGTGTTGCAGCGCTGCTGGCAGCGGCCGTCCTCGTGCCGCTCTTCGCGCAAGCCCCCGGCCCCAAGCTTGACCTCGCCGCCCGCGCGACTGCCGCGCTCGCCCAGCATGCCGGTACGATCGTCGTGCGCGGGCTGAAGCAACCCGTGGAAGTGCTGCGCGACACTTGGGGCACCCCGCACATCTACGCGCAGAACACGGAGGATCTGTTCTTCGCCCAGGGCTTCGTCGTCGCCCAGGACCGCATGTGGCAGCTCGAGATGTGGCGGCGCAACGGCGAGGGCAAGCTCGCCGAGGTGCTGGGGCCCGAGTACGTGACGCGCGACAGGTTCGCCCGGTTGCTGGCGTTCCGCGGCAACTGGGACGAGGAGTTCAAGAAGTACCATCCCGAGGGACGGAAGATCTTCGACGCGTTCGCGCGTGGCATCAACGAAGCGATCCAGAAGGCGATCGACGAAAACAAGGTGCCAGTCGAGTTCGACCTGCTCGGGTTCCGTCCGCAGCCCGTGTGGACGGCCCAGACGGTGCTGACCCGCATGCCCGGCTGGACGCTGTCGCGCAACGCCGCGAGCGAGGTGACGCGGGCGCTCGACATCAGAGCCCTGGGCCTCGCGAAGGTCGAGGAGCTGAAGCCGACCGAACCGAAGAAGAAGATCGAGATTCCGCCGGGGCTCGATCTGGCCGACATCGAGCCGGCCATTCTGGACATCACGCGCAACGCGAACAACATCCGCTGGAGCCTGACGCCGGAGCTCGGCAGCAACAACTGGGTGATTGGCGGCGCCAAGTCGGCGACCGGAATGCCGATCATCGCCAACGATCCGCACCGTGAGGTCGTCAACCCCGCGCTCCGGTACGTCGTGCACCTGGTGGCGCCCGGCTGGAACGCGTTGGGGTCGACCGAGCCGGGGCTGCCGGGCATCACCATCGGGCACAACGACCGCCTCGCCTGGGGCTTCACGATTCTCGGAATGGATCAGCAGGACCTCTACGTCGAGCAAACGGACCCGCAGAACCCGAATCGCTACCTGTACCAAGACAAGTGGCTCGACATGCAGGTGGAGCGCGAGCTGATCTACGTCAAGGGGCGACCGGCACCGGTCGAGATCGAGGTGAAACTCACGCGCCATGGACCCGTGCTCCACGAGAACACCGGGCGGCACCGCGCGTTCGCGCTGCGTTGGATTGGGGCCGAGCCAGGCGGCGCGGGCTATCTCGGCTCGCTCAACGTGATGCAGACGCGCACGTGGGACGAGTTCAACGCGGCGCTGCCGAAGGCGTGGTACATCCCGTCGCACAGCCTCGTGTACGCCGACGTCGAGGGGAACTACGGGTACGTCGGCGTCGCCCTGACGCCCATCCGCAAGGGATGGGACGGTCTGCTTCCGGTGCCCGGGAAGGACGGCCGGTACGAGTGGGACGGTTTCGTGCCGTTCGACAAGCTGCCGAAGAGCGTGAACTCGCCGACAGGCTTCTACAACTCGTCGAACAACGACGTCGTGCCGAAGATCGTGCCGAACTACAGCATCCCGCTGGGCTACGAGTACGGCGCGCCCTACCGGTACGACCGCGTCGCCGAGGCGCTCGGCGCGAAGCGCAAGTTCACCGTCGCCGACATGCAGACGCTGCAGCAGGACACGCTCTCGCTGCCCGCGCGCCAGATGGTGCCGCTCTTGCGCGGCGTGAAGAGCGACAACCCGGAGCTGAGGCGGGCGATCGACACGCTGCTTGCCTGGAACTACGTGCTCGATCGCGACTCCACGGCTGGGACGATCTACCAGTTCTGGATGCTCGAGCTGGGGCCGCTCGCCTACGAGCCACGCATCCCGGAGGCGGCGCGCGCGAGCTTCCGGCAGTACGACATCACCCGGGTGATCGAGTGGATGAAGGCGCCCGACGCGGCCTACGGTGCCGACAAGAGCGCCCGCGTGGCGACGCGGAACCGCATTCTGCTGACGGCGCTGGAGCAGGCGCTCGCCGACATCAAGAAGCGGATGGGCGACGACCCGCAGAAGTGGA
>CAYHRK010000258.1:0-5113 GCA_964358795.1 uncultured Vicinamibacterales bacterium
ATTCCCGGTGAGCGCCGCAACATCGGCCATGCCCGAGTACATGTGGGCCGCGCGCACGGAGTGCCCGAGGCCTCGGACTGCTCGGCGACGGGTTTGTGATCCTGCGCGTACTCGCCGTAGAGCTTGTGACCGTCAGGCCGCCCTCGTTGATCGAGGAAGAACTGCGCCTGCTCCAAGAACCTCCGATTGCCCGTCACCCGGTACAGCTTCACCAGGCCAATCTCGATTTCCTGATGGCCGGGAACCGCCCGCCGGCCGGCCGAGTTGAACACGCTGCAGACGAGATCGGCGTTCTTCGTGGCGACATCGAGCAGGGTCTTCTTGCCGGTGGCGTTGTAGTGGGCCACGGCGGCCTCGTACAGATGGCCGGCGTTGTACAGCTCGTGGCTTTCTTCCTCGTTCACCCATCGATCCTTCCCGGCCATCGCCATGGTCTTTGCGGGGTCGATCGTACGAGCCGTGTAGAGGTAGCCATCGGGTTCCTGGGCCTTGGCGATCTTGGCGATTAGGGTGTCGAGATAAGCGTCCAGCTTCGGATCGGGTTTGCCGGCCAGGGCATAGGACGCCCCTTCGATGATCTTGAACACGTCCGAGTCGTCGAAGGCATAGCGGGAACAGAATGTCCCTTCCGCCATGCGTCCGGCGATTTCGAAGTTCTTGATGCGCCCGGTGTTCTCGCTCTGCTTGAAGGTGGCCGGAATCGTGACCGTTCGGACGGTCTCGAGGCGCGGCGCCCAAAACGTATCGGTGAACGTCACGTTTGTAAACGCCACCGGTGCGACTGGATAGTCGGCTGTTTGCTGTGCCGTCGCCACTCCCATGGCACCGGCCGCCAGGAGCAGCACCATCACCATCGTCGCTACCGCTCTCATGGTTCGGTATCGCATTTCCACGAAACTCTACAGCACTTCGCGCCCCAATGCGAAGAGACAGGAGCCCTGGCGGGTCGATCGGCTGATTCCACACGGATGGGCTGGCCCTCGTTCGTGGGGTGCAGTACGATCGTGATAATCATGATGATCTATCTCGACAAGATCCTGCCGGTCTTCTTCCTGCCTGTCGGAGTCGCGATTCTTCTGGGCTTGGCGAGCCTCCTGTTTCGCAAACGGGCGCTCGGCGTGGCTGCCGTGCTGGTCCTCTGGCTGTCGAGCACCCCCCTCGTCGGCGACATGGCGATTCGGGCCGCCGAAGGCTGGCAGCATCGAATCCCCGTGCAGTTGGTGCCTCAGGCCAGGGCGATTGTGGTCCTCACGGGCATGCTGGTCCCGGCCCAGGGAGCGGAATCCGAGAATGAGTGGGGCGGCGCCGTGGACCGTTTCGATGCGGGCGTGGCCCTGTTCAAAGCAGGCAAGGCTCCTCTGCTGATCTTCACCGGCGGATGGGTGCCGTGGCGGCCCGAGGCCCCGCGCGAAGGCGACGTGCTCGCCGACCGGGCCGTGGCGCTGGGCGTGCCCCGGAACCAGATTGTCGTGACCGGCAAGGTCAGCAACACGGCCGGTGAAGCGCGAGAGGTGGCGGCGCTGCTCCGCAACCTGAATCAGGATCGAGCCGATGACGTGGTGATCCTGGTCACCTCGGCGTTCCATGTGCGGAGAAGCCGATTGCAGTTCACGCGCGCCGGCGTGCCGGTGTTTCCATTCCCCGTCGATTTCCAGGCCCTCGCCGGTCCGTTCACCGTCATGGACGTCCTTCCCAGCGCACACGGCCTTGGCAATACAGAGACCGCACTGCGGGAGCTGTACGGGTACCTGTTCTACCGACTGACTCTGCTCACATAGGACTGATTGCATGAACATCAAGAGCGTCGTTCGTCGCTGGTTTCTCGTGGCCCTCGCAGTGATAAGCGTGTATGCCGTCTCGGCGCAAGGTCAGGTTGCGACGCGCGTGACGAGCCCGCGCATGGCACTGGGGTTCGACCTGGGCGACGACTACCAGCTCGCCAACTACACCCAGTTGTCCGCCTATTGGCACAAGCTCGACCAGGAATCGGATCGCCTCTCGGTGGTGGAGTACGGCAAGACCTCCGAAGGGCGGCCGATGCTGATGGCCATCATCACCTCACCGGCCAACCATCGGAACCTGGCGAAGTACAAGGACATCTCGCGGCGGCTTGCGCTGGCCGAAGGGCTGACCGACGACCAGGCCCACGGACTGGCCGCCGAGGGCAAGGCCGTGGTGTGGATTGATGCCGGGTTGCACGCCACCGAAACGGCCAACGCCCAGGCGCTGACCGAGATGGTGTACCAGATGGTGAGCCGCAACGATGCGGAAACCCGGCGGATGCTCAACGACGTGATTCTCCTGGCTGCGTTTTCGAATCCCGACGGCCTCGAGCTGGTCGCCAACTGGTACATGCGGGAAAAGGATCCGGCGAAGCGTTCGATGTCGGCCTTGCCGGTGCTCTACCAGAAGTACATCGGGCACGACAACAACCGCGAGTCGCTGCTGATGAACATGCCCGAGTCCGAGTCGATCGGGCGCGTGCTCTATCGCGAGTGGTTCCCGCAGATCATGTACAACCAGCACCAGAGCGGACCGGCGGGGGCGGTGTTGTTCGTGGGGCAGATGCGCGATCCTTCAAACCCGTATTTCGATCCGTTGCTGGCACCCAGCATCGAGCTGGTCAGCGCCGCCATCCATGCCCGCTTCGTCGCGGAAGGCAAACCGGGAGCCGTCAATCGCACGTTTGCCAGCTACCAGAACTGGTGGAACGGCGGCGTCCGCAGCACGGCGTGCTTCCACAACCAGATCGGCATCCTGTCGGAGATCTCCGGCAGCCCGACACCGATCGACATCGGGTTCGTGCCGAAGAACCTCGTGGCGACCATCGACAATCCCTTCCCCGTTCAACCGCAGACCTGGCATTTCCGGCAGACGATCGAGTACCTGTTGACAGCCAACCGTGCCATTCTGGACATCGCCTCCGAACACCGTCAGAACTTCCTGTTCAACATCTACAGGATGGGCAGAAACGGCATCGACAAGGGTACAGGCGATACCTGGACGATCACCGCGAAGAAGGTGACCGGCCTGCAAGCTGTACTGGCGCGCGACAACGTGCCGACTGGCCGGGGCGGCGTCCCGCTGAAGTACTACGAGGCGCTTCGTCGGCCGGCCATGCGCGATCCGCGCGGCTACATCATTCCTGCATCACAGCCGGATTTCCTGACCGCCACGAAGTTCGTCAACGCCCTCATCAAGAACGGCGTGACCGTGCACAGGGCCACCGCGCCATTTCAGGCGGCAGGCAAGTCCTATGCGGCCGGTTCCTACGTGGTGAAGACGGCGCAGGCCTTCCGCCCGCACGCGCTCGACAACTTCGAGCCGCAGGACTATCCCGACGACTTCGCATACCCCGGCGGGCCGCCGGTCCGCCCGTACGACGTGACCGGCTACACGCTGGCCTATCAGATGGGCGTGGAGTTCGATCGCATGCTCGACGCATTTGACGGGCCGTTCGAGAAGATCTCGGGCATCGCCAAGGCGCCCACCGGCAAGGTGACCAACGGCACGGCTGCGGCGGGGTTCCTCCTGAGCCATCGCGTCAACGACGCCTTTGTCGCCGTCAACCGCCTGCTGGCGGCCGGCGAGCAGGTATACTGGCTGAAGGAGCCGCTACAGGCAGGCGGTACCGCGTGGCCCGCCGGCACCATGTACGTGCCCACCAAGCCATCAACAGGTGCGACGCTGGCCAAGCTGGCGTCCGATGTCGGTCTCGATTTCACCGGGATTCCTGCGGGGCCCTCAGGTGAGGCTCTTCGATTGAAGCCGATCCGAATCGGCGTCGTCGACGTGTATGGGGGATCGATGCCGTCCGGCTGGGTCCAGTGGCTGTTCACGCAGTTCGGGTTCTCGTTCGAGGTGGTCTACCCGCCGGCGCTCGACGCGGGCAATCTGGCTGCCACGTTCGACGTGCTCGTGTTCGAGGACGGCATCGTACCCGAACCCGGACGCGGCGAAGGGGCGGCATCGCGGCTCAATTCAGCCACCGTGCCAGAACCGTATCGCGGCAGACTCGGCTCGATCACCGAGAAGCAAACCGTGCCGCAGTTGCGCCAGTTCCTGACTGATGGCGGCTCGATCGTGGCCGTCGGCACGTCCTCCTGGTCACTGGCGTCCATGCTGGGCGTGCCTGTGCGAAACGCGCTGGTCGAAGATGGCACATCCCGGCGCCTGCCGCCCGAGAAGTTCTACGTACCAGGCTCCATCCTCCAGGTGCGCGTCGACACGACGCAGCCGCTGGCCTATGGCCTTCCCGAGACGCTCGACATCTTCTACGGGAACAATCCGCTGTTTCGGTTGGAACCCGGTTCTCCCGTGCGGGCCGTCGCCAGCTTCGAGGCCGACGATCCGGTGCGCAGCGGCTGGACCTGGGGAGTGCCGTATCTGAAGGGATCCGTCGCGTTTGCTGACGCGCCGGTGGGCAAAGGCAAGCTGATGCTGTTCGGGCCGCTCGTGGCGTTCCGGGCCCACCCGCACGGCACCTTCAAGCTCTTGTTCAACGGCGTCTACGCCGGCAGTGCGCAACCAGTGGTGCTGACAGCGCCGCCACGTTGAGGACCAGGAAGGAAATTAGTCTGTCACCTGGCAGTCAGCGCGCTCCACCACAGCCGATCCGCCCTCGGCGCGGTTTACCGCGTCCGCCTCCACGCAGCGGTTAGGCACGAAACCTTGGGACGTGTAGACTTCATTGCTGTAATCTTGTGCCCGGCACTCGGTTTCCCTCACGGTCCACTCACTCAATCGTGCCCATTGCCCGTTGACGCTTGAAGTCCGCGTATGCCTTGCAGTTCAGCCGGATGTTCTTCCTGAATGAGAGATTGCCCACCAAGGTAATCAGCGGCTTGCGGCGTTGCCACACGCTGCGCCACACCCTGCGCAGAATCCGCGGCATGGAATAGAACGTCCGGTCGCAGGAGATCATTTCTTCGATGATGCCGTCCAGAGACAAATGCTTATACCGGGCCACCGGGAAGGTCAGCGTGTAGTATTTCCAGTCTTCCGGGAACGCATCGAGGGCGATGCGGTCCTCCGATTTCATCTGCTCCCACAAACGCGTGCCGGGCAAGGGCGTCAGAAACAGCACGTTGAGATTGTCCACGCCGTACTGGCT
>CAYHRK010000259.1:0-5076 GCA_964358795.1 uncultured Vicinamibacterales bacterium
TTGCGCCAGTCCTGACTGCTGGCCGTCACGCCCGCGGCAGCACGACCAGCGATCGCCCCCCGATCGCGCCGCCCGGGCGGCGGCTCGACCGATCCGGAGACCCCCGACGCGTAACGTGCTCGTTCGCACCTGGCTGGCCAGTCTCGGCCTCTTCGGCTTGTTCCGACGCTCATCCTCCCCTCAACGTTACCCGCATCGGCACGCTCGGACAGGCCTCAGGATCGCCGGCCTGGTTCGAGGCGCTCCACCTGTATGTCTGGCCGGCCGTCCTCGTCCTTGCCGTGGCCGGGTATGTGTTCTGGTGGATGCGGTCCGCCGTCCGGCCACGTGTCGAGCCGCCCACGGGCGCTGACGCTGTCGGCATCGCCAGCCACCCGCCCGGCCGACTCACGACCCGGTTCGTGGTGATGGCCGCGACGTTTCTCGCAGTGTTCGTGGCCGCCTACGCCCAGGGATGGGATTGCGTGATCGCGGTTGCGGCGTTGACGAGCAGCGGCGCGCGCGCAAGCTACTCGAACTACGGGGCCACGACCGTCGACCTCGGCGCGCCCGGATCGGGCATCTACTCGACCCTTCCGGGAAAGAACGGGGCGTCGACGTACGGGTCGTACAGCGGCACGTCGATGGCCACCCCGCACGTGACCGGCGCCGCGGCGCTCTACGCGGCGTCCCATTCCGGTGCGTCCGCGTGGCAGATCAAGGACGCCATCCTCATTGCGGCGGTCGCGACGGCGTCCATGTCCGGGAAGACCGTGACGGGTGGGCGGCTGAACGTCAGCGGATTCTGAGCTGGAAGCTTCCTGCGTTCCCCTTTCGACCGTGTTGAAGCCCGAAGAGCGTCTTCTTTTCCTGCTCGCCCGAACGGCGTCCGGGCCCGACGTTGCGGCCGAGGCCCGCTCCATTCTCGCCGGTGCGATCGACTGGGAGAAAACCCTGAAGTTGTCGTTCGACAACGACGTCGATCCACTGGTTTACACGAGCCTGGCACGCCTGGGGTTTCCGCAGGTGCCGGCGGCCGTGCGGGAGACGCTCAAGGAGCGTTTCGCCCGGGCGGCGCTGAGTAATCAACTGCTCGCGCGGGAGACGGTGCGCCTCCTGAAACTGATTGCGGGGATCGGGATCGACGCCATCCCGCTGAAAGGCGTCGCGCTCGGTTCCTGGCTCTAAGGCAATCCCGACCTGCGGCCGTCGTCCGACATCGACTTGCTCGTGCGTGATGAACACGTGGACGCCGTCGTAGCAGCGCTCGCCGCCGACGGATATCGGGTGAGCTACTCCACGACCCTCGTTGGACGTCTCCAGCGGCAACGCGGCATCCATGTGGGCCTTCACAAGGCGGGCCTGCCCGGCGTGGACATGCTGACCGAGATTCACTGGCGCATGCGGTACGCGAAGGCGGAAGCCTCTGCGATGGAGGATCTGTGGAACGAAGCCCGGCTTGCCGAACTGGTGGGCACTTCGTGTTTCGCGATGAGTCACGAGTGGGAATTAATCTTCCTGTCTGTGCACGCGAGCCGTCACCTGTGGCGTGGCTTGAAGTGGCTGGCTGACGTGTACGAGCTGTGTTCGCGTCGAAGGATTAACTGGGAACGCGTGGCGGACAAGGCCCATCGCTTCGGCGTGATGACTGAAGTCGAAATCGAAGGCCGGGTCGGCAGATTCTGCGTACTTTTGCGTCGGTGACGATATACAATCCGGCCACGCCTCGTCGTGCCCCCGCCGCGCCCCGTCGAACGGTCCGTAATCCCATTACGCTTGGGACGGCTGCAGCGTATGCCCCTGACGTCGCCACTTGCCTGCTTGGGACAAGTGGCCGTCGGCGAGGGAGTTACCGCGTGCAGCCAACAACGGTGCGTAAGACAATACGCTGCGAACCGCTGCAGCGTATAAGGAGAGACCGGCGCCGGAGCGCCGCAGGCTAATTACAAGTTAGCTGGCCTTGCTGGCCCGTAGGTTCTCGGACACAATCGGGGAGTGAAATTCGATGTCGTCGGCGGGATCGAGCAAGTTGCAACTATTGCAGCAGGTCCGAGCGTCAAGGTTCGGTCGTTTCTTCGAAAGACCTACGGTCGTGGCCGGTGGCGGAAGCTGAAGGGTATCGCAACTGTACGGCTTCCGAATGGAAATCTTCGTCGGGTAGAGCTACCTTGGTACGAGGCCCACGGCATCGGCAAACGGGACTTCAAGATCAAGGATTACTTGGACAAGCCATGAAACGCCAGGTGAAACAATTTGCGCTGTGCCTCGAGAATGCGGGGAACGAGGCCTCGCTGATCCTCGGCAAGGTCTATCGAATTCTGCCCGATGCGCGAGCAGCCAAGGACGATCTCGTACGGATCGTCGACGAGAGCGGGGACGATTACCTTTTCGACAAAGCTCAGTTCGCCTTTGTCGACTTTCCGCAAGCTGTAAGGAAGAAGATTCTCGCTCTTCAAGAAGCCAGCTAACGAGTTAAGAAGAGAAGCCGAGACCGGACTGGTTCGATCCGTGGTACTGGAATGGGTACTCGCTCGCAACCGGCACGCACGGCTGATCGGAGCTCGTCGCCTCGGTGGAGACTTCGGCCAATCAGCTGCGCGGCTACTCGCCGCTCCTGGTCGCATCGCTGCAGGGGACGCGGCACGTGGACGGGCCCACGCTTGCGCAGTTTGCCAGAGATCGGGCCATCGCGCCGATCACCTATCCGCGCGGTGTGGTCAAGTTCCGCAATGTTCAGGAAGCCCAAGCCGGCCGAGCAGCTCGGACACCCGTGCCGCTACGCGATCTTCGGCCCGGCTCGCCGCGATGAGCGCCTGCATCCGCCGGCAACGTGATCGCATCCCGGGATCGCCCACCGTCAGTGCGATGAGCCGTGACAGATCGCCAAGCCGCCGCACCCGAAGGCCTACGCCGGCGATCTCGAGTCGCGCCGCGTTGTCGAACTGGTCGTAGTCCACCAGCAGGACCAGCGCCGGCGTGCCCGCTACCAGCGTGTGCGAGAGGACACCGGCGCCCCCGTGGTGAACGACCAGGTCGTAGCGCGGGAGGTCCCACGCGTAGGAGACGAAACCGATGCGGTGGACGTTGCCGTCCGACTCGCGCCGATCGCTGCTCCGATTGCCGTCGCTGATGTGGAACTCGACTTCGGGCAACTGGTGGGCTGTCTGGCGCACGGCGGCACCCACAACGACAGCTACCATCACCAACAATGTTTCGGTGTCGGCAGCGAACGTGGACAGGTACGGCGATGTCCGGCGCGGGAACGCGAGTGGTCCCGCGGTATGATCGTCTTCAGAAAGATCCGTCGCAGATGCGCACCTTCTTCGTCCTCATCGGCATGGGGCTGCTCGCCTTGTCAGTGGCGGGAGCGGGCATGTCGTACGACGGCAGCTACGTGCTGTTCCGCATGCTCGAAGGGCAGCAGCCCTGGGTGGACCACGGCCGCGCGACACACCTGGTTTTCCAGCTTGTCGCGTCGCTGGTAAGCCATGTCACCCACAACCTGCCTTTCCTGGAATTCGTGTTCAGCCTCGGGTACGCCAGCGCACCGATCATCGCGCTGGCGCTCAGCTGGTGGGTTGTGCGCAGACGCGCCCCCGGCCTCTTCATCTGGGCCGCGTTCGGCGTGGCCTTCGCCGCGTTGCCCGGCCAGATTTGCCTTGTGGCGGACATGCTCGCGGTTGGCCAGTTGGCGTGGCCGCTGCTGCTGGCGGCGCTCGTCGGAGTGGAGAACAAGCAGATCCCGTTGCTGGTGCTGCTGAGCCTGTTCGTCGCCGCCTCGCATCCAGTGGCCTGCGGGTTTATTGCGATCGCGGCTGCGTTGGCGTTCGTCACCGGTCTCATCAGCCCGCAGGAACGCCATCGGCAGTGGTCGCTGGCTGCGGGATTCCTGGTTCTCTCGTCAGTGGCGTTGGCGGTTGAAATTGCGCGTGTGGATCCGTACGAGGCGGGGCTGCTCCATTTGGACACGCTCATTGCGAACTTCAGGCTGGCGGTCGTCGGGTGGCCGCTGGTGGCCATAGGCTGCGGGTGGCTGGCGGGAGCGCTGATCCTGTGGGAGCCGCATCCCGCGGGCCCGGACCGTCGGTCCACACACGCGGACGTTGCGGTCAGGGCCTGTATTCTGCTCCTGCTTGGCGCAGCCGGTCTGGCGCTGCTCAGGTGGGGCCTTGACGCGCACCTGTGGGTCAACGCGATCGCGTACCGCTTCTACCTCCCGTTTGCGGCATCGCCATTCGGGCTGGCGGCGATCGTCGAGCACCTCAGGCGCGACCCAGAGACTGGGCGCGTTCCGATTCCGGCGCGTCTCCCATCCAGGCGACTCTATGCCAACGCCATCGCCACCGTGTGCTGCGTCACGCTCGTCGCCCAGGGCTATTCATGGCATCAGCTTCGCAATCGCCTGGTCCAGACAACCGCGTTGGCACGAACGGCGTGCCAGTCGCTCGACGCCCCCGACTACAGATGGACTACCGGTACCGCGCTCGGCGAGTGGGAGATTTCCGCTTATTCAATCATCGTGCAGGGCGATCGCCCCTCCACGGTGGTGCTGGCCGACGACCTGTGCCGGACTGTCGACTTTCACAAGGGGCTGTATCTCACGCCGTGGTACACGCACGGCTGGGACGCCCGGTGGTTCAACCTGGACCGCATGCGTCCGTGAGCCAGGACCGTCTTCAGGCTGCCACCGCGTGTGGGGGAAGGCCTGATCGCGGCCGTTGATGATGAGATTGATGTTGGCGTTTCGGCGATAGGTGAGTGAACCCGACAGGCGGTCATCGTTTCTTGACACGAAGGTCACCCGCGCAGCACGCCCGTGCGCGCGTGGTCGACGACATTCCCTACTGGTTCGTGATCGGCGGCCAGGCGGTCCGGTGTTTCGCGCCGTACCGGCCCAGCCGGGACGTGGACTTCGGCGTGGACTCGCCGGTCAACCTGGACGACCTTAAGGACTGGAGCTTCGTCCGGGACTACTTCCTGGTGCAGGTGGGGAGCCTGCTGGTTCCGCCGATGCGGCCACTCGCCATCCAGACGCAGACCGTTGACGTCTCCGGCATCTGAGGCTCCGCCCCGTCAGTGTGAACGTGAGCATGCCCC
>CAYHRK010000260.1:0-5037 GCA_964358795.1 uncultured Vicinamibacterales bacterium
GATCATTCGGATGTGGACTCACTACGAATGACCCGGCGAACAGCGCCTTGCAGCGGACGCGCCATTCGGCGCGCCGCTGAAGGCGATCGTTCGGCCTGCAATCGTCGCGGCAATGTTCCGGAAACACGGGACGAGGGGTAGACTCTAGAAGTGACCGTTCGGTTCTACATCGATCCGGCGACGGACCAGCCTCACATCTACGGCCATTCGGTCGTTGAAGAAGAAGTGGAGGATGTCCTCACGCGACCGATGGAGGATCGCGCCGGTCGCGACGGCTCACGGATCGCCTTCGGCCAAACCGAGGCAGGTCGGTATCTGCGAGTTGTTTACGTGCCGGACCCCAACCCGAGCTCCGTGTTCGTCATCACGGCGTACGAACTCGGCGAGAAGGCTCGGAAGGCTTTGCGGCGGCGCCAGAAATCTTCAAAGCAGAAGAAGCCATGAAGCAACAGAATCGATTCCCGGCGGGTTGGAACGCCGCACGAGTGCAACGGGTTCTCGATCACTACGAAGCGCAGTCCGACGTCGAAGCTACGGCTGAGGACGAAGCGGCGTACCGGTCAACGACGACAACCGTGATGAAGATACCGGTCAAGCTCGTTCCGGAGGTCAGGGCGCTACTGGCGAAACGCCGGGCAAGTTGATCGACGTGAGGCCGAACACGGCATGCAGCCGACGGCGCCTGCGTAATTGGGCGCGCCGCGGCTGATGCCTCTCGTTCGGACAATGGAAAGACACTGGAAGATCCGGAAATCACGAAAGGCAAGACGGAGTGGCGTCGGGGCCGAGGCCATTGAGATTGGCGGGCCGTGGCGAACCGTGAGGCCCGGAGCCAGGCCTCGCAGTCGGTGACGCCGACCACGTACGGAAACCGGAACACGTGCCCTATCAGGTGTCGTTGTCGGTCCCGCCGACGTGGCGAACCATGAGGTCGGCGGCTCTGGCGACGCTGCGGTGTCCACGACGATCCCGGAACTGAGTTAAGAACAAGGCGCTCTACCCGACCGGCGCGGTGGTATCGTGGGCGCCGGCGGGTAAGCGCTCACGTTGGGCTGACTTGATGACCTCGCAAGCATGGTATCACTCGTGATACTATTGCAGAGTGCGGGTGGTTCTCGACAGTAGCGTGCTGGTCGCGGCACTCCGATCCCGGCGGGGGGCTTCGTTCCGGCTCCTCGAGTTGCTCCGGGCCGGGCGCTTCGAGATCGCCGTGTCCGTGCCACTCGTCCTCGAGTACGAAGCGGTTCTGGTGCGCTACGCTGCCGACCTGGGGTTGACACGCGAGGAGGCGATTGGCGTGGTTGACTACCTGTGCAGTGTCGCACACTGCCAGGACATTCACTTCTTGTGGCGTCCGGCGCTGACCGACCCGCACGACGAGTTCATCCTGGAACTCGGAGTGGCCGCCCGGTGCCAGGCCATCGTGACGCACAACGTGCGGGATTTCAAAGGGGCTCGCGACTTCGAGCCTGTGGTGTTGACACCAAAGACGTTCTTGGAAATGGTCGAGGTCGAACGATGAGCGCGCTTAGCTTGCGGTTGCCAGACTCGCTGCACCTGAAGATCCGCGAACTCGCAGAACGCGACGCGGTCTCGATCAACCAGTTCATTGCCACGGCCGTTGCCGAGAAAACGGCGGTCTTGTTGGCGGTCGAGTACCTTGAAGCGCGAGGTCGACAAGGCAACCGCCGACTGTTCGACCGGGTTCTCGCTCGGGTGCCGGACGTTCCGGCCATCTCAGGTGACGAGCGACCACCCCGGCAGCCCAACAAGGCGCTGCAGCCGACGAGCCGTGCGAGGAAGGCAGTTGGGAAGTCGACATCAGGACGCGCGGCTCGCGGCTGAGCGCGGAGCGTTGGCCCGAGAGATCACGACGACTGAGATAGAATGAGCACGATCCGGAGGCAGGAGAATGAGCATTGAGGAACTCAAGGCCGAGGCGCTTCGACTTGACCCGGAGGCGCGTGCCAATCTCGCTCGCGTGTTGCTGGCCAGTCTGGACGGAATGAGCGACGCCGAGATTGAGCGACTCTGGATCGACGAGGCCATCGCGCGTGACGACGAACTGAATCGCGGAGCCGCCCGCGCGTATCCCGCAGACGAGGTGCTGGCCCGGGCCCGGGCGCGCCGGGCATGAGTCCGACGCTCTCGATCCATGAAGTCGCGGAAGCCGAGATCAACGAGGCCGCCGATTTCTACGATCTGGAGAGTCCAGGGCTCGGCAATGTGTTCATCGACGAAATCCACAGAACGCTCCAGAGCATCGTCGACTTTCCGGGCGCGGCGCCACTCATCCGAGGACGCGTCAGGAAGCGAATCATGAGCAAGTTCCCCTACTCGCTCGTCTACTCGACTCGAGAAGACGGGGTCAGAATACTGGCCGTCGCGCACCACAAGAGACGCCCATTCTACTGGCGTGGTCGCCGCTGACCGGGCGGCAATCGCGGGGCCAACAAGGCGCTCTACCCGACCGGCGCGGGTGCGACGGTGAGCACCGGCGGGTGAGGCCGGTCTAGGCGACGTTCAAGCGGCAGCGCGCTGGGACAACACGAATCGGACACGAATCCCGAGACGAGCGAGCATGTCAATCAGCGCGTCCGTGCTGAACAGGTCGATGCGGCCGCGAAGTAGGTCACTCACGCGGGGTTGCGTAACCCCAAGAACCTTGGCCGCGTCTGCCTGCTTCAGGGCTCGGCGCTCCAGCGCCTTCTGCAGGGCGATCATCAGATCGGAACGAACCAAGAGGTGCTCGGCCTCCTCCCGAAAGAAGCCGAGGTCGCGGAACACATTGCCGCTCGAGGGTGTGATCTTCAGCCGGTTCTTACATGGCATGGGTGACTCTTTTCCCGGCCAAGAGGGCCTGAAACCGAACTCGGGCGAGCTTGACATCGCGCCGTGCGGTCTTGGCCGTCTCCTTCGCGAACGCATGGAGCACGTAGACGGTCTCAGCGAACGTGGCGACATAAACGACGCGATGCTCCCGGGCGGTGTGCACCCGGATCTCGCGGACACCTGGGCCTACACTGCGAAGCGGTTTCAGTCGTTCGGATCGAATCCAAGCTGGACTAGGTGCAACTGGAAGCCGGCGACTCGGCGAGCGTCAGCCGGAAATGCCTTCAGATCCGCCCGCGACGACCCGAGCCACTGGACTTGTTTCATTGCGACATACAAGTTGCAGTATATCCAGAAAACGGTCGCCTAACAAGCCGTTGCACCCGACGACCACTGAATCTCGCGCCGCGCGGCCGCGGGTGATGCGCGATCGTTGGGCCGACAAATCGAATTCAGAGCGGACGAAGTTCGATCGAGACACGCATCGCGGGGTAGTCGATGAAACCGAAAGTGTACATGGAGACCACGATTGTCAGCTACTTGGCAGCCTTGCCGAGTCGCGACATCGTCTTGGCTGCGCATCAGGAACTTACGAGAGAATGGTGGGGCAGGCGCAGTCGGTTCGAGCTATTCGTCTCTCAAGCGGTCGTGGACGAAGCCGCACGGGGAGACGTTGACGCGGCTGCGCGGCGACTGGCCTTGTTGGCGGGGATTCCCTTGCTCGCGCTTGGAGGCGAGGCCGACGAGTTCGCGAGTCCGCTGCTCCTGGCACATGCCGTTCCTCGTACGGCGAAAGTCGACGCCCTCCACATCGCCGTCGCGGCCGTAAACCGTGTGAACTACTTGGTCACGTGGAATTGCACACACATTGCGAATGCCGCAATTCGTGGCAAGATCGAGCAGACGTGTGTCGAGGCGCCGGCCTGCAGGCACCGACCATCTGTACTCCCGAAGAACTGATGGAGGCGTAGTTCATGTCCAAGGATCCCATCGTCGATGAAGTCCGCGCAATCCGAGCTGCGATCGCTGCAGAGCACGGCAACGATCTCAAGAGGATCATCGCAGCCTTCAGGCGAAGACAGGGCGCGGACGGGCGTCGGGTCGTCGATCTCACCGCGAAACGGGCACCGAAGCGGCAGCCACAGCGGAACGCCGGGTAGAAGTCTGGGCCCAACACGGCATGCAGCCGACAGCGCGCAAAGCGATCTACTTCCAAGACGGTGGGGCGCGCGCGCGGCTGATGCGTCGACGTTGGGCCGACAAACGGCGGGACAACTTGTCAACAACGGCATTACCGTGGTAATGTTACATCTATGCCAATCGCACGATCACGGGTCACGGCTCAGGGTCAGGTGTCGGTACCGGCCGAGGTGCGCCGGAGACTCGGTGTGGGACCAGGTTCCCTGTTGGAATGGAATGAAGAGGGGAATGCCGTCGTGGTCCGTCGGTCTGGGCGATACACGTCCGTGGAAATCCACCGGGCGGTCTTTGGGCACGAGGCGCTACCGCCACGATCAGTAGCCGAACTGAAGGAAGGCATCCGGAAGCACGTCCGGGCACGCCATGCGCGCGATTGACACGAATGTCCTCGTGCGGCTCCTGACGCGGGACGAACCGAAGCAAGCAGCCGTGGCCGACGCGTTTGTGCAATCCGGCGCCTGGGTGTCGGTACTGGCCCTGGCCGAAGCGACGTGGGTGCTTGGAGCGGTCTACGACCGCGACGCGGCTCAGGTCGCGCGGGCGGTCGAGATGCTGCTGAACCATCAGTGCTTGACACTCCAGGAGCCGGAGGCGGTGGCGGCGGCACTTGAGACCTTCCGACGGCGACCCGCACTGGGATTCTCCGACTGCCTCCTCGTCGAACTTGCGCGAAAAGCCGGACATCTGCCGCTTGGCACGTTTGACCGGGATCTCAGCAAGGTCGACGGGGCGGCGAAACTGTAGAGGACGGGATCCCCCGACGGCGGCCCAACAACGCACCCGACCGGCGCTGGTGGTATCGTGGGCGCCGTCGGGTGAGCGCTGATCGTTGGGCGGACTAGAACCAACCCCTGCGAGTCAATGCGGCAAGGCCGGGGGACGGCGCCTCAGAGAATGAAGCGACCCGCGAAAAGACGAGGATCAGAACCGAGGCAACCGCGCGGGATTCAGGAGGTGAACATGGCTCGCATTGCCGTTCGCTACTGCGCATATTGAGTGTCTGGG
>CAYHRK010000261.1:0-5023 GCA_964358795.1 uncultured Vicinamibacterales bacterium
TGCCCCGCACTTGATGCGGGGCGGGGGTCCAGTCCTGGATTCCCGCGTTCTTGGGAATGACGGAGGGAGCGCGAGAATGACGGCGGGAGAGCGGGAATAGTAGAATCCGTGCTGTGAGACCCCTCAAGATCGGCATCAGCGGCGTCCGCGGGATCGTGGGCGAGACGCTGACGCCCGAGCTGGTGGTGTCGTTCGCTCAAGCGTTCGGCACCTCGCTCAACTCGGGCCGTGTCCTGGTGTGCCGCGACACGCGCCCGTCGGGGCCCATGGTCAGGTCGGCCGTCCTGTCGGGCCTCCTGGCGACCGGCTGCGAGGTGATCGATCTCGGCGTGTGCCCCACGCCGACACTTCAACAGGCGGTGCGTTGGCGCGGCGCGCAGGGCGGCATCTCGATCACCGCCGGCCACAATCCCTCGGCGTGGAACGCGCTGAAGTTCGTGCGCGGCGATGGCCTGTACCTGAACGCCACCCAGGCCGAAGAATTGCTCGACATCGTGCACCAAGGCGAATTCGAGAAAGCGACATGGGACCTGATTCGCACCAGCGTTGCCACCGAAGATGCGCTTGCGCATCACATCGGCGTGCTGGCGGGCGCGTTCGACGTGGAGGTGATTCGCCGCCGCGCTTTGCGTGTGGCCGTGGATTGCTGCAACGGCGCGTGTTCGGTCCTGTCGCCCCGGTGGCTGGCGTCGCTCGGATGCACTGTGCTGGCCGTGAATGACGATCCGTCAGCGCCGTTTCCACACCGTCCGGAACCCAAGCCCGAAACCATGGCGCAGCTGAAGGCCGTCGTTCGCGCCGGGGGCGCCGACATCGGGTTTGCCCACGATGCCGATGGCGAACGCCTCGGCGTGGTGACGTCCTCCGGCCGCGCACTCTCCGAAGAAACCACGCTGGCGCTGGCCGCGGCTATTACGCTCGCACACCAGACTGGTCCGGTGGTCACCAATATCTCGACCACGCGGGCCATTGACGTGGTGGCCGCGCGATACGGCGCGTCGGTGGTGCGCACGCCCGTCGGTCAGTCGTACATCTCTGAAGCCATGATCGAGCATCACGCCGTGATTGGCGGCGAGGGCAACGGCGGTGTGGCCGTGCCGCGCGTGCTGTGCTCGCACGACGCTGCGGCAGCAGAAGGCCTGATTCTCGAACACCTGGCGCGCACGGGCGCGTCCATCGACGATGTGGTGGACGGCCTGCCCGAATACGCGGTTGTGAAACATGACTTCCAGGTGAAGTCCAGCGTGCTCTACTCGTTGCTGCAGGCTTTCCGTGACGAGATCGCGCACGACGATCCGCGCGCAGATTTCACCGACGGCATCAAGGTGTCTACCCCAGATGGGTGGGTCCACGTGCGGGCATCGCAAACCGAGTCGATGATTCGGGTGATCGCCGAAGCCGATTCCCCGATGCGCGCCCAGGAATTGATCGAGTGGGCCCGCGACCGCCTGAAGGGTGTCTGAGGACCCGGACGGTTTTGAAACCAGTTGTGGGAAGTGAACATGCGGGCGATACCGACACTTAAGATCAGCATCTCCGGTGTGCGCGGCGTCGTGGGCGATTCGCTCACGCCCGGCCTGCTGGCCCGTTTTGCCGAAGCGTTCGGCACCTACATCGGGTCCGGCTCTGTCGTGGTGGGTCGCGACACCCGCACATCGGGCGAGATGGTGCGCCAGGCGGTGTTCTCGGGCCTGCTCTCGAGCGGCTGCCGCGTAATCGACCTGGATGTCTGCCCCGTGCCCACCGTGCAGTTGGCCGTCCGGCATCGGCGGGCGCACGGCGGCATTGCCATTACGGCCAGCCACAATCCAGCCGAGTGGAACGCCCTGAAGTTCATCGGCCCAGACGGTTTGTTTCTTGGCGCCGGACCGGCGCGCGAGTTGCTCGACGTCTATCATCAGGGCGAATACGTGAAGGTGTCAGGCGCCGAGATGCGGTCGGTCGAACGCATGACAGATGGCCTCGATCTGCACCTGCAGGCCATTCTCGACGAGGTTGGACCGCTTCCCAAACATCAACGTCGCCTGCGCGTGGCACTCGATGCGTGCAACGGAGCCGGCGCCTTGCTGGCCCCTCGACTGCTCGACGCGCTTGGCGCCGAGGTGGTGCCCATCAACATCACGCCAGACGGCCTGTTTCCGCGGCCCGCCGAGCCGCTGCCAGAAAACCTCGGCGCGCTGTGCGAGGCTGTGCGCACCCACCAGTGCGATGTCGGTTTCGCACAGGACATGGACGCGGACCGTCTGGCCGTGATCGCGGAAACCGGCGAACCGATCGGCGAAGATTACACGCTGGTGCTGGCCACCTGGTACGTGCTGGGCCAACGGCGCGGACCGGTGGTGGCAAACCTCTCCACCACCGCCGCGCTCGACGCGGTGGCGAGACGGTTTGGATGCGAGGTGCTGCGCACGAAGATTGGCGAGGCACACGTCACAGAACGCATGCGCATCGAAAAGGCCGTGATCGGCGGTGAAGGCAACGGCGGGGTCATCTACCCGCGCATCAACTTCGCGCGCGACAGCCAGGTGGGCATGGCGCTCATCCTCCACCTGCTGGCCAGCTCGGGCAAGACCGTGTCGGCTCTCATGGCCGAACTGCCGCACTACCGGATGGCGAAAGAGAGACTGCCCTGCCCGTCCGGCAAGATTCCCGACGTGCTGCGCATGGTGAAACACAACTACGCGCACCTGCCGATGGACACGCGCGATGGCGTAAAGGTGACGCTCGCCGACGGCTGGTTCCACGTGCGCGGATCGAACACCGAACCGATTGTGCGCGTGGTGGCCGAGGCCTCTTCCGACCAGGCGGTTCGCCAGATCGTCGATGAGGTGTTCGGGCGTGTCGAGCGCGTGGTGAATGCCGGGCCGACTGGAGATTCATGCTGGTCCCCGCCTGCCGCCGACTCCAACCCGAGCTGATGGATCAGCCGGATCTCGACATCCGCGAGCACCGCCACGCCCTGGCGGCGTTGGGCAGGGGCAATGCCGCCAGCCGAAGCGTGGCCACGCTGTGGCCAGCCATTGCCCGGGCTGCCTCGGTTGCGGCGCGGCCCATCCGCATTCTCGACCTGGCGTGCGGCGGCGGCCACGTGGTGGTGGGTCTGGCCAGGCTCGCTGCGCGCAAGGGCGTGCCAGTCGAGGTGTGCGGCTGCGACATCAGTCCGGTCGCGATCGAGTATGCCCGTTCGCTGGCAGGGCAATCCGGCGTCCGGCACGTGCAGTTCACCCAACTGGACGCGGCCGGCGGTTTGCTTCCCACCGGTTTCGATGTGGTGCTGTGCTCGCTCTTCCTGCACCATCTGGAAGACGATGAGGCAGAACATGTGTTGCGGAGGATGAAGGACGCCGCGCGGGTGCTGGTGCTAGTGTCGGACTTGCGACGCACTGACCTCGGATATGTGTTCACATGGGTTGGATGCCGCCTGCTGTCCCGGTCGCGCGTGTTTCACGTGGATGGCACGCGGTCGGTCGAGGCGGCTTTTACAACCGAAGAGGCGCAGGCAATGGCCGTGCGCGCCGGGCTTGCAGGCGCGCGCGTCACCGAGCGCTGGCCTCAACGCTGGCTGCTGACCTGGTATCGGAGCATCGGGTGATCGCGCTGCTCCGCATTCCGTCATTCCCGCGGGCGCCTTCGCCCTCGGCTACGGCCGCCCAGGAACGCGGGAATGACGAACGGAGAGCGGGAATGGTTCACCTTGTCTGTCACCCCCGCGAAAGCGGGGGTCCAGGTTCTGGATTCCCGCTTTCGCGGGAATGACGAAGCGAGAGCGGGAATACGAAAGCGCATGATCACGGCACCGACGATTGACCTTGCTCGCGCGTCCCGAACTGAATGGGACGCGGTCGTCGTGGGCGCGGGCCCGGCTGGCGCGTTTGCCGCGTTGAAGCTGGCGCGCGCGGGACGGGCTACGCTGCTCGTCGAGCGCAAGTCGTTCCCGCGGCCGAAAGTGTGTGGTGGGTGCCTCAACGCGCACGCACTTGCGGCACTGGGCCGCGCGGGGTTGATCGAGACGCTGCGTGGGTGCGGCGCGCAGCCGGTCTCGACCGTCCATCTCCGGCACAGGGGGCGCGCGGTTCAGTTGCCGATTCCCGCCGGTCTGGCCGTGTCGCGCGCCGTGCTGGACGCCATGATCGTCGGTGCTGCCATCGACGCCGGGTGCGCATTCCTTCCAGAAACCACGGCGTTGCTGGTGCCCGAGGCTGGCGCCCCCTGGCGCGAAGGCTGGCGTCGTCTGGATGTGCAGCATCACCATCACCGCGCGCGTGTGGCCTCCCGGATGGTGATGATTGCCGATGGGCTCGCTCACAGTTCATTGCGCGAATGCCCTGAACTGCGCAGCCGTGTGTCGTCTACCTCACGGATTGGCGTTGGGGGCCTGGCCGATCGCGCGATTGCCGGAGCGACACCTGGCGCGATCACCATGGCCGTGGGACGTCACGGCTATGTGGGCATCACCCTCGTCGAGCAGGGCCGCACCAACATTGCGGCGGCGCTCGATGCCGGATTCCTCAAGTTGCAGGCCAACCCTGCGCGCGCCGTGTCCTCGATTCTGTCCGAGGCTGGTATCCCTCACGATTCCGGCGCCCTGGATGAAGTCGACTGGCAAGGCACGGTGCCCCTTACCCGTCATATGCCTCGTCCCGTTGCCCGGCGCGTGTTCGTACTGGGCGATGCGGCCGGCTACGTCGAGCCGTTCACGGGAGAGGGCATGGCGTGGGCCTTTGCGGCGGTCGAAATCGTCGTGCCGCTGGCCACGCGGGGGATATTGGCGTGGGATGCCGCCATCGAGAGAGACTGGCTGTCGGCGTACCGTGGCCTGGTGGCGACCGACCAGCGCTGGTGCCGCGCGGTCTCAAGAGTGTTACGGTCTTCGTGGGCCACGCGCGCGATCGTCGGCGCACTGGGCCCGTTTCCTGGATTGGCCAGGCCGCTTCTAGCGCACATGACGCCCGCGCGTCGGACTAGCGCCTAGCAGCCCGTGGTGCAAGTCCGTCTGCATTCGACCGGCGCTGCATCCCGCCTG
>CAYHRK010000262.1:0-5004 GCA_964358795.1 uncultured Vicinamibacterales bacterium
GGACCCACCCGTTCCACGCCGCCACGTCATCCACCGCCAACGCCTTGTCGGGCCGCCACGTCGGATACACCTGCGTGGAGAAATCAGGCCTGTCCCTCAGGGCGCGGTGCGCATCGAGCGAGTCGGTGGGGTCGTCGGTCGAGCACACCACGGCCACCCTGAACTGCCGCAGCAGTCCCATGGTCGTGAAACCATCTTCTTGAAGTCTGGCGTTGCAGTGGTCGTAGATGTGGCGCGCGGTTGATGGCGACAGGGCCTCTGTGACGCCGAACGGCCGCTTCAGTTCCATGGCCGTCCAGTGATACAGGGGATTGCGCATCGTGTCCGGTACGGTGGCCGCCCACGCCTCGAATTTCTCCCAGTCGGTGGCGTCGCCCGTGCAATAGCGCTCGTCCACGCCGTTGGCGCGCATCGCCCGCCACTTGTAGTGGTCGCCGTCCAGCCAGATTTCAGTGATCGATCGAAAACGGTGATCGCGCGCCATCAGCTCGGGCGACAAATGGCAGTGGTAGTCGATGATCGGCAGATCGCTCGCCGCCCGGTGGTACAGGTCCACCGCCACGTCGCTCTCCAACAGGAAATCGTCTCCCGGAAACATCGTTACGCGGCTCCCTCCACCTCGTCGACGGGCGCCGGCTCCAGTCGTGGGACCAGCACATGCAGGATGAGCAGCGCCAGTAGGTACACACCGCTCGCGATCACGAACATCAGTTGATAGCTCCCGGTCCACTGCAGCACGTGTCCGGCAAGCGACGCAATGAACATGCCGCCGATGGCGCCGGCCATGCCGCCGATGCCGACCACCGAGCCGACGGCGCGGCGCGGGAACATGTCGGACGCCACCGTGAACATGTTGGCCGACCAGCCCTGGTGTGCGGCCGCCGCCAACCCCACGATGAAGATGGCCGTCCACAGATCCGCGACGTATTCGGCGAACATGATGGGCGTCACACAAAGGGCCATCGTCAGCATCGTGAGCTTGCGTGCGCTGTTCAGGTTCCACCCTCGCTTGATCAGACTCGACGACATCCACCCCCCGCCGATGCTCCCAATGTCCGCGATCAGGTAGATGACGATGAGCGGTGGGCCAACGGTGGACAGCGTCAGGCCGTGCTTGTCGTGCAGGAACTTGGCAATCCAGTACAGGTAGAACCACCAGATCGGATCGGTCAGACCCTTCCCGATCGCAAACGCCCAGGTCTGGCGGTACTTGAGCAAGCTGAGCCACGGCACCGGCGACACCTGTTCGGCCGGATCGCTCCGAATGTAGGCGAGCTCGGTCTTCGAGAGGCGCGGGTGGTTCTCCGGGGTGCCATAGAACCAGAACCAGAAGATGAGCCACGTGAACCCGAAGGCGCCCGTCAGGATGAAGGCCCACTGCCAGCCCCACGTGAGCGCGATGACCGGGACGACGGCCGGCGCCACGACGGCTCCGACGTTGGTGCCGGCGTTGAAGATGCCGGTCGCCAGCGCGCGTTCTTTCTTGGGAAACCACTCCGCCACCGACTTGATCGCGGCCGGGAAATTGGCCGCCTCGCCGAGACCGAGGGCGAAGCGAGCCGCACCGAAGCCGAACGGCGTGGTCGCCAGGGCGTGAGCCATAGCCGCCAGGCTCCAGAAGACGAGCGCTGCGGCGTATCCCAGTTTGGTGCCGATCTTGTCTAGCAGACGGCCGGACAGGAGCAGCCCAATCGCGTACGCGACCTGGAACGCCACGACGATGTTGCCGTACTCGATCTCGGTCCAGCCGATCGAGCGTTGCAGATCGGGCGCCAGGATGCCTAGCACCTGGCGGTCGATGTAGTTGACGGTGGTCGCGAAAAACAGCAGCGCACATACCACCCAGCGGTAGCGGCCTATCCGTCCTGTATGTCTCTGACCTTCAGCATCGACCCAGTCGGCCACGTCGCGCTCCTGTTGCTATCGGCACGCTCCTGCTCTGTCGCGTGCCTTCGTGATGAGCACTGTGCCGATCAGCGCTGGATGCGCGCCGATCCGCCCTGTGCAAACGCCTTCACCTGCTCCACCGTCGCCATCGTGGTGTCGCCCGGGTACGTGGTCATCAGCGCCCCGTGCGCCCAGCCGAGTCTGACGGCTTCCTCTGGGGATGCGTCCGACAGCATCCCATAGATGAAACCCGACGCGAAGCCGTCGCCGCCGCCCACCCGATCGAGCACGTCGAGCCGGCATGTGGGCGACACATGGGTCTGTCCGTTCACCCAGGCCACGGCGCCCCAGGTGTGGACGTTGGTGGAGTGCACGTCGCGCAGCGTCGTCGCCACCACCTTGATCTGGGGGTACTGCGTCACGACCTGATCGATCATGCCGAAAAACGTCGAGGGATCGAGTTTCGACGTGCCGGCTGCGTCGGGTCCTGGAATGCCCAGTCCTTTCTGGAGATCTTCTTCGTTCCCCACCAGCACGTCCACGTGTCGAACGATGCGCCCAAGCACGTCGAGGGCACGGGCATGGCCGCCTACCGCATGCCAGAGTTTGTCCCGGTAGTTCAGGTCGAACGACACCACGGCCCCGGATGCCTTCGCCGCCTGCATGGCCTCCACGATCAACTCGGCCGTCGTGTCTGACAACGCGGCGAAGATACCGCCGCTGTGGAACCAGCGCACGCCGGCGCCGAAGATGGTCTGCCAGTCGAAGTCGCCTGGCTTCAGCAGCGAGGCGGCCTCGTTGCAGCGGTTGTAGAACACCACCGGCGGGCGCACGCCATGGCCCCGATCGCTGTAGACCGCCGCCATGTTCGGGCCGCGCACGCCATCGTGCGTGAAGTGCTTGTAATAGGGGTGCACGCCCATCGCGCGTACGCGTTCGGCAATCAAATCGCCGACCGGGTAGTCCACCATGGCGGTGGCTACCGCCGTCCGAAGGCGGAAACAGTCCGCGAGATTGGCGGCCGTGTTGAACTCGCCGCCACTCACGTGAATGGCGCATGCCGTCGCCTTACGGAACGGAATGATGCCAGGATCCAGCCGGTGCACGAGCGCACCAAGCGAAAGGAAGTCCAGGGTGCCGCCCTGGCGGATGTGCAAACCGGAACTCATCGTACAACCCTCGACGTCAGTGGGTCTCGCCGGCGGGGGCAGCCGACCAATCGGTATGGAACGAGCCTTCCCGGTCGACGCGGCGGTACGTGTGCGCGCCGAAGTAGTCGCGCTGCGCCTGCGTCAGATTGGCCGGGAGGCGTTCGCATCGGTAGGCGTCGTAGTAGGCCAGCGACGCGCTCATGGCGGGCACGGGAATCCCGAGGCCCACGGCCGTCTGCACGACCAGCCGCCACGAATCCTGCCGCTGGTCGACGGCCGTGCTAAAGGCTTCGTCCAACAGGAGGTTCGCCAGATCCGCGTCGCGCCGGTAGGCCTCGCGGATGTCGCCGAGCAACTGCGCGCGGATGATGCAGCCGGCGCGCCAGATCTTGGCGATGTCACCAAGTTTCAGATTGTAGCCGTATTCTCTCGACGCGATGCGCAGCAACGCCAGGCCCTGCGCGTACGACGTGATCTTGCTGGCGTAGAGGGCGTGGCGCGTGGCCGCAATCAGGCGCGCGGCGCCTCCGGCGTAGCGCGGATTGGGACCGCGCAACACCCGGCTGGCGGCGACACGCTCGGCCTTCAGCGCCGAGATGATGCGAGATTCCACAGCGGCGTTCATCGTCGGCACCGGTGCGCCGACGTCGAACGCGTTCTGGCTGGCCCACTTGCCTGTGCCTTTCTGTTGGGCCTCGTCGAGAATCACGTCAACCAGTGGCCGGCCCGTCTCTGGGTCGGCGCGAGTGAAAATCTCAGCGGTGATCTCGATCAGATACGAGCGAAGCTCGCCCGCGTTCCATTCGGCAAACAGCGCGGCCAAGGCAGCGGCGGACAATCCCGCGCCGCGGTGCAGCAGGTCGTAGGTTTCCGCGATGAGCTGCATGTCGCCGTACTCGATCGCGTTGTGCACCATCTTCACATAGTGCCCGGCGCCACGCGGACCCATGTACTCCGCGCATGGCTCGCCATCGTCGGCCTTCGCGGCGATTGCGCGGAAGATCGGCGCAAGCGCGTCCCACGATTGCGGTGACCCGCCCGGCATGATGGCTGGGCCGTGCAGGGCACCGTGTTCGCCGCCCGAGACGCCCGCACC
This sequence comes from uncultured Vicinamibacterales bacterium, assembly GCA_964358795.1. Classification (GTDB taxonomy): domain Bacteria; phylum Acidobacteriota; class Vicinamibacteria; order Vicinamibacterales; family JAKQTR01; genus CAYHRK01. Next base: position 4,135 of record CAYHRK010000262.1, read on the forward strand.
CACGAAGTGGAAGCCGGCCGCCTGAAGCTCCATGCTGCGCCGTTCCGTATCGAGGAAGTGGGTGTTGCCGCCGTCAATCAGGATGTCGCCAGCCTGCATGTGCGGCCGCAGATGTGCAATTACGCTGTCGACGGCGGGACCTGCCGGCACCATCATCAGGACCCGGCGCGGCCGTTCGAGCACCTGCATCAGCCGCTCGGGCGAATCCACACCGGTGATGACCGTGCCTTTCGCTGGCCCTTCCAGAAACGCCTTCGTCTTGGCTGCGTCCAGGTCGTATCCCGCTACTGGGAAGCCCTTACTCTCCATATTGCGGGCGAGGTTGCCTCCCATCACTCCCAGTCCCACTACACCGATCGCATAGTTCATGAGGCGCCTCTGACGATGCTGACCCGGAACCCTACCTGGACATTCCTTCTTCCTTCGCTTCCGGCGGCCGGAGCTGTTGTGAGTTCGGTCGGAATCAAGACGTCAGAGGCAAACCAGGTCAATATTGGACTTACCACTTACGGTATAACTCGACTGTATGTCAAATGACGCTTCGAGCTGAGTATTGGTATCACGGCCAAGAATTGGATGTCAACATCATTCAGGTCTAAATATTGGTCTGACCCTTTGACTGTCTACAACTGAACAGGTATTGTTTACCCAGCGTGCAGAGGTCGCATTCCATGGGGACCGTTTCGTCAGACCATCCTCTACGCCCACGCGATTCGGTCGCCGTCGAGCACGTCATCGCTCACGTGCGCGGCCTGATCGATTCAGGCAGCCTGCGGCCGGGCGATCGCCTGCTGCCCGAGCGGCAACTGGCAAAACTGATTGGCGTCAGCCGGCCCACGCTTCGCGCCGGGCTGCGATCGCTGGCGGTGA
>CAYHRK010000263.1:0-4979 GCA_964358795.1 uncultured Vicinamibacterales bacterium
CTCTGCATGGCGTTCGCCCAACTCACCTATCGCGAGAGCCTGCGTGATATCGAAGCCTGTCTCCGCGCGATGCAGTCCAGGCTCTATCACGTCGGGATCCGCACCCGTGTCGCGCGGGCGACGTTGGCCGATGCGAACGAGACCCGCGACTGGCGCATCTACGCCGACTTCACGCAGGGCCTCATTCGCACCGCGCGCGACCTGTACGTCGATGAGTCTCTTGCGGTCGACTTGGCGAACACCGTGTACGCCCTCGACGCGACGATCATTGATCTCTGTCTCTCCGTCTTTCCGTGGGCGCGTTATCGCCGGCGTGACGCCGCCGTCAAGCTGCACACGCAGGTGGACCTGCGGGGCCTGATCCCCACGGTCGTGCACATTACCGAGGGAAAGTGCCCCGATGTGACGTTCCTCGACGATCTCGTGATCGAGCCCGGTGCCGTCTACCTCATGGACCGCGGGTACCTCGACTTCGCGCGCCTGCATCGCTTCACGGACGAAGCGGCGTTCTTCGTCACGCGCACGAAGCGAGGGATTCGGTTTCGACGCCGCACGTCGCGTCCCGTCGATTTCGCCACCGGCTTGCGCTCGGATCACACCGTGGGTTTGGCCACGCGCGAGGCGCGCCGCGACTATCCCGCGCCTCTGCGCCGCGTGCGCTACGTCGATCCCGAGACGACGAAGCGGTTGGTCTTCCTGACCAACAACTTCACGCTGCCCGCGCTCGCGATCGCGCACCTCTACAAGTCGCGCTGGCAAGTCGAGCTCTTCTTCAAGTGGATCAAACAACATCTCCGGATCAAGGCGTTCTCTGGTACCAGTGAGAACGCCGTGAAGACCCAGATCTGGATCGCCCTCTCGGTCTACGTCCTGGTGGCCATCGTCAGGAAGCGGCTCGCTCTCGATGTCAGCCTCTACCAACTCTTGCAAATCCTGAGCGTCACGCTCTTCGAGAAAACGCCCATTTCTACAGCGGTTTTTGATGTCGGCTCCCAAATTCGAGCAGATCGACGACGGTAACCAGCTCTACCTATTTGACTTATGACCGGACACTACTGGCGCCGTGGCATCGTCGAACGACTGGATCAGCACCACGGGCAACCCTGGCTCCACGCTGCTGATGGCCGCGCGCACGTCCTTCGAAATCGACTGCCCCGGCGCATGTTTCACAAACAGCTCCACGTGGGTCTGGGGGTGCTGTGCGAACGGCACATACACGAACGTTCGGGCAGCCTCACCGATCGTGCGATATTTCGCGTCCTTCACCACGCCGACCACTTCGAGGGGACGTCCCTCGTCGTTCCGACCACTGGTTTGCCAGAAGCGCCGGCCAACCGCCGATTGTCCCGGCCACGCGACCCGGGCGAAGGCTTCGTTGACGATCGCCACCAGCGGCCGGCCGTCTCGATCGTTGCTGGTGAAGGCGCGGCCTTCGACGATCGGCAGGCCGACCGTGCTGAAGTAATCGGGCGACACCACATCCCAACCCTCGGCATCGAGCCGGGCACTGTCGGCATCGGTCAAGCTAGGTACGCGAATACCGCCCAGGCCAAAGCTGCCGCCCTGGAGCGGAATCGTGCGCGCGTACCCCACCGCCTCGACGACGCCGACCGTACGAAGCCGCTCGACCACGCGGTTGACCAACGACACCGCGCGCGGCCCCGCGGCACCCATGACCGTCGTATCGATCGACACAACCTCGATATTGGCCGTCCGGAATCCCGGGTCGATGTGTGACCCCGCCTGCAACGTGCGGACGAACAATCCGGCCGTAATGACCATGGCCAGCGACAACGCGACCTGTGCGACCACCAGAGCATGTCGCAGGCGCAGCCGCTCGCGGCTGGCTGTGGAAGACTGGCCGTGCAATATCTGGGATAGGTCCGCCTTGAGCGCGTGACGCGCCGGCGCCAGGCCGAATACCACACCGGTCCCGAGCGAGATACCCGCAGCGAACAGCAAGGTGTGCACGGTGACGGAGAGATCAAGACGAATCGGCACAGGAAGCACGGGCAAGAACGCCTGGAGGGCGCTCGCCAGCCACAGGGTGACCGGCAACGCCACCAACCCGGCGGCGACAAAGAGCACCAGGGTCTCGACGAGCATCTGGCCGATCAACTGGCCGCGGCTGGCGCCCATGGCCAGTCGCGTTGCCATCTCGCGATGCCGCGCCGTGGCCCGTGCCATCAGCATGCCCGCCACGTTGCTGCAGGCGATTGCGAGCAGCCCGCCCGTCAACGCGAAGAGCAGACTCACAAAGGCACTGAACGGCAGGCGGACGGGCACCGGCACTCGGCGGCTGCCGGCGACCACAATGCCATGGGAGGCCGGTACAGACGGCGTGTCAGCCTTGAAAGCGTCGAGCAGCGTGTTCAGTTCCGCCTGTGCCGTCTCCCGGGTCACGCCCGGCTCGAGACGCCCGATCGCCATATGCCACGTCGAACGCGGGTTGCCGAGCAGGTCGGCAGTCCGTTCGCCCCGCGCCGTTCCAGCCATCGCCATCGGCATCCACAGGTCTGTTCCGACGAACGTCGTATTCTCAAAGCCCGCTTCGGCGATGCCGATCACCGTGAACTGCGTATTGTTAAGCCGTATCTTTGTATCGAGCACGCGCGGGTCTGCCTGAAAGCGCTCCTGCCAGAAGCGGTGGCTCAGCACGACCACCGGTCGGGCCTCTGGAATCTCGTCTTCGTCGGCGCGGAAGAATCGCCCGAGCGCCGGCTGAACCTCCAGAACATCGAAGAAGGTGCCCGACACCGTTCGGCCGTACACCCGTTCGCTGGTCGTACCGTCGCTCATGCTGAGCGGCAGCGGGTCCATCGTTGTCGCGGCCATCGATTGCAACGTCTGCGTGTGGTCGCGCAGGTGCCGAAAAGCCGGGTAGGACATGGTACCGAAGCCGGAGCCGTTGGTCGTCCGTGCGATATCGACAACCTGTCCAGAATGCCGCACGCCAGGGCTTGTCTGAAAGAAGATTGCGTCTGCCAGTCCGAAGATGGTCGTCGCGGCAGCGATACCGATCACCAACGACAGGATGGAGGTGATCGTGAACAGCGGGCTGCGCGCGAGCAAGCGCAGGGCGTAGCGCACGTCGGTCAGGATCGACCAGCGAAAACGAGATTTCGGCTCGCGGGCAGGCACGTTCATAGGAGCTCCTGTGGAATCGCGTAGGCGTTCGCAGGCGCCGAACCAGATAACCCTGCGCGATGATGATCCAAAAGGAATGGGGGCGCTTCACTCCCTGTTGTTGGAGCGTAACACTCAGGCGGCATAACGGTCAGCGCTCACCCGCCGGTGCTCACGATACCACCGGCGCCGGTCGGGTGCAGCGCGTTGTTGGGCCGCTATTGCGGCGCCTGCCCCTCTACTCGCGCGGTTGCCCACTCTGTCCCCGTTCTCATAGGACAAACGGAATGAACATCTTCGTGTCCCGCATGTAGGTGTCGTAGGCAGTCCCGAAATATTGGCGGTTCTCCGACTCCTCAGCCTTGGCCGTGGCCACCAGCAGCGCCGTCGCGCACAAGGCAAGACCGCCCCCCGGCCCGGAGGGCCTCTTCAAGAACACACCCCACGCCAGCAACAGGAGGGAGCTGTAGAGCGGGTGTCGCACGTACTTGAACACCCCCGCGGTCACGAGTTGGGTTGTCTTTTCAAACTCGAACAGTCGTCGGTCATCGCGAGCTGCCTTTGGCCGCCCGCGGGTTCGCAGCAGATGAGCCCCCCAGGTGACCGGAACGATGGACCCGGTCAACAAAACCCACGACATGAGCTGACGGAGACAGAGAGGATCACCGAACCACAGTGCGAAGCCCCGGAAGTTGAGCAGAACGAGCGCTAGAATGGACTCCCATGCCAGGAACCGGTAGAACCCGTGAGAACGAGGCTGGCTCAGCGAGGCCTTCGACACGTACCCCAGGATCAAAGAAGCGCCGACAAAGAGAACGAGCCTAGTCACCATCCTGGTTCGCCCGGGCTGAGCATACGCCGCTGAGGACCTGTGGCGCCATGTGCCGTCGCGACTCCCCGTCGGCCCAACGATTCGCGCTGAGCCGCGGCGCCCCACGCGCGATTGTGCCAACGGCTCCAGCGCGATGTTAGGCAGGCTTGCAGCTACTTTATGCGGACATCATAGACCCCGCGTATCGATCCATCTCCGCATGTCGAACCTTTTCGGACGACGGTAACCTGCAAAGCCGCGACCTTCTCAGTCCTGACCTCACCGCGAACACCCACGGTCAGAACCGCCGGCCGCCGCCGGCCGCGAACCGGAAGTCATGGCTGAAAAACGCCTCCGCTCGCACCGTGCGGTTGTTGTCGAAGACCGGCCCCGGGTACCTCAGGAGGCGGTCACCGACGTCCACGCGGACGAATGTCTTCCGCGTCGCGAACACCTCGACGCCGCCTCCGATGTCAAAGGCAAAGACGGTGCGGCCCGAAGCAAGGGCGCATGACAGGGGTGGCGGAAAGATCAGGATGCAGGGGAATGGCTGCGGCGCTTCGCGAAAGCTCACGAAGCCGGGCCGCAGCCTCGCGAAAAGCCTCACGTGGTCGAAGCTGGGCCCGACCGTCACACCGAACAGACCCTCCATGCGACCGCGACTGAACGGGCGCTGGCCCGGAAAGTCCCCAGGATAGAGGACGATTTCCGCTTCAATCCCGACCAGCCCGGCTGGATGCCATGAGAACCGGCCGCCGAGTCCGGCATCGGTGTGGTCGAACTGGCTCGAGATCGCCGACGCGATCTGGACGCCCACCTCGAATCGATCCGGGCTCGACTGCGCCACGGCGGAATCTGGCCGTGCAGCAACCAGAACAGCGATCGCGATGACTACGGCCAGCCGGTTCATACCATCGTCACCACTGTTGACGAGCCTTTACGCAAGAGATGCGAACCGTACTCGACGTCCTGAATTCTGCTCTGCCTAACGTTTCGGCCTAAGCCGCGCGCCTCGCCGACATTCTACGCCTCGTCGGGCGCG
>CAYHRK010000264.1:0-488 GCA_964358795.1 uncultured Vicinamibacterales bacterium
TCGCGAATCGTCGCCAGGTCGAGCGCGCCAAACCGCCGCACCAGCGCGAGCGCGGCCAGTCCATGGTGCTGCAGGCTGCCCCGGTCGAGGTTGGACACCGAATCGAGCGGCGTGTGATAGGCCTCCCAGTTGCCCACAAATGCGAAATTCAGTCCGGTGAGATTCAGCCGCTTGAACACCGAGAAGTCGGTATCGTTCGGCATGCGTTTGTAGACTTCGTAGGTCAGCGACGAGCCGGTGGGATGAGGCACCGCGGCGGCCCACTCGCGCACGATCAGACCGTTGCCCGCACCGGTTTCAAACATCTGAGCCGGGCCGCTGGTGCCGCGCGCCTCGACGTTGAGCGCCAGCCGTACCTCCTTGGCCCAAGGGTGTTCGCTGACAAACGCCTCGGCGCCGAGCAGGCCGAATTCCTCGCCGTCGGTGAAGAGCGCCATCATGTCGTTGCGAAGCGGCGGGCCGGCCCGAAGCGCACGCAACGTTTCGAC
>CAYHRK010000264.1:498-4963 GCA_964358795.1 uncultured Vicinamibacterales bacterium
GGGGTGCCCGCCAGGCGTACCATCATGTGCTCGACGCGGCCCGCCCTATGGGAAGGGCCGCGCCGGATCGCCACCGCGTCCTGGCGCTCCACGCTCAGGCCGAGCGCCGTCAATTCTTGTGCGAGGTAGTCGCGCACGCGGGCGTGATCGGCCGATCCCATCGGGTGCGGACGCTGGGCGATCTGGCTGATGTGCGCCATCGCTCGTTCGGCCGAGAACTCGGTGGCCGCGGCGTCGCGGGGCAGCGGTGCGGGTGGCCCGCCCAGCACAAGGGCAGCCACGCTGACGGCGGCCGTGCAGAGTGTAGCCACCACGGCCGCTGGTCCTGGCGCGGCAAACTTCATGGGCGTTTCGGCGGCTGCGCGTCCACATCGTAGACGCGCATCTTCTCGGTCTGACCCTGCATGCGGGGCCCCTCCACCTTCACCACGATCACGAGCCGCCTGGGCGTGAGGCCGGCCGGTTCGATGGTGCAGGTCCGAATCGATTTTATGCCTTCGTCGTAGCGCTTCTCGATCACCAGGTGCCCGTTCTGGAACGTGGTTCTGGTTTCCGTCGATCCGTCTCCCGTCAGGCCCGGCTGCTTCTTCCCGTCACTGACCAGTGTTTCGATGCGACCATCGGTTGCGGTGAAGGTCAGCTGTGGCCCATCGACGGTAACGAGCAGTGGGGAGAGCACCGCCAGTTCGGCCCGCACAATTCGCTGCATGCGTGCCACGGCGTCGCGATCGGCCTGGCCGCTTCCGGCACCCATGCCGCCCCTGCCGCCACCCATACCACCGATGCCGATGCCGGTTCCGCCAATGCCGCCACCTCCTCCACCTCGCCGGCCAGATTGGCCACCCGGGCCCGCGCGCTGCCCCATCTTGTCGGGGGTGTCGCTCAGGTCCGCGTTCAGCACCCACCGACCCGCGAAATCGCCAAGTGTCGTGGCGGCCTGGGCAGACGCGCGGCGCGAATCATCCAGCCAGGCCACGGTTGCCGCGCAGATCGCCGCGGCCGCAATCGCGTTCAAGATGCACTGTCTCCTGCTCGCGTACATGGTCGATCCCTTTGACTGGCAGACGCTGGCCTTGTCTGATTCTGCGTCAGATTCCCAGCTTCGCCAACTCCGCCCTGATCGCCGCCATCTCTTTCATCAGATCGTCAAACCGCAGGTACGCGTCGCGTCCCGGTTTCTGGTCGGCCTGGCCGATCATCCGCGCGACATTGGCAAACTGATCGATCAGCATGCCCTGTGGATACACCTCGTTCGAGGTGACCACGCGGGCCGCCAGTGTCTGCAACTGCTTCGACTTTGCGGGGTCGGCCCTGAATCGTTCCCGAGCGTCTGCGATGGCGGCCGCTAATTGGCGCGCTGAGGCGACCGCGTCGCGCACTTTCAGGCAGAGATTCAGCTGTTCCTGCAGGTCGGCCAGCGTCACGCCATCGGCCGCCACGCGCGGGTCGATCTTCACCTCCAGCGGCCGCGACTGGCTCCATTCACCCAGCGTCAGACGCAACTGGTAGCTGCCGGGCACCACGACCGGACCGCCGCCACCACCACCTCCGGCCATTCCGGGTTCGCCCGAGGCCGAAACTGGCGTAGCCGAGTAGCGCAGATCCCACATGAACCGGTTGTGCCACTCGCGCTTGGGCAACACGGCGGGCGCGCCACCGCCACGACGTTCCTGGGCTGGCAGGGCGGCGCCCGCCCGTCCGCCACCCGTCGCGCTGGCGATGGTGCGCACGACATGGCCCTTGCCGTCCAGAATCTCGAGTTTCAGCTCACCAGCCGGCGCTCCGGCCAGGTAGTAGTCGACATACACGCCGGGCGGTGGGTACTCGGGCTGGTCGGCCCGCCCGCCCGACGCGCTGTACCGCATGCGGTAGGCCTCGCGTGGCTGGAACAGATACGCCTCGGCGCGCGTGATCATCTCGTGCCGTTGCGCCAGTGCGTGCAGCAGCGTCACGTTGTCCATGATCCAGAACGAGCGGCCCATCGTGGACAGCACGAGATCTTTGTGGTGCACCTTGATGTCGGTGACCGGGGTATTCGGCAGGTTCTGTTGGAACGTCTGCCAATGCGTGCCGTTGTCGAACGAGATGAACATGCCGAACTCGGTCCCGGCGTACAGCAGGCCCTGCTGGCTCGGGTCTTCGCGAACCACGTGCACCGGGTAGTCGATTGGTATGCCGTTCTTGCCATCCGCCAGCGGTGTCCAGGTGGCGCCGTAGTCATTCGTCACGTATACGAATGGGCGCAGGTCGTGCTCGCGCAGATAGCGATACACCGAAATGTAGGCGGAACCCTTGCGGTGCGGCGAATCTTCGATCGTCTGCACGCGGCCGCCTGCGGGCAGGTCCTTCGGGGTGACGTTGCTCCACGTCTTGCCGTTATCGCGCGTCACGTGCACCGGACCGTCGTTGGCGCCCACCCAGATCACGCCTTTCTCGAGGCGGGATTCCACCATCGCGTAGATGCTGCTGTAGACTTCCTCGCCCGTGATGTCGCGCGTGATGGGCGTGCCCGGCGTGATCTGCTTGTCGGGTTCGTTGGCGGTCAGATCGGGGCTGACGACATCCCACGTCTTCCCCTCGTCTATCGAGCGGTGCAGGACGTGCGACGCCTGGTAGATCACGGTGGGATCGTGCGGTGACACGTAGACCACGGTCTGGCGAGGAAAGCGGTACTTGATGTCCTTCGGGTTGTGGCCGTAACGGTTCTGCGGATACACCCAGTAGTGCTGCTCCTGACCCGTCACCACGCTGTAGCGGCCGAATTCGCCCTTGCACGCGCCAAAGATCACCTTGCCGTCAGGCCTGGGCCACACCTGGCCGGTTTCGCAGCCCGACACCTGGCCCCACATCTGCAGTGGCTCGGCGCCCCACGAGACGGTGGGCAGGCTCGGTACGACCAGCGTGCTGTTGTCCTGTTGCGGGCCGTAGAGGCGGTACGGAAACTGCTCGTCAACGGCCACCATGTAGAGTTCGGCCGTGGGCTGATTCAGGATGCTCGACCAGCTTCGGCCGCCATCCTGCGTGATGTTGGCGCCGCCGTCGTTGCACTGGATGGCGATGTCGGGGTTGTCGGGATTGAACCAGATGCCGTGGTTGTCGCCGTGCGGCGTGCTGACCGCAGCGAACGTCCTGCCGCCGTCCGCCGACTTCCACAGGCTGAGCTCGTTCACCCAGACTTCGTTCTCGTTCTTCGGATTCACATCCACGTAGTGGAAATAGAACGGCCTGGCGCGCAAGCGTGGCGTATTGTTCACGTTGGTCCACGTCGCTCCCGCATCTTCAGAACGATAGAGGCCCCCTTCGGCGCCTGGTGCTTCCACCATCGCGAACACGATGTTCGGCTTGCTACGGGCCACACTGATGTCGATCTTGCCGATGAGCGTCTTCGGAAGCCCCGCCGACAGCTTCGTCCATGTGTCGCCGCCGTTCACCGACTTGTACAGGCCTCCTTCGGTGGCGGGTCCGCCGCTGATGATGTCCCACCCTCTGCGGAAGGCGCGGTACATGCCGGCATACAGCTCGTTCGGATTCGCCTCGTTGATGGCCACCACGCGTGCCCCGGTCTCGCGGTTGACAAACAGCACCTTCGTCCACGTCTTGCCGCCATCGGTGGTCTTGAACACGCCGCGCTCGTCGTTCGGCCCGAACGGCGATCCGAGCGCCGCCACCAAAACGATGTCGGGGTTGGCGGGATGGATCACGACGGCGCCGATCTGGCCGCCATTTTTCAGACCGACCAACGTCCACGTGCGGCCGGCGTCGATGGACTTGTACACGCCGCGCCCGATAATCACGTTGCTGCGAATCGCCGCGCTGCCGGTGCCCACCCACACCACATCAGGGTTGGATTCCGAGACGGCGATCGATCCAATCGATCCCGTTTCGATCTGGCCGTCACTGATGGGCTGCCAGAGATTGCCGCAATCCGTGGTCTTCCACACGCCGCCGCCGGTCGCACCCATGTAGAACGTGCACGGTTGCTGGCGCACGCCGCTGATGGCGGTTACGCGACCGCCCCGGTGCGGACCGACGGACCGATAGCGCAGGCCCTGGAACATGGCCGGATTGACGATGACATTGGTGTCGGAGGCCGGAGCCTGCAGCGCGGGCACCGCCTGAAGCGTGACGGTGGCGGGGCGGATCGCAAGCGCGCCAACGGCCACGGCGGAACAGACCAGGGCGGGCGCGGCCAGCCGAACGATCCCGGAGCGAACAGGAAGGGTAAACATCATGGCGAAGTATACCAGCCAACCTCGTGTTGTGAGCCCGTTTGCCTGCCGTTCGCGCATACAGGAATAGGCGGGTGATCTGCCGCCACAGGAGACGCCGATGAAGAGCTTTGTCGCACTTCCAGCAGCAACGATGTCGCATCCACCCGGGCACGTTCGGCTGCAGGGCAGCGTGCTGGCGGGCCCCGAGAAGCGGGCGCTGGTCTGGATGGCCAGGCGGTTGCCCGCTCGGGTGA
>CAYHRK010000265.1:0-2814 GCA_964358795.1 uncultured Vicinamibacterales bacterium
GCAGCCTGTCGATGTCGGGTGGGCTGTCGGCTCAAAGCAAGGTCGATCCTGTCAAGCAGGCCAGGCTGGAGCGGCAGGCCGCCGAGAAGCGGCAGAAAGAGGCGGCGCTCTGGGTGGAGCGGACGCTGAAGAGGATGACGCTCGACGAGAAGATCGGCCAGCTCCTCTTCCCGTCCATCAACGCGGCGTTCCTCAGCACCGATACGGAGGAATACGAACGCCTGGTGCACCTGGTGCGTGACCTGAAGGTGGGCGGGTTTCATGTGTTCGGCACCGGAGAGCCGATGCCGCAAGTGATGCTGAACCCGGTATGGGGCGGCGGCGGCGGCGCCTCGCGCAAGGGCGAGCCCTACGCGGCGGCGGTGCTCCTGAACCGGCTGCAGTCGGAGTCGGCGATCCCGCTGCTCACGACGGCGGATTTCGAGGGCGGCGCGGCGTACATCCTGAACGGCGCCACGCGGCTGCCGCGCGCCATGGCCATTGGCGCGACGCGCGACGCGCAGCTGGCCTTCAAGGCCGGCGAAGTGGCAGCCACCGAGGCCAGGGCCGTCGGCGTCAACATCGATTTCTACCCGGTCGTCGACGTCAACAACAACCCTCGAAACCCAATCATCAACATCCGGTCGTTCGGCGAGGACCCGGCGCTGGTGACCGAGATGGCGCTGGCCTACATCAAGGGCATCCAGTCGACCGGCGCCTTCGCCACGGTGAAGCACTTCCCGGGCCACGGCGATACCGTCGTCGACACGCACCTGGGCCTCGCCCTCATCACGCACCCGCGCGAGCGGCTCGACAAGGTTGAGCTCGTGCCGTTCAAGGCGGCGATCGACGCGGGCGTCGACGCGGTGATGTCGACGCACATCATCCTCCCGGCGCTCGACCCGTCACCGGGTATTCCCGCCACGCTGAGCCGGCCGATTCTCACGGGGTTGCTGCGGAACGAGATGAAGTTCAACGGGCTGATCTTCACCGACTCGATGACGATGGATGCCATCTCGAAGGGGTGGACGCCGGACAAGGCGGCCGCGATGGCGGTAGGCGCCGGCGCGGACTTCGTGCTCCACTCACCCGACGATGACGCGGCGTTCAAGGGCATCAAGGCGGCGGTGGCGGCCGGGGAGATCAGTGAGGCGCAGATCAACGCGTCGGTCGAGCGCATCTTGCGCGCGAAGGCCAAGCTCGGGTTGCACACCAACCGCCTGACCGACATCGCGGCGATCGCCACGAAGTTCGGCGGCCGGGCGCACGCGGCGGTGGCCCAGGAGATCAACGATAAGGCGTTCACGCTGATCAAGGACGACAAGAACCAGGTGCCGCTCACGGCGGCGCGCGACGCGAATGTGCTCTACCTGTCGGTGCTCGACTACGCGGCGGGCTGGCGCGAGAGCGTGCCGAGCCGGGTGATGATCCCGGAGCTGAAGAAACGCTGGCCGAACGTGACGTCGATCGAGATCACCGACCGCACGACGCCGTCCGAGTACGAGCTCATTCGCGCGCTCGCGCGGCGCGCCGATGTCGTCATCGCCGGCGTATTCGTGCGGATCGCCTCCTACAGCGGGCGCATGGACCTGAGCGCGGCGCAGACGGCGCTGCTCGAGTCGTTGGCCACGCAGAACAAGCCGTTCGTCACCGTGTGCTTCGGCAACCCGTACACGTCGACGTTTCTGCCGAAGCTGCCGGCCGTGATGCTGACCTACGAGTTCTCCGACTTCAGCGAGCGTGTCGCCGCGAAAGCCCTGGCCGGCGAGATTGCGATCGGCGGCAAGTTGCCCATCTCGCTCCCCGGCATGTTCCCGTTCGGCCACGGCCTGACGCGTGGCGTGGTCACCCGGTGACGATCGGGGCCGAATCGAACGTCGTGGTAACCCTCGGGTCGCAGATCCCTGTGGTATAGTTAATGTTTACGGTGCGCTCGCGAGAGTTCACCGACGCGGTCCTGAATGTGCGCCCTTAGCCCAGTTGGATAGAGCGCCTGGCTACGAACCAGGAGGCCGCAGGTTCGAGTCCTGCAGGGCGCACCACTTTCTCCGCCCGAGTCCTGAGCGAGCGCCAGCGAGTCGAAGGGCAGGGCGCACCACCCCTCTCCTCCATGTCCCGCCCGAGCGCCAGCGGATCGCAGGGCCATGGCACCACTCCTGTTGCGGCTCGTACAAAGCAACGGGGTGGCCGGGCCCGTTGACCCGCCACCCCTGAACCGGTTACCGAACAACTGCGATCAGCCGTTCTCCTTCTTGTGGCAGTCGGCGCACTTCGACGGAGCCTTCTTGCCGGCCGCCCCTTCTTTCACGTGGCAGTCGACGCAGGTGCCCTTCTTCGCCATGGCATCGTGGAAGGCGAGCTTGGCGTTGGTCTTCATCGGGGCTTCGGCCACCTTCGTGTGGCAGGTCTGGCACTTCTCCTGCTTCGCCTTCATCGCCTTCTCGGGCTTCGAGGCGTGATGGCAGGTGTCGCACTTGTCGCCTACGAGTTTGCCGTGCTTGGCGTGGTCGAACTTGACGCCGCCCATGGGGTTGCCCTTCAGGACGACCGAGTCCGGCGCCTTCTCCTGGGCCATCGTCAACGACGGGCTCACCAGAAGGGCGAGCGCGAACAGGGCGATGGTCAGGAATACGAACTTCTTCATGCTGCCTCCTTGCGATTCGTACCCGCGTCAAACCCGGCAGCCGCGCCGCCGGTGGCGTGCCTGCCGCGAGTACGGCCGAAGGGTCTTACAAGGACCGCATCGGCCGGTTAAACATGTAGTGCTCCGAACGGGGGGCATGTCACCCGCCCGACTCAGCCGGATGGAGGCTGAAGCCTGGGCAGAGGCGGCCG
>CAYHRK010000265.1:2914-4962 GCA_964358795.1 uncultured Vicinamibacterales bacterium
TCGAGCCGATACGACCCGCAAAGAGCGTTGTGGTAGAAAAGACTGCGCTCTGCAGAGGACAATGCGGCGAAGTCCTTCATCGGCTCGAACTGGTGCCCCTCGTGCCATTCGTTGAAGGAGTTCACGTAGACCAGAAAGAAGCCCTTGCGGGCGTTGGCTAGACTCGGGTCGGTCTGGAGCTGCAGGGTCGTGTAGAGGGATTCGGTAATCCGGTCGGAACCGAGGCGGCGTGCGATGCCGCGGTCGCGCACACGCGACCAGTCAATCTCGTACCCCGGCGGTTCAAACGAAGGCGGCGCGTAGCAGGAGTCGGGCGCCACGTTGCGCGCGAGAATGCCGTCGTATCCCGGATTGCAGTTGAAGGAGAACAGCAGATCGAAGGCGTTGCAGTCCTTCGCGTAGGCAGGCCACGCGGATGGTCTGACGTAGTTGTCGTAGATGGCGATGCCGTCGAATCCAGAGGCGCGGGTCCTGCCGAAATCCAGCGAGTCGGCCAGCAGCGTGATGTGATCGAAATCCTGCCGGAGCGTCTCGCGGACGCTCGCCACCTGCTGTTGCCAGCTGGCATCGCTCGTGTAGTCCTGCGTCACCTGGAGCACGCCGTGGCAGTCCCTGCCTGAGGGCGGCAGAATCGTTCGGAACGACTTGAAGACCGGACCGGACTTGCCGTCGGCGTTGCGCAGCACCAGCAAGCAGTCCCAGTGGCGGCGCTCGCCGTATTCCTTCAGCAGGTACAGGATGTCGCGCTGGTAGTATTGAGATCGGTCGTCGCGGTAGGGCTCGAGGTGGAACGCCACGTGGATGTCGTGCGCGCGCATCACGTCCATGATGCGAGGCACCGCCTGGTCGGTAAAATCGCCAGGGCCCCACCAGCTCAGGTTGATGGCACCAACACCCGCTTCGGCGATCCACTGCGCATGCTGCTCCAGCACGGCGGTCGATCGCGAATCGTAGGGGCCCAGCAGCGGCACGCTGGTGGCGGCAAGATCGAGGGGCGGCGTCCGGTATTCCCCGTCCCAGTGGAACCAGGGATCGCTGGCATACCACGGGTAGTACTCGAACACGATATGGCGCTTCAAGTCGGGAAAACGGCTTCGCAGCCAGGCGCCCCGGCTGGCCCAGTCATAGGCCAGAGGGAGCGGCAAGTCGGGCGCCCTGCGCAGCTCAGGCAATTCGCCGTTGGCCAGTGCGGCTCCGACCGACGACTCGGCCCGCCACCATGGCCACGACGCCGGTTTCAGCTGGCCTGGAGCGTTGCCCTGTGCCAGTGCCGGCAGAGGCATCCCCGCCGCCGTCGCCGCTCCAAGCGTGCCGAGAAAGTGACGCCGCGTGACTCGCATGGCTGCTGACGCCTAAAATACTCCAATCCTCATGGATCCGCACGACACCTTCATGCGCGCCGCTCTGGACGAAGCCCGTCGCGGCCTCGAGCGGGAAGAAGTGCCGGTTGGGGCCGTTCTCGTCATCGACGGAGCGATTGTCGGGCGCGGATTCAACCAGCCGATCACGGCAGTCGATCCCACCGCACATGCCGAGGTCGTGGCCTTGCGGGCTGCCGCAACAGCCATCGGCAACTACCGGTTGGTGGGCGGCACGCTCTACGTGACGATTGAGCCGTGCCTGATGTGCGTGGGCGCCATGGTGCACGCGCGAATCGACACGCTCGTGTTCGGCGCACCCGAGCCAAAGGCCGGCGCGGTCGTGTCCGCGATGCAGGCGCACCAGCATCCCGCGCTGAACCACACCATCACGGTGGTGGGTGGTGTGCTCGAAGACGACTGCCGCGCGCTGATTCAGGAGTTCTTCAAGCTCAAGCGCGGCAAGGTATAATATTGGGCTGGTTTCATCGCCTGCGTGGTGCGGCGGGTTTCCTCCGCGAGCACGGGCGATGAAACCACTCGTCGTCTAAGCGGAGAGGTACCGAAGTGGTCGTAACGGGGGCGCCTCGAAAGCGTCTTGTCGCGTAAGCGGCACGGGGGTTCGAATCCCCCCCTCTCCGCCATCCTTCGCCGCGCCGTAGCTCGCTGGATGGTCATGGCGAGCGAAGG
>CAYHRK010000266.1:0-1913 GCA_964358795.1 uncultured Vicinamibacterales bacterium
CCTTGAAAAGTCGGTCTCGGTGACCGATTTTTCATGGTAAGATTCCTGACGTGATCGATCGAACGAAGGAGGTCCAGGTCATCCGGGGTCTGCTCCGCCGGCATCGCATCGTGGCGATCGTCGGCGCGCGCCAGGTTGGCAAGACCACGCTGGCGCGTTTGGTGCTCAAGACCTTGAGGGGCCCCGTCGCGTACTTCGACCTCGAAAACCCTGATGACGATGCGCGGCTGGCTGATGCGATGACGGCCCTGCGCCGTCTGCGCGGACTCGTGGTCATCGACGAAGTCCAGCGCCGGCCCGAGCTGTTTCCGATCCTCCGTGTCCTCGCCGACAGGCCTTCCGGTGCGAAGTTCCTCCTGCTCGGCAGCGCCTCCCCGGCGCTGCTGCAGCGGAGCTCCGAGACGCTGGCCGGGCGCATCGTGTACCACGAGCTCAGGGGATTCTCTCTGGACGAGGTCGGCTCGGATCGGTTGGACCAGCTATGGGCGCGCGGCGGGTTCCCTCGCTCGTTCCTCGCCAGGTCGCTCGCTGAAAGCGACGAATGGCGCCGCGCGTTCATCCGGACGTTCCTCGAACGAGACCTTCCGCAGTTGGGCATCACGATCCAGTCGACAACGCTGCGACGTTTCTGGAACATGCTGGCGCACTATCACGCCCAGGTGTGGAACTCATCGGAATTCGCCAGGTCGTTCGGTGTCGCCGACACGACCGTACGCGGCTATCTGGACCTGCTCTCGGCGGCCCTGGTCGTGCGTCAGCTTCAGCCCTGGCACGAGAACCTCAGGAAGCGTCAGGTCCGGTCGCCGAAGGTGTACATCG
Source organism: uncultured Vicinamibacterales bacterium (assembly GCA_964358795.1). Lineage (GTDB taxonomy): Bacteria > Acidobacteriota > Vicinamibacteria > Vicinamibacterales > JAKQTR01 > CAYHRK01. The sequence goes on from CAYHRK010000266.1 coordinate 820, forward strand.
TGGACAGTGGCCTGCTTCACACGCTTCTCGGGCTACGGACGCTGGCTGATGTCGAGTCGCACCCGAAGGCCGGCGCGTCCTGGGAGGGCTTCGTGCTGGAGCAGGTCGTCCGGCGCCTCGGCGCGCGGCCGGAGGAGTGTTGCTTCTGGGCGACGCACAGCGGCGCCGAGCTCGACCTGCTGGTCATCCGTGGCCGGCATCGATGGGGATTCGAGGTCAAGCGCACCAGCGCGCCGAGGGTGACGCCGTCGATGCGGGTGGCGCGGGCGGATTTGCGATTGAGCCGGCTCGACGTGATTCACACTGGCGAGCACACGTTTCCGCTGGAGGCACGGATCAGGGCCGTCGCCGCCTCACGCCTGCTCGAGGATCTGCCCGCGTTGCAGTGACACCGGCGCGGGGCGCAGGTGCGGTTGACGGAGGCGACGACCTGAGCGGGTGAGCGCGCGCGCTGTCCATGAGCCTCACGCACAGGTCGCGCTTGCCCTTGCCGGGCAACTCCTGGCTGGCGCTGAGCATGAACATGTTCGCGTTCCAGGGATTGATCGTGTCGATCGGCCACTGCCAGATCTGCGCCTCGACCATCGGCGGCATCAGGGACTTTTCTTGCGCCGGGCGCATCGCGGCGGTCTCGGACGCGCGCCGCAGCGCGAGGAGCGCCGGGTTGCGCTCGCGCGCCTCGGTGAGGGCGGCCTGCAGCGTCAGCAGCGGCCCTTCGGCCATGGCGGCGGGCGTCTGGGCGCGGGCGGGCGGCGCGGTGGTCAGCACGAGTACGAAACCAGCGAGCGCGAAACGAAGCGCGTGCATGAAGAACCTCGTCTCCTGGCGCAACTGAAGTTGCGCCCTACGTACGCTTCCCAGTCGTAGGGCCGAACTTCAGTTCGGCCGCACACGACACCCACATCGACGTGTTTGGGAAACAGCGGGAGGCGAACGAGGGCTAGATCTGCAGAACGGAGATGCGGAGATACGTCGGTTCGTGTGGACGTTTCAGCGGCGAGCGCACGGCGCGATCGATCCCCTGCTGTGCGGCGGGCACGGCGCTCGAGTCGATCGGCTCGACGGCCAGCGCCGTCATCGTGACCGAGCGATCC
>CAYHRK010000266.1:2013-4958 GCA_964358795.1 uncultured Vicinamibacterales bacterium
GGAATTGAACGAAGAAGCGGGAGGGCGACATGGGTGTGCGATTCCGACTCGTAACGCTTGGGCTGCTGGCAGCAGTGCTGCTCGGGCCGGCTGATGCGCTCGCGCAGCAGACCGGCACGCTGTCAGGGACGCTGCGCGACACGCAGGGGGCGGTGCTGCCGGGCGTCACCGTCACGGTATCGGGTCCCGCGCTCATCGGCGGGCCCCGGACGGCCGTCACGGGGGAAACAGGCATGTATCAGTTCGCCGGGCTGCCCCCGGGTCTCTACACGGTGACCTATGAGCTCAGTGGCTTCACGACCCTGAGGCGCGAAGAGATCCGCATTTCGGTGGCGATCGTCACGCGACTGGACGTGGAGCTGACGGTCGCCGCCCTCGAGGAAACGGTCATCGTCACGGGCGAGTCGCCGGTCGTGGATGTGGCGTCGACGATTACCCAGACCAACATCGACAGGAGCATCTACGAGACCATCCCGACCGGCCGGAATCCGTGGGTGATGGCCGGGCTCGTTCCGGGCGTGATTACCGGTCGCCTGGACGTGGGCGGCACCGAAGGCATGCAGCAGTACAACCTCGAGGTCTTCGGGTCGGCCGACAGCCAGAAGAGCTTCTCGATCGATGGCCTGAAGACCAACTGGCCCGGCGGTTCGGGCGGCGCCACGATGCAGTACTACGGCTTCGAGATGTACGAGGAATACAACATGCAGACCGCGTCGGGCACCGCCGAGAGCGACGCGGCCGGCATCTACATGAACATGGTCACGAAGTCCGGGGGCAACATGTTCAGCAGTGACCAGACAATCTACTTCATGAACGACGCGCTGCAGGGGGACAACATCGACGATGACCTGCGCGGGCGCATGGGGTTGCAACCGGGTCAGCGGACGGGGGCGGCTGGCAATCCCATTGACATCTCCTATGACTGGAGCTCGACGCTGGGCGGGCCGCTCCGTCGCGATAAGGTGTGGTTCTTCGGCGCGCTCCGTTGGTGGCGGCTCGATCAGTTTCAGATCGGTGCGCTGAACCCCGACGGGTCTCAGGCCATCGACGACAACCGGATCCGGAACTTCGTGGGGAAGATCACCCACCAGTGGGATCAGAACACCCGGTGGTCCTTCCTGTTCAACCGGAACCTGAAGGATCGCTTCCACCGGCGCGATGCGCCGTATCTGTTCGTCGAAGACAAGGCGTCCATACTGCAGGATCAACCGGCGCAGAATTTCGTGCTGCAGTTCAACCGGATCCTGGGGCGCTCGGCGGTGTTCGACCTGCGCTTCGGCCGGATGTGGGGCACCTTCCCCAACCGGTATCAGAAGGACGTCAAGCCGAGCGACATTGCGGTTCAGGACATCGTACGCTTCACCCGCGTCAACGCGGCGCCCCAGAACTTCGAGAACCCCAACCACCGCTACCAGTTCAACGCCTCGCTCAGCTATCTCACCGACCGCCTGGGTCGCGGCACGCACGACTTCAAGTTCGGTACTCAGGTGGGGCGCGAGCGGATGGGGTACGATCGCGACGTCAACGGGGACATCACGCTCGAGCTGAGGGACGGCGTACCCTTCCGGGCGGCCCTGTGGAACACGCCGATTCGGTCGGATCACCGGTTGAACACGTGGGCCGTCTTCGCTCAGGATCAGTGGCGGATCCAGCGCTTCACCATCAACGCGGGCGTGCGCTTGGACGGCGTCAAGGCGGTCCTGCCTGCCCAGTCGAGCCCGGCGGGGACGTATGTGGGCGAGCGGCGGTTCGAGAAGGTCGGCGTGCTGGATTTCGACGTCAACGTGGCGCCGCGTCTGGGCGTGTCGTACGACCTTTTTGGGAACGGCAAGACCGCCCTCAAGGCGTACTACGGGCGCTTCTACAACCAGTTCGGATCGGAGGTCCTCGAGACGGTAAACCAGAACGCGGTGGCGACGCAGGCGGTCTCGTGGACCGATGCCAACGGCAACCTTCGCGTGGATGCCGGTGAGCTTGGCGCGTTTCTGGGGTTCCCCCGCGGGCTCTTCCCGCTCGTGAACGCCGACGCGGCGCGACCGTTCAGCGAAGAGATGAATGTGGGCGTCAGCCACACCCTGTTCACAGACTTCGCCATCTCGGTGAGCTATCATCGGCGCCATCACCGGGACGGCCTGGGCATCCTGGACATGGCTCGGCGGCCGTCAGCGTACGCACCCGTGACGCGGACGTACAGCGATCCAGTGGCGGGAGCACAGAGCCTCACCATCTATTCGCTGCTGCCCGAGTTCATTCCGCTGCGCGATCGGGCGATCGCCAACGTGCCCGGACTGCGGAGCAACTACAACGGCCTGCAGATCGAGGCGGTGAAGAAGCTGTCGAACCGCTGGCAGATGCTGGCGGGCCTGACGGTGCAGGAGCACAAAGGCTTCGATCATAGCGGCACCTACACGGGGGTTGATTTCAACAACCCGAACCCGCGCATCAATCGCGATGACTCGGCGATCTTCATCGATCTGCCGTGGGTCTTCACTTTGTCAGGCAGCTATCTCTTCCCTTACGACATCCAGGTGTCGGGCAAGTACACGGCGCGGGCCGGGGATCCGCTGAACCGGACCGCGACCTTCGGTGGCCTGCCGGCCACGCAGGTCAGCGAAACGGTCCGGGTGGTGCCACGCGGTACCGACCGGACCGAGACGGTCAACAAGTTCATCGACCTGCGCATCGCGAAGCGGTTCAGCCTGCGCAGGGGAGGGAGCTACGAAGCCACAGTGGACATCTTCAACCTGCTCAACGCGAATCACGTGCTGCTGCAGGTGGAGTCCATCGGAACGGCCTGGGGTCGGCCGTCGCGGATTCTGACGCCGCGTATCATCCGGCTCGGGCTCACGGCCCGGTTCTGAGCCTGGGGGGCTGCCGACCTGGCAGCCCGCCGCGTGTGTCTGGCAGGGCGCGGTGACGCGAGGCATCGGCTCCGCATCACCGCG
>CAYHRK010000267.1:0-4949 GCA_964358795.1 uncultured Vicinamibacterales bacterium
GAGCGAATAGACACCTACCTTGTTTTCATGCCAGGTTCCGTAGAGGAAGTTGTCCGGCATGTTGAACGTGTGCTCGGCGTAGTCGTCGTAGAAATCCATGGCCGGGTCGAGCACCCGCTCGAAGCCACGGCCCGTCATCATCACCTTCCAGATGCCATAGTCCTGGTAGCGGACCTGATAGATCGAGATGGCATAGTCGCCGGCCTGCTCGATGTGAACCGGCACCTCGAGCCACGCCCCGACTCGGTCGTTCTGCACGTAGGTCATGAGGCGCCGCAGGGGACCACCCGGTGCATTGCCGACCCGCGTCGGTTTCTGCATGACCGCAAGCCCGGGCGATCGGCGGAGCTGGTCGGCGAGCGGCGTGGTCTCGACGAAGGTCTCCGGCAGCAGGCGCTCGCTGATCGATGGAAACGGCCAAAACCGCGGCGCGGGCTCCGCCGCGTACCAGAACGCGACCGACGAGAAGAAGTCTGGTCGGTACTTGAAGTCCCACGTCACCTCCGTGCCCGTCGCCGGGTCGACCAGCGCCGCATAACTGCGGCGCTCGATCTCCACGCGCAGCGACGTCATGAAGGTGATCGGATCGGCGATGTGCCAGCGGTACATGGTGGCGCGCTGATCCGGACCGCGGGGCTCGTAGATCGACACCCCGGCACGCAGGTTGGTGAACAGGCGGAGGTTCCAGGCATCGGTGAAGTAATCCTCCATCCCGGTGCCCACCAGAGATGGCGTCTCTTCACCGTCAACGTAGAAGCGATCGTCGGATTCACCCAGCCAGTGCGCCATCGAGCTGTGGATCGACAGCACTGTGCCGACGTAGTGCCCCCGACCTCGGATCTCGGCGATGGTGTACGGCGAGAACGGCGCGACGGGAAACTCCTGCCGGTACCGCGCGTGGAAGTAGAGCGCGTCGCGCGGCAGCGTCTCGAACCGCAGCCAGTCCACGTAGAAGTAGCACTCCTCCACCGGTTTGTCCGACTCGTTGGTCAGCGTCAGCCGGGCCCTCGTGCGGAACGGCATGGGCCAGTACGAATTGAACGCGCGCCCATAAGACGTCACTTCGATCGGCAACGAACTGACGTTGGCGCGCATGCCATTGCCGGCAGCAAAGAAATCGCCGATCGGCGACTCGATTGCGGGCACGTCCGACCCGTCCCAGTAGGCTCTGAACACCAGCGACCGGGTGAACCGCCGATCGAGAGCACCGATGGTGAGCCAGAGGTGTCGGATCTCACCCGGCCCGTCGATCTCGGCGATGGTCAGCGTCTCGCCCGGCGGGATCGGCAGAGCATCGAGGTTCGACTCGGGATCGAACAGGCCGCTCGACACCCGCAGGCGCCGTGCGTTGATCTCCCGGGCGATCCCCTCGAGCGATTGCGCCTGGAGGGCGGGCGACGCCATCAGCGGCAGCAGCCCGATTGAGAGGATGCCGAAGACGATTCGGGCCGGCGCTGACCGCATGCGCACCTCCAGACATTCGGGTGTGATCCGTCGGGGTGTGGGTTCATCTGGACGGACGGCGCCGGCGGCGCGCCGTCCGTCCCAAGAGGGGCCCGAGGCATGTTGCCGACCGGGCCGGCTCACCGCCACGGCAGCTTCGCCAGTTCCTCAGGCGTCAGCGGCGGCAGCAGGGCACGGCCGTCCTCGTAGCGCGCGCTCGCCGTGTCGTGCACGAAAAACCCTTGTCCCACGACCACGTTGCGCTTCTCGTCGAGACGGCCTCGGATGGAGCAACACCCGTACCCGCCGCTCTTGCCGAGCGCCACGAGCTTGAAGTTGAACAGCGGGTTGCCGTCGTGCCGCTCGATGGCGCGCTTGCACACGTACTCGCAGGCCTGTTGCGGGGACATGCCCTCGCGCATTTTCTCGACGACATGGAACGAGGCGCAGTGCTTGACGATCTCCTCGCCGTGGCCCGTCGCGCCCGCGGCGCCGACCGCATTGTCGAGGTAGAGCCCGGCCCCGATGATCGGCGAGTCGCCCACCCGGCCCACGAGTTTGAAGTGATGCCCGACGGTGCTCGTCGCGCCGGCGATGTCGCCGTTGCCGTCGAGCACGAGCACCGTGATCGAGTCCAGATCCTCGAGCCGATGCCGGAGCTCCTCGAGCCCGCGGTCCGTTCCTGTGGACCCGGACTTCTTCTTCGGCGGGAAGTAGTAGTCGCGCGGGTTCACGTTCTCCTTCCATTCCAGCCAGTGCTTGCGGGCCTCGTCAGTCAGCAGGTCCTCTTCCTTGAAGCCGTGCATCTTGGCGAACTTCAAGGCCCCTTTGCCAACGAGCAGCAGGTGGTCGGTACGCTCCATCACCAGGCGGGCCACCGAACTCGGGGTTTTGATGTTCTCGATCGCCGCCACCGCACCGGCTGCGCACCCGTCGCGACCCGACATGATCGAGGCGTCGAGCTGCAGAAAGCCCTCCTCGTTGGGATCGCCGCCGTAGCCGACCGTGTTATCGACCGGGTCGGCTTCCGACAGGTTTGTCGCCTTCTCGGCCGCGTCGAGGGCGTACCCACCCGCCTTCAGCGCGTCCATGCCGGCGGTCGTGATCTTCTCCCGCACGAGTGAATTCGTCTTGCTCGTAACGATGATTGGGCGGTTGACGGCGCGCGACCCGGCCTGGCGCGCGAACTGGAGCCGGCCCAGGAACGGCAGGGTCGCGCTCATCCCGGCCAGTCCCGAGAAGAACCGTCGACGCGTGAACGTTGTAGCCATGGCTTGTCGTCTCCCAACATTGCGCCGAGGTGCGCGACAGCGCGCCTCGCCAGTCCCACGTGCCGGCTGGTCCGATGTGGCTGACGGCGACCGGACCAGCCGGAAGCTAGCCATCCGCGGTGGGCTGAGATCCGGCACGTGGGACCTCAGAACGAGTACTTCACGCCGAGGCGTACGACGCGCGGCGGCAGGATGACGCTCGGCCGCAGGAAGGCGGTGCCCGACGTCATGACGATGCTGGTCGCGGCGTTCGAGTTGGTGATGTTGAACAGGTCGAAGAAGAGCCCGAGCGTAGTCTGGCGTGGCAGACGGAAGCGCCGCTCCGTGCGCACGTCGAACACCAGCGCGTCGTCGGCCCGCCGTGCGCCCATCTCCTCGGCGAGCACGGTCTGGTTGCCGTAGTTGAGCCGTACGCTGATCGTGCGCGCGAGCGGCGCGCCCGACTGATACCGGACGAGCGGCGCCACGCGCACGCCCCAGCCGACGTCGTACGTCCCGCTCACCTTGATCATCGTGATGGGCAACGAATCGCTCCGCGGCGGCTGGTTAGGGTTCGTGCGATACCCGCTGAAGTCGTTGCGCCACGTCACCGCGTAGCTCGCGTTCAAGGACCATCGACCCGTCAGCCGGCGGTTGGCCACGACCTCCCACGTCTTGTAGCTGACAACCCAGTCCGACGGGCTGATCACCAGGTTGCGGGTCAGGCCGATGAGGCTCGGATCGAGATTGAACAGGTTCAGCGTCGCGCCATCATCGGCGGTTCCCGGCACGCCGTCCGGACCCGGATCCGTGGCGGTCACGGGAATGTTGAAGGCCCCGTACGGATTCAGCTCGTTGATGGTCTGCGTGAGCCGCGTGTTCCGCTTGAGAACGAAGCCCGTCCGCAGGCCGAAGTGCCCGGCCACCTCCCGCTCGAAGAAGATGGTGACCTCGTCGGCGTACGGCGCCTTGAGCCCAGGGCTGAGGCTGCCCGACGCCACGCCGCCACGCGTGCCCAAGAGCTGCCCTTCTTCGCCGCGCTGGTAGAGGAGGTCGCCGTTGAGGTCGTTCCAGAAGTAGCGCCGCCACTGGGGCGCGTCGTTCGGGTTGACGATCATCGGGATCGTGCGGCTCTGGTTGTGGTAGTAGCGCCCGTAGCTCGTCTTCACCACGTTCCTGCCATTGCCGCCGACGTCCCACGCCAGCCCAATGCGCGGAGCGATCGCGTTCCAGGTCAGGAGGTTGTCCACGCCCTGGACGTTCATGGCCGGCGCCCACTCGTTGGCGGGTCTCACCTGGTCTGGATAGAGGAACCGGTAGTAATCCCAGCGCGCACCCAGGTTCATCGACAGCCGCCCGCTGGTCCACGTGTCGGTCAGGTACACGCCGTTCCACCAGAGATAGTTCTCCCGGTTGATCGGCGCCAGCATCTGGTAGACCTCGGCCGGCCGGCCGCTGCGCAGCACGTGCACGAGGTTGCCGGGGTACCCGTCGTACCACTTCTCCACGCCGGAATCCTTCATGAGCTCCCAGCCGAGCTTAAACGTGTGGCTGCCGGCCCAACCGTCCTTGAAGAAGCTGACCGCTCCGGTGGCTTGCGGCCTCGAGTAGTACCGGTACCAGTTGTTCTGGCCGCCCGAGACCACCCTGGTGGTGAGGTCCTCGTAATGCGGTGCGTCCGTGTACCCGGACTGCTTCCAGTCGTCGGCCCAGTGACCGATGCGCGCTTCGACGAACATGTTGCTCGAGAACACCCGGTTCCACTCCAGCTTCCCCAGCCAGCCCGGGTTGTCGCAGTTCCACGTCGCGTTCGGATCGTTGAAGATCGCGTCCGTCGTCCCCAGCAGGTGGCTGCGCTGGCGGTACGGCTGCTTCTTGATGTCGACCATGAGAAACGCGACGATCTGGTTGCGTTTCGGCAACTGCGCGGTGAGTTTGCCCGTGTAGAACGGCATGATCGTCGGGTACTCCTTCGGCGGGAAGTTGGGCAGCCGGACGACGTTGCGGCGATAGCGGTACGAGCCGAACCACCAGAGCCGGGCCTTCAGAATGTAACCGCCGACGCTGACGTTCACGTCGTTGTACTGCTCGACACGGTTCGTGCCGGGCAGCACGCCGCGGGCGATCTGCTCAGCGTCGATGTTGTGTCCCTGGAGCCGACTGCTCTCGTGGTCGACGTAGACGTCCCCGCGATACGTGTTGCCGCCTGACTTGGTGATGAAGACCGACTGCGTCCCCGGATTCGCCATCTCGGCG
>CAYHRK010000268.1:0-4932 GCA_964358795.1 uncultured Vicinamibacterales bacterium
CGTCGGCGATCGTGAGCGCATAGTGCTTCCCCATTTTGTAGCGGCCCAGGATCTTACCTGCCTTCAGCCCGATCGCCGATCCCGTCAACCGCGTCTTGGTCCGGCGCGCCACCTCGCGCGCGAGCTTCGTCAGTGCCTGCTCGGTCGCGTCCAACAACGCGCGGCGCTTGCGGGCCCGTTGGTCGGCCAAGAGCGGGTTGTAACAGGCCATCAACCGCTCACCAGGAAATTCTGGCGCGGTGATCTCGGCGAGGTTCTGCGTGTCGAAAAGCGAGAGTTGCAGCGCGCCCTGCTGCACCAGCTTCCGAATGGACACACTGGTCAGGGCCGTGATCCACCCCACCCCCGGCTGCGCCTTCAGCCGATCGATCTGCGGCTGCGTGAGCATCCCGCGGTCGCCGACCAGCACGAGGTGCACCAGGCCGAACCGCTTTCGGAGTGTCTCCACTTGGTCGGGGACCGTCGTCGGGTCGCCCGTATTCCCGGCATACACACTGACCGCAATGGGGCACCCGCGGCCATCGGTCATCACGCCGTACACGATAATCGGCAGGCCCTTCTGGCCGTCGCGGTCATGCCCAAAGCGCGCCAGGGGACAGGTCCGACCCTCGTAATAACTACTCGAGACGTCGTAGAGCACCACCGCTCCGTCGGTCAGATGCCGATCAGCCAGCTTCTGCTCGATCTGGTCCTGGCGAGCCAACAGCCAGTCCATCGCGTGGTACAGATCGTCTTCGTCCGCCCCCTCCACCGACAATTCTTCGGCCAGCGTCGTCGTATGCCAGACGCGCGTCGTCGCCAGCTTCGAACACGGCTGGAGCAACCGCTCGGCGATCATGGCGATCACCAAGTCCCGCTCGCGACTCCGCTTCGACGCGATGACGCGATCCAGACCCAGCTGACGGATCGTGCCCAGGATGGCCTCGACGTGGCCGTGCGGCCGTGTCCGCTCGGTCTCGAACAGATCCGCCGGCGAGACGAGCACTTCATCCCGCAACAGGCGCCGGAGCGTCTCCAGCTTGGGGGCGGGCCAGTGCGACAAATTGGCGAGCGTGCGCTTGCGCGTCCTGCGGCCCTCGCGCCAGCCTTCGCGCAGCAGTATCGCCGGTGGCGAGTTGCGGTTCGGCACCGTGTCGATGTACATGGGCGCGACAGTACCACGCCAGGCCCCGTCGGTACAAGCCCCGACCACACCGCCTCGTTGTGCGGTCGCCAGTACATGGCAACATCTCACGGCGGTTGCGACACGCCGAAGTTGTGGCCCGTGAATGCGTTCAGGCCAGAAAAGGGGTCAGAATCAAGAGGAACTTCGGATTAGTTGATCCGGGGACGGTAGGAAACATTAGCGGGGTGTCGGGGGTTAACGGAAGCGCCGTTCGTAGACCCGCCCGCGCGTTCCCTCCTGACACAGCGCGCGGGGCATGCGCGAGCGCACGAAGCTCCCGCAGTCTCGGGCCGATCACTCTGGCTACGCACACTCCGCCACGACGCGCGGCTCGAGGCTCACCGGCGGACGATGTGATTACACCCCGCGCGACGACATGGTCGCGTGACCTTCGGCGACCAACGCACGATTGCCGAGTCCGGCGGCGTCGTTCTCAGACTCCGCGCGCATGAGCCAGGGCCACAGCCTTACCGCGGGCTTTGCAGGACTTTCGCGAGCGCGATGAGGATCGGGTCCGGGTAGGCGAACTGGAGCTGGTCGTTGACCGCAACGAAGTTGTAGTTCGTGTTCGTCGTCAGGCGGATGTGGAACGCGTTCTTGTCCGCGCCGTAGGCGGCGTTCTTGGCGGCTTCCTTCACCGCCGCGATCGGGGCCTCCCAGACGTGGACGTTCGAGTCGTTCGTGTACCCGATCTTCGTGCCCGACACGTAGAGCTTCCCGAGACAGTACGTCTGGAAGCCGTCGCCGTGGTCGTGCGCCACCGACCACACGCCGACGAGCTCGTCGGAGCCGCCCCGCGACCCGCGGCCGCGTGGGGCCGCGGCGCGTGCCGGCGCGGGGGCCGTCGCGTTCATCTTCCTCGTGAACTCGGCCACGGGCATCGGCGTCGCCTTGGTGTTGATCAACGGGCGCACGTAGCCGATCGGCACCGCGAAGTTCAGGTTCTGCGCTCCCTCGGCCACCACCCCCGCGCTCGTGATGCCGATGACCTTCCCCTCGAGGTTGAACAGCGGCCCGCCGGAGCTCCCGGGCGAGATCGGCACGCTGATCTGGATCAGGCGATACCCCTCGGCCTGGCGGAAGGCCGAGACGATCCCGGCCGACACCGTGTGCTCGAGCCCCTTCGGGTTGCCGATCGCCACCGCGTCTTCGCCAGCCTCGACCTCGGTGTCGGCGAGCGCGACCGTGGGCAGCGACTTGAACGCGCGGATCTTGATCACGGCGATGTCGCGCCGCTGGTCGTACTCCAGCACCTCTGTGCGATCGTAGATCTCGCCGTCCTTCATCTTGACCTGCAGGTCGAACGCCCCGTCGATGACGTGGTAGTTCGTGACGATCACACCGGTCGCGTCCACGACGAAGCCGGACCCGAAGCTCGTCACCTCGCCGCGCGAGTTCACGTTGCCGATGTAGACCACCGCGGGAGACATGGCCTTCACCAGCTCGGGAACCGTGTAGCGCTTCCCCTTCGCGCCGGCCTGGCCCGCCACGCCGGCGGGGATCAGCACCGCCAGGCAGAGCACTCCGATCGCAGAGAGCGACATCCCACGGGTGACCCGCGCACGCTGCTGCCACATTCGCTCACGCATTGCAGTCCTCCACCTGTCGCCACCGGTGGATTACAGAATACACCCACCGGGCGCCCCGCGCCAGCACCGGCTATTGCGGTGGCGCAAGGAAATCGGCCAGCGCCTCCACATGGTTTCACGGATTCACGCGCATTTGTCCGGCGAGCGTCGAGCTTCTGTCAGAGGAGCGATATGGTGCGAGCCGCTGGCTCCGTCCTGTTTGGCCTTTGGGTTGGGCGCATCCCGCTCCAGAGCGCGGACGCCTCAGGCAGCGGACGATAGGAAACATTAGCGGGGTGTTGGGGGTTAACGGAAGCGCCGTTCGTAGACCCGCCCGCGCGTTCCCTCCTGACACAGCCCCGCAAACGTCACGCGCGAAAACACCATCGCGCCGATCGGAAAGAGCATCGCTTCCGCCGCGGCCGTCGCAATCGCAAGGGCATCGGACCACGACCGATGCCAGGCAAACATGGCGGCAGCGGCGCAGGTCGACAACACCACGTATCCAACGACGAGTTGAGAGTCAGGAGCGAGAAGGCCGAAGGCCGCTCCGGCGAGCAGGCCAATGGCGGGAATCGCGGCGACCGTGCGCACGCCACGCGTCGATGCAAATTGCGTGGCAACTCTTCATCACGAAGACACGAAGATCACGAAGGCACACGAAGATCTTTAATTAGAAGCACTTCGTGGATTTTCGTGCCCTTCGTGACTTCGTGATGAACAGGCGTGCGAATGAGAGACGTCGTAGAAATTGCGAAGGGTCAGACGCGGCCCGCGGCAATTCCTGCGTTGCAGTCCTGCAGCGCTGGCGTGGTGTTTATCGTGACAACGAGAAGAACAACTCGAAGCTCGCCCAAAAGTTGCCAGGGAATGTGAAAAAACCCGCAGGCTCACTTCGCCCAGAGCCGCACCGGAACCTTCGAGTACCCTAGCTTTCCGTCGGGCTGCATCATCGCCTGGCCCCACGCCATCAGCGTCCCGTCCGCCTTCCAGGCGAACCCGGCCCCGCCCGCCAAGGAGTACGCCACCACCGGACCCAGCCCGATCGGCGTCTGCGGTTTAAAGAACACATCGCCGGCGGAATTATTGCCGAGTGCTCCGTAGTAGCCCTCGCCCCAGCCGCGCAGCGTGCCGTCCTTGAGCTGCACCATGACGATCCCCACCCCCGTGGCAATCGCCTTCGCCCCTGGGAGGCCGGCCACCGGACCGGGCGTCGGCTTGGAGCCCTCCTCCTCCCCATCGCCCGACCTGCCGTTCGACTTGGATCCCCACGTCCACACGGCGCCGTCGGCAAGCAGCGCGACTGAACTTTCGTCGCCCGCAGCCACCGCCACCGCATTGGCGACGCCCAGCACTTTGACTGGTGTCTCGCGCGGCTTTCGCGTGCCGTCGCCTAATTGGCCTTCTTTGTTCCTGCCGAATGCGATCACCGTGCCGTCTTTCAGCAGCGCCAGCGTGTGGCTGGAATACGCGGCGATGGCCTTCACCCGCGAGACGCCTGGCACCGGGGTCGGCACGGGCACGCACGGCAAGATATCAATATCCAATTCCGAGCCGATCGGTCCAAAACCGAGTCGCCCCAGGTTGGGTCTCCCCCATGTCATCAGCGTGCCATCGTTCAGCAGCGCCACGGAGAAGGCATCGCCCGCCGCCACAGCCTTCACGTTGCGTAGTCCCGTGACCGGCACCGGCGAGTACACCGGCGGCAGACGGTCATTACGCAGCATTTTCTTGGCCGGGTCACCGTTGCCCACCTGGCACTCGTTGTTGGCACCCCAACCCACCACGCTCCCATCAGCCAGCAACACCAGTACGTGCTGTTCATTAACCGCCACCTGCACCGCCGTGGTGATGCCGGCCACCGGCGTCGGCTTCTCGTGAAACGCCGTCTTACTCGAACGGCCGTCGCCAAACCCAGTTTCCCTCGCGATCCCCCACATCGACACGGTGCCATCGTCGTTCACCATGGCGAAGATTACCCTGTTGCCCGTGATCGCCGGGGGCCTGCGCTCCTGTGCCGCAAACGGCTTCACGCCCGGTACAAGAAAACCTAAAACACATCCCAGGAACAAAACTGTTTTCATGTACGGATCCTATACCTCAAGACGATAGGAAACATTAGAGGGGTGTCCAGGTTAACGGACTCTGCGTTCTCAGACCCGCCCTCGCTCGCCGCTCGCCCCCCTGACACAACCTGTC
>CAYHRK010000269.1:0-4925 GCA_964358795.1 uncultured Vicinamibacterales bacterium
GCGAACGGGTACGCGTGGTCGACAGCTTGATTACCGGCAAGCGGAGCAATCTGGCCCACGTTGAATCGGCGATTGAGTTCATGGAAGGGGATCTGGCGATCGCCGACGTGGCTCGTCAGGCGGTGGTGGGCATGGGCTACGTGCTGCACCAGGCCGCGATCCCGTCGGTACCCCGATCGGTCACCGACCCGGTCACCAGCCACCGGGCCAACCTGAATGGCACGCTGAACGTCTTGGTGGCCGCCAGGGACGCCGGAGTCAAACGGCTGGTGTTTGCCGGCTCATCATCGGTCTACGGGAATGCGGCCGCCTTGCCCAAGCACGAGGACATGCCGACGCGCCCATTGTCACCTTACGCGTTGCAGAAGCTGGCAGGCGAGCAATACTGCCAGTTGTTCACCGCACTGTATGGGTTCGAGACGGTGACCACCCGCTACTTCAACGTATTCGGGCCCCGCCAGGACCCGTCCTCACCGTATTCCGGCGTCATCTCCCTGTTCATCCGCGCCCTGGTCGAGGGCCGAAGCCCGACAATCTACGACGACGGCGAACAGACACGCGACTTCACGTACGTGTCGAACGTGGTCGATGGCGTGCTGCGCGCCTGTCAGGCCACGGGCGTGGCGGGCACGGTCATCAATGTGGCCACTGGTGGCCGCATTTCGCTCAATCGCCTGTACCAGGTGCTCAAGGCCTTGACCGGCTCCTCGATGGAACCGAGCTACGGTTCGCCACGGGCAGGTGACGTCAGAGACTCACAAGCCGACATCTCACGCGCACGCCAGTTGCTGGGTTACACGCCTGTGGTGGGCCTCGAAGAGGGCCTGACCACCACGCTGGCCTGGTACAGATCGGACCTCCCCTCCACCAATCCATAGACCCGGTCGAACCTCACTGTCGGCCTCCTGGCGTGGCCGCCACGCCGCAGAGCAACGCTGGTGGCCGCCGCGCCGCGGGGCAACGCCGGTGGCCCCCAAACTCGCCAAGGCGATCGTCCCGCATCGTTTGGTCAACCGTCGGTGCCGCCTACAGGCGTGGCCAACGCGGTCTCCCTCGGTTCTCTCACGCACTTTGACTGCAGCAGGCTTGCGCTCAACACGTTAGCCAGCCACCACTCGTACCCGGACGGGCTGGCGGTGATCTTGCCACCGCAATGGCAGCCCGGCAAACGGGGCGTTGGCGCGGTGCCCGACCTCCACGGCGCAGGCGTCTCGCGCGCCGGGTCTCTTGAAACGCGGCCAATGGTCGCCCTGAAAAAGGAGTGTCCCGTGCGTCAAGTCATTTGTCTGCTGTTCCTGTGCGCGCTGCTGACCGCAATCGGTTTCGTTCCCGAATCGCAGGCCGCTCAGCAAGCTGCGTCGCCGGCGGCGAAATCCGCCGTCGTCGCGGTGGTCAACCTGAATACCGCCACCGCCGAGCAACTCGCCAAGCTGCCCGGGGTGGGCGCCAAGACCGCAGCCCGCATCATCGACTACCGCCAGAAGAACGGCGGTTTCAAGAAGATCGAAGAACTGATGAACGTCAGGGGCATCGGCGAGAAGATCTTCCTTCGCATGAAAAGCCAGCTCTCGGTGGCTCCGCAGACCGTCCAGCAGTGACAACACGAGTTGGCGGGAGCGGATGGCCCGAGGGCCCCGTCCGCTCCCGCTGCGCTGGATTCACATTGGCGGAACTGGCGGTCGTTCTCGCGTTGTCGCTGGTCCTGGCAGCGATGGCGGTACCACTGATCGGGGGAGGCCGCGACCACCTTCTGGCGTCGGCTGCCGCCAGACACCTGGTCAGTCAACTGCACCACGCTCGCGCCGACGCGGTCCTTCGCGGGGCCTACGTTGGCATCCGCTTCGATGGCTCGCCCGTCGATGTTCGGTACGCGCTGGTCGCAGACGGCAACCAGAACGGCATTAGAGTGGTCGACATCAACAAGGGCATCGATCGGCAGATTGGATCGTGGGAACGTCTTTCCGATCACTTCCAGGGTGTGCAGTTCTCCATCGGCACCGGCGTGCTCGATGTGGACTCCGGCAGCCCGCTTACCGGCGACCCGCTGCGGATCGGTGGAAGCGATGTGTTGTCCTTCAGTCCCGGTGGCACCGCCACCTCCGGCACCCTGTATCTGAAAGGCCGGTCCGGGCCGCAATACGCGGTCCGTATTCTCGGAGCCACGGGTCGGGTCCGACTGCTTCGATTTGAGAGCGCCAGTCGCCGCTGGGTAGCCGCATGACGACCTCTCGTGATCGTCGGGGGCATCCACGGCTCGCGCCAATCGGTGCAGGCGTGCAGGCAAGTGCCAGGCTTCGACCCGGCTTGACGGTGACGCTGGTCAACTGGTCGGCGAGTGGAACACTGATCGAGACCACCAGCCGGCTTGTTCCTGGCCTGCCGGTCAATTTGATGGTCAGTGCGGGTGCAAGCCACGCGAACCTGCGAGGAATAGTCGTCCACTGTCGCGTGTGGGCACTGACCGATCGAATCTGCTACCGTGCTGGTATTCGCTGGCCTCTGGGTAGGCTCTACACCCCGGGTGCCGAAGTCGCGTCCGATGAGAAGACACTACCCTCAGATACGTTTGAGGATCCTGCTCCGACCCCACTGCGACACGCCTGGTCGCGAGCTGGCCTGCTTGGCACAGAACTTGGAAGATCGAGTCAGCGATGAGCGTCAAACCTGCTCCCGACCTCATGCCTTGGCACGTCTGTGGGTGCCACGCCGCAGAATCGAGTCTCTGCCTGGTTGACGACCTGGTCAGGCTCTGTCGATCCCCAGCTCAGAACGCGCACGACAATATGTCGATTGGGGAGGCTGTCGAGGCCTCGCTGTGCCGAGGACTGGGCGCCAAGTGGGTTCGTTTCCGGCCAGGCACTGCCGATACCGCCCGAGAGCAGGACATGGTGCCGACCGCACCGCCAACCATTCGAATCCGGGTCCCCGACCCGTCGGGCGAGTTGCTCGGGATGCTTGAGGTGGGCCTCAGACCGGGCGAAACGCTGAACCCTCTCCACCGACGTTTAATGGAGCGGGCAGCCGGATTGTGTGGCGTGCTGGCCGACGCGGAACGCCGGGGACAGTTCTGGCCCACATCCACGGTGACGCGAGGGCAGGTTCGCGACGGCGCGGCTCCGCTTATCGGCAACAGCCTGGCCATGCAGGCGGTTCGTCGCCGGATCGAACGGGTGGCCGCCACCGACTTCACCGTGTTGATCGAAGGCGAGAGCGGCAGCGGCAAGGAGTTGGTGGCCCGGCAGATCCACGAATTGAGCCGTCGGCGTAAAGGACCCTTCGTAGCGGTCAACTGCGCGGCGCTGGTTGAATCGCTCCTCGAAGCCGAACTGTTCGGAATCGAAGACCGGACGGCTACCGGCGTGCGCGGACGCAAGGGGAAGTTCGAGCATGCATCGGGTGGCACGCTGTTCCTCGATGAGGTTGCCGATCTCTCGGCGCCGGCCCAGGCGAAACTGCTGCGGGCCATTCAGGACTGCGCGATCGAGCGGGTGGGCGGACATGACGTGCGGCGCGTCGACCTGCGCATGGTGGTAGCCACCAATCGCCGTCTGAGCGATCTGGTGGCCCAGGGCGCGTTCCGATCGGATCTGTTCTATCGACTCAGCGGCGTGGAATTGCGCGTGCCCCCGCTCCGGACCAGGCCCGAGGATGTGAAGGAGCTGGCCCAGTACTTCCTGGCACGTCTCCGGGGCTCGTCCGACGTCCGACTGTCATCGGCCGCGGCTGACGCGCTGGTGACGTATGACTGGCCAGGCAATGTACGGGAGCTCGAGCGATTGATGGAGGCCGCCCTTACCGTAATCCACGGCTCCCAGGTGGAACTCGACGACCTGCCAGCCAACGTCCGAGGCCACTACAAGGACGCGCTGCTGCCGTCGGTGGTTCAGGGCGAATCGCTTCGGGCATGGGGCAGCCGCTACGTCAGGCTAGTGTTGGAGCGATGCGGCCATAACAAACGAGAAGCGTGCCGGGTATTGGACATCAGCTACCACACGTTGCAGGCCTACCTCCGACAGGGGCTTGGTGCCGCGCTCTCGCACGAGCCATGGACACCGCAATTGGAGGCGTCCCTGGTGCGTGAAGGAGCAGCTACGGAAGCGGCGGCAGGCGAGCCAGAGTCGTAGCCGCCCATGGAGCAGTCACGTGAAGAGGACTGAGGTCGATCCGCGCGGGACAGTCCGCGCAAGCCGGACGCCTCCGGTGTCAACCAGGCTGGCGAGGCACGGCCCGGGAGTGTTCGACCCGGGCGAGGTCGTGCGTCAGTTCGAACGGCCAACGCCATGGGAAGGCGATCTTGGCCGGAGGCAACCATGCAGCTACGGCAAATGGCAGGAGTGTGTCTGATGGGGTGGGTGCTCACCCCATCGGGGGCGGTGGCGGGCGACGCGGCCACGTGTGGCACCAGTCCGATGCGGCGCGCATCGTACCTGGTGGCGGAGCAGCCCGCTCGGCGGTGGGACGCGGTGGTGGACGAACCGACGGCCATGTCGCTTCGGGCGGTCCGTCGTGTGAATCGCGCGGTACAGGTGGACGTCGAGGGCGACGCACTCAGCATGCGGAAGACCATGCAGCCCAACGGCGACTTCAGCGTGCGGATCAAGGCCGATGACGACATTCTGGTGGTGGTTCGTACCGGAACCCGACTTCAGGTCTCCCGTCAAGGTCAGACCGCCGTCGTCGACATGGAACAAGCGGATCAACCTGGCCTCGATCAAGTGCAACGCCTGTTGGCGGGATCGGTCGCTTCGCGGCGGTTCCGTTCCATGCGCTCGGCGCTCTCGCCCGACAGCATCAGCACGGCTCCCGGCCTGGCCGTCGATCTGGTGGACGCGTGGTTGGGGATGCTGCAGGGCGACCGCCGAACCCTGTCGCGTCGCCCGTCGGCGCGACCCGGGGGATCGATCCTGGCGGTGTCTCTGCTGCGC
>CAYHRK010000270.1:0-4898 GCA_964358795.1 uncultured Vicinamibacterales bacterium
GGTCGCCGTCCTCATCATCGCGTGCCCGTGCGCCATGGGCCTCGCCGTACCGACGGCCGTGATGGTCGCCAGCGGACGAGGCGCCTCGGCCGGCGTGCTGATCAAAGGCGGCGAAGCGCTCGAGCGGCTGGCGTCGATCGACACGGTCGTGTTCGACAAAACCGGCACGCTCACCCAAGGGTCGCCGCGCGTGGTCGAGGTGGCCGTCGAGGCAGGCATCACCGAGCAAGAACTGGTCTCCACGGCCGCTGCGGTTGAACGGCTTTCCGAGCATCCGCTGGCGGCGGCCATCGCGGCGTTCGCCGACGGCCGTTCATCGGGTACATCTGGCGTGACGCCGCCACCAGCGGTGACCGGGTTTACCGCAGTGCCTGGGCGTGGCGCTCGGGCATTGGTCGATGGGCGGAGCGTGCTGATTGGCACGGCATCGATGCTCGGCGAAGCCGGGGTAGACATGGAGTCCTTTTTGCCGCGCGCCAACGCCTGGGCCGCAGGTGGGCGGACGCTGGTGTTGGTCGCGATCGAGGGACGGCTTGCCGGTGCATTTGCCATCGCCGACACGTTACGTCCGAACGCGGCGACGGTCGTTGCCGCCTTGACTAAGTGCCCCGATTCCGACGCACGCCCACGTATTCCGGGCGGGGCATCCCGCCTCGCGGCGTTGCTCCTTCCTCGCATATTCCCGATATGCTCGGTCGTCGCGCCTGGCGATCCGGGCGCCGCACTCCGGACTACCGTTGCCGTACGTCGGAATCGGGGCACTAACCGCGGCATCCGCGTCGTCATGCTCACCGGCGATCGCCGGACCACAGCCGAGGCCATCGCGAAGCAGGCCGGCATCGGGGAGGTCATCGCCGACGTGTGGCCCGACGGCAAGGTGGCGGCGATCAAGGCGCTGCAACAGGCGGGACGCCGCGTGGCCATGGTGGGCGACGGGTTGAACGACGCACCCGCGCTCGCGCAGGCCGACATCGGGATGGCCATGGCGTCTGGCACCGACATCGCGGCCGACGCCGCCGACGTCACGCTGATGCGCAGCGATCTCGAAAGCGTGCAGCACGCGCTCGTCCTCGCGCAGAAGACCATGAGGACGATGCGGCAGAATCTCTTCTGGGCATTGATCTACAACGTCGTCGGCATTCCTATTGCCGCCGGCGTGCTGTATCCCGCCTTCGGCCTCTTGCTCAGCCCGATTCTGGCCAGTGCCGCCATGGCGTTTAGTTCGGTGAGCGTCGTGTCCAACAGCCTTCGCCTGCGGGGAGTCGATCTGTCATGAAGCACGCCAAGCATCCCGATCGCGCGCACGGGGTCGACCCCAACATCAAGGCGGCGAACCTTCGGCGGCTGCGCCGGATCGAGGGTCAGATCCGGGGCCTTCAGCGGATGGTGGAGGAAGATCGGTACTGCCCCGACATCATCACGCAGATCGCCTCGGCACAGCAGGCGCTGCGTGGCGTAGGCCGGCAATTGCTGCGCAACCATCTGCAGCACTGCGCCACCGCCGCCATCCGCACCGGGCCGGAGGCGGCCAACGCCACGTTCGACGAAGTGCTCGATCTCGTCTACCGCCACCTGCGCTAGACGCGCTGCCTGAGACTGGCTATAGCTGGTTTCAAAACCGTCCGGGTCCTGTCCGCGACCAGCCCACCTGTGGCACCCCAGCGCGCAGGCGTGCGCGCCGGGGACCCCGGGGTCGCGGCCACCCGCCCAGGTTTTGAAACCACCTCTAGAACAGGTAACGGATGGACACCTGCGCCTGGCGCTGTGTGCCCAGGCCGACGGTGCGGTTCAGCGGACCGAGCATGTAGCCGAAGGTGCCCGCCTGCGCATCGGTGAAGGGCACGCCGGCCGTCCCGTTTGGCAGCGTGGACGCGGGATTCTCGTAGTTCAGGCGATTGGTGATGTTGAACATCTCCACGCGGAACTGCACGCCCTGCGACTTCATGAACCGGAAGTCCTTGCTGAACGTCAGGTCCACCTGCCAGAAACCAGGCCCGCGTAGGGAGTTGCGGGGCACGTTGCCGAACGTGCCCGGCTTCGGCGTCGTGAACGCGGCTGGGTTCAGCCATCGCACGCCATTCTTCAGGTACGGGTTCACACCCGGCACCAGGTCGGGTCGCTGGGTGCCGCGGTTGTTCCCGCCAGGGATGTTCGTCACCGTAGCGCCGCCGACCGTCACGTTGTCGGGACGGCTGATGATCACGTTGATGGGCACGCCGCTGCGCGCATTGAAGATGCCGCCGACGCGCCAGCCGCCCGTCCAGAACCCCTGACCCGGCAGCAGGTAGGTGAGCGAGCCGTTGAACGTGTGGGGGATGTCCTGCGGGTTGGTGCCGTACTCGGTCTCGTAGTCGAACGTGTTCTGGGTGGTCGCCGCTTCGTTCGAACCCTGCGTCGTGCCTGTGTTCCGGGAGTACTGATACTGCAATCCGCCCGTGAACCCGGCGCGGAACCGCCGCGAGGCGCTCACTTGAAGCGCGTTGTACGTCGCATAGCCGCAGCCCTTGATGGGGTTGCCGTTGATCGTCAGCCCATCGAGGCAGCCCGACGTCTTGTAGTCGACCTGGCCGACCGACGGCGTCTGACGGACGCGGGTGTTGAGGTCCAGGGTGTTGGCGACACCCCGCAGGAACATGTCCTTGCCCTTACTGCCGGTATAGCCGACCGTCAGGTTGATCTCCCCGGGAAGCTCGCGCGACAGGCTGACGCCGTACTGCACGTTGTACTCGTCCGGGCGATCGTGTGTGTAGCCGCGGATCGACAGCGTGCTCGCCAGCACCGAAGCCGGCACCGGGTAGGACAGGCCGTTGTTCGGCACGTCTGACTGGCTGACCCGCTGGCGCGAGATGGCGTTCTCGATGGGCTGGATGCGGTCTTCGAACTGGCCCGGCCCATAGAAGATCCCGAACCCGGCGCGCAAGGCTGTCTTGTCGTTCGCTTGAAACGCCCCCGACAGACGGGGCGCAAAGTTGTTCTTGTCGGGGTTATAGAAGTTGTTGGGGTCGGTGCCAAACGCGTTGTCGTCGACAAAGAACGGCTTCGCGTTGCCGTTGGCTTCCTTGACCACCGAATAGAAGTCGTAGCGCAAGCCCAGCTCGAGTGTGAGCCTGTCGGTCGCGCGCCACGAATCCTGAGCGAAGCCAATCAGGTAGTACTGCTGCGGCTTGAAAACCGGCGAATCCAGCGCAACCGCGACGGCGGCGGGCCTGTTGTCGATGAAGTCGTTGACGCTGTTGAAGGTGATTTCGGTGCTGCTTAGGAATTGGAAATCCGACTGGATGTTCCGATACTCCGCGCCAAACTTCAGTGTGTGCGCACCGCGCGTCCATACCAGCGCGTCGCTGAACGAGAGCGACTTCGGGGCGAAAATGGACCCCGTCGTGGATGCGGCGCTCGACGCGCGAATCAGGAGGCCGCTGCGGGCGATGCCCGTCGTGCCGCGCGCGTCGATCGACGAGGAGGTGACCGTGCCCGACAGCGAGACGCCAACCGGGTCGTAGCCCGGCGTGCCGAAGGCGATGGCGCTAGTGTCCGGCTTGTTATAGCCGATCTTGAACTCGTTGACGAAACTTCCGCCCACCACGTTCTGAAGGTTGAACACCAGGTTCTGCGGCTGCTGCTTGGCTCGGACGCGGCGCGCGGTCGCCGTGCGATCCGGCGTGTCCAGGTCGCCCTTGCTGTACAGATAGCGCGCGTAGAACGAGGTGCCGTTGTTGAAGCGGTGGTCGACGCGAGCCGACAGCGCGTTCTCGGTCTGCCTGGCCGTGGTGGTGTTGGTGGCGAGCGCCAGCAACGGATTGGCGGTGGTGTTTGAGCTTTGTGGGAACCCGCCGAGCAGGGCGGCCACCGCGCGTGTGCGGTCGGCGCTTTGTCCGGCGCCCGAGCCGACCGGCTCCCCGGCCAGAATGCGGCGGCGGGCTTCGTCGCTGGGCACGGCCTCAGTGAAGCTCAGGCCCGTGTTCTGGCGCAGGCCCTCGTAGCTGACGAAGAAGAACGTCTTGTTCCGGGCCAGTGGACCGCCGACCGATCCGCCGAACTGGTTCAGCGACAGCGGCTGCTTCTTGCCGTCGTACTGGCTGGCCGAATCGAGCCCATCGTTGCGCGTGTACTCGAAGATCGAGCCGCGGAAGACGTTGTTGCCGGACTTGCTGATCACCGTGATATTGCCGCCGGCGCCCAGGCCGCTTTCGGCCGGCGCCAGACCCGAGTTCACGCGGAATTCGGCCACCGACTCCATCGACGTCTGCAGGCGGAATTGTGACCCGGTGGAGTTCAGATAGCCCGGGCTGGCGTCCCACACGTAGGTGCCGTCCACGCCGTCGTAGTTCAGGTAGTTCTGCTGGTTCGACTTGCCGTTGAACCGCACCGATGCCCATCCGCCGTTGCCATCCGAAGTGGCGCCTGTCGCCAGCGTCATTAGGTTGGCGAAGTTACGGCCGTTCACCGGAAGGCTTTGTATCTCATCGGGCGACACGTTGACGCCGATCTTGGCACTCGACAGATCCAGAACGGGCACGTCGGCCGTCACCGTGACGGCCTCGCTGACGCTCGCCACGCTCAGGCTTGCGTCAACCGGCTTGATGTCGCCGACCGCCAGCGTCACGGCACGCTCAACGGGCCCGAATCCGTCGAGCTCGAACTTGATTCTGTAAGTGCCGGGGCTGAGGTTGGTCACGACGAAGGTGCCATTCCCGTCCGAAACTGCCGTGCGGACGGCTCCGGTCTGCACCGACGTGACGCTGATGGTCACACCGGGCATGACAGCCGTGCTCGCGTCGGTCACCTTGCCGACGATGCGGGATTCGGTTTGCTGGGCGGACGCTGGGGAAACGGCTACCGCGAGTACCAGACAGAACAGGACGGCCAGAGCGGTCGAACGATATGCGCGCATACAACAA
>CAYHRK010000271.1:0-4876 GCA_964358795.1 uncultured Vicinamibacterales bacterium
CGCCCGCTTCCCAGAACAGGTTGCGGTAGAAGGCAGGCCCGTGCTCCTCGATGGCGGCGTGAAACGGTTCCGCTAGGTGGTCTGGGCGAGACAGGCTTGGCGGCGCTCGACTTCCTCGATGGCCTGGGCCAACTGCTGGCGCCGCCGCTCGTGTGACATGGCGGCAAGCTGACGCTGGAGGTCGGTCTTTGCCAGTCGCAACAGCTCGAGCGCGCGCACTTTTTCGGGGTCGATCCGTGGGCCGGAGTTCTTGGCCGCGCGTCGTTCCTCTTCCATCTCTTCCATGCGCTCGGCTATCCGCGTGCTTGCGTCAACGAGTCCTTCGCCGCTATCCGACATGTCGTTCCTCGATCCCCTCTGTTGAGACAGATCCTTGTACCTGATTATATCGGCTTGCGGCGCCGGTATCGACAGGGATCGCGCCCGTCTTGTCTTCGCCGCAGCCAGGTATCTTCGTGGCGCGCCATCGTAAGGGATGAAGCAAGTCTCTCGTCACCCCCGCGCAGGCAGCGAATCGAGCACTTGCCGGACTCTGCGAACCAAACTCTTCCCCGTGAACGGCTTGGGCAGGAATGCCACTCCTTCCTCCAAGACACCGTGGTGGACGATCGCATTGTCCGTGTACCCAGACATGTACACGACCTTGATTTCCGGGCGGTGACGTTTCAATTGCTCTGCCACCTCGCGGCCGCTCATTCCAGGCATCACCACATCGGTCAACAACAGGTGGATGGGCGTCTTGCGTTGCTCGGCCATTCGAACCGCTTCGCTCCCGTCCGAGGCTGCCAGCACCATGTAACCGGCACGCTCCAGAACCTCCCGCGCCAGGGCGCGGAGGGCTTCCGCGTCTTCTACGAGCAAAATCGTCTCCGAGCCGCCCGTCGCTGCTTCCTGCGAGACCGGGACACCTGCAACCTCGATGTTCGCGTCCACTCGCGGCAAGTAGATCTTGAACGTTGTTCCCTTTCCCAGCTCGCTGTACACCCAGATGTAGCCGCCGCTCTGCTTCACGATCCCGTACGAGGTCGCCAGGCCCAGTCCGGTACCCTTATCTCTCTCTTTGGTGGTGAAGAAGGGCTCGAACATGTGCGTCTGGATGTCGGCGTCCATGCCAGACCCCGTATCGCTGACGGCGAGCATCACGTAGCGGCCGGGCACGATCGCGATGTGTTGGCGGGCGTAGCCTTCGTCCACAACAGCGTTGGCCGTCTCGATGGTCAGCACTCCGCCTTTGGGCATCGCATCTCGACTATTCAGCACCAAGTTGAGAATAACCTGCTCGATTTGGCCTGGGTCGGCATTCACTTGCCCCAAGTCCGGCGAGGCCACGGTGATCACGTTGATGTCCTCGCCGATCAGCCGGGGCAGCATCCTGCCGATGTCGGAGATGACGCTGTTCAGGTCCAACACTCGGAGCTCCTGCACTTGCTTGCGGCTGAAAGCCAGCAGTTGCCGGGTCAGCTTGGCCGCGCTGTCTCCGGCTTTTCGGATTTGGTCGATGTGTCTGTGTGCCACATCGTCTGCCTGGATGTGCTCCCGGAGCAGCTCGCTGAAACCGATGATCACGCCCAGGAGGTTGTTGAAGTCGTGAGCGATGCCTCCCGCAAGCCGCCCCACGGCCTCCATCTTTTGGGATTGGCGGAATTGCGCCTCCAGCTTCTTGCGCTCCGTGACGTCGTGTGCCTCGGACAAGACGCGACGACCATCTTGCCAGGCGAATGGCTTGGAGTGAATCTCCAGGATACGCTCGGTTCCATCCTTCGCGACGACAGGTTGCTCGAAGACAACGCTCTCTCCCCGCCGAAGCTTCTCGGTCGGTGGAGCCGCGTCCCCCAGGGGCAAATCGGCTGGGCCGAGGTCCGATGGAGTCATGTTCAGCAACTCGTCGCGGGAATGACCCAGCACGCGCACCGCCGTGTCGTTCACTTCGACGATTCGGCCCGGGCCGACCGAGCCCAGTTCATAGACGATGATCCCACTCGTACTTTCGTTGAACAGGCGGCGATACCGCTCTTCGCTGTGGTGCAGGGCGATCGTCCGCTCTTCCACCTTTCTCTCCAGTTGTTCGAGCAGGTGAGCGCGTTCGAGGGCGATGGCAAGCTGGCTTCCCACACCGCTGAGGATTCTCAGCCCCTCGTCATCGAACCGTCGCTGGCCGGGTCCAGCCAGGTTCAAGATTCCGATCCGTCCGTCTCCACTGTGCAACGGGATGCTGGCGTGACAGTGCAGACCGTGGGTATTGCCCTTCGCGTTCTGCAGGCGTTCGCATTCGAGGATATTCGTGCCTTGATCGAGTTCGCCGGCCAGAAGGCTCCGACGGCACTGGCAGTCACCATCCATCACTCCCGGGGCCTCCAGGGCTGGCGGCAACCCGCGAGCGGCGGCGAGGCGAAAACCCGTCTCCCCTTCGCGAAGAAATATCCATCCCGCCTGGATGCCCGGCAACTCCATGACCTGCTCGAGCGACTTGTCCATGACCTCCTGCGTGGTCCGGGAGGCATTGAGCGCCTCTGCCATGCGGTACTGGGCGTTGAGTATTCGGAAGGAGTCTTCGAGTTGTTTTTCTCTCTGCTGAAGCTTGGCACCGAGGCGGGTTGTTTCCTCGTAGGTCGAGATCAGCAAGTCCAGGATCTGCTGGCGCTCCGCGGTGATAAAGTGTTTTTCCCCGGCAAGGTAAACCTCCACGCCCATTTGAAAGGTATTCTTCTTGCGGAGGGCGCGGTTGGCCAGGATGTATTCGGTGCGCGAAAGCAGGTATTCTTCTTCAAACGGTTTTGGTATGAAGTTATCCGCTCCGCACTGCAACCCCCGAATGATGTCCTCGGGTTTCGACAGGGAGGTCAGAAGGATCACGGGGATGTCTCGGAAGTGTTCGTTAGACTTGATTTCTTTGCTCAGCGTGTATCCATCCATCTCCGGCATCACGACGTCGGTGAAGACGAGAGCGGGGCGGCAGATGGGCAGAACTTCGAGCGCTGCCCTGCCGTTTGATGCCACCGTGACCTCGTATCCGTGCTCTTCAAGCAGGCGCTTGAGCCGTTCCGCTTGCGTCGGGCTGTCCTCCACGACCAAGACTCTGATCTGGCTACTTTCAGATCCTTTCGGAGATTTCATGGCCATTCCCCCCGGGCGCCGATTTCATCAGGTGCGCGCCTGCCAGATCGCTTCAGGCATCAAGTACGTCGCGCACCTTGCGGGCTAGTACCGCCGGCGTGTACGGCTTCTGCAGAAAGGCGGTCCCGACAGCCAGCACGCCATGGTGGACGATGGCGTTGTCCGTGTATCCGGATGTGTAGAGCCTCCTCATCGCGGGGCGTAGAGGCGACAGACGATCGGCCAGCGCGCGTCCGCTCATGCCCGGCATCACCACGTCAGTCAACAGCAGATCGATAGCGCCTTGATGGCGTTGGCAGATCCGGAGCGCCTCGTCGCCATTCGGCGCTTCGAGGACGGTGTACCCGTATCGCTCGAGGATTTTTCGAGCCAGTGCGCGCAGCCCGTCGTGGTCCTCGACGAGCAGGACCGTTTCCGTGCCGGTGGGTGGCTGAACGGACGACCTTGCGGCCGCCAGAGGTTCGGCGACGCCTTCGACGCGCGGGAGATAGATCTTGAACGTCGAGCCGTGCCCCAGCTCGCTGTAGACCCAGATGTTGCCGTTGCTCTGCTTGACGATTCCATAGACGGTCGCCAGCCCCAGCCCCGTGCCCTTGCCATTCTCCTTGGTCGTGAAGAATGGTTCGAAAAGATGCGATTGGGTCTGCTCGTCCATCCCGTGCCCCGTGTCACTCACTCCAAGCATGACGTACTGGCCGGGGGTCGTACCCGGGTGGAGTTGGGCATAGTGCTCGTCCAGTTCTACGTTGGCGGTCTCGATGGTGAGCGTGCCGCCTTCCGGCATCGCGTCCCTGGCGTTCACCGCCAGGTTCAGGAAGATCTGCTCGATCTGCCCAGCATCGGCCTTGACGCGACCCAGCGCAGGATCGAGACGCGTCACGACTGTGATGTGCTCTCCGATCAGGCGGCGCACCATCCCGTCCAAGTTGGCCACGATAGCGTTCGGGTCCAGGACCACGGGTTCCAGGATCTGTTTGCGGCTGAAGGCGAGGAGTTGCCGCGTCAGCCCAGCCGCGCTCTGGCCGGCCTTCTGTATTTCGTCCAGGTGGTTCCGACGCCCATCGTCCTGCGAAAGGGTCAGCAGCAGCAGGTCGCTGTATCCGAGGATGGCCGTCAGCAGGTTGTTGAAATCGTGGGCGATCCCGCCCGCGAGCTGTCCAACGGCCTCCATCTTCTGCGCTTGCAGCAATTGCTGCGCGAGCTTTTTCTGTTCGGTGATGTCGCGACCGATGCCGACAATGGTCCGAATCGTTTCGTGCGGCTCCTCGATCGGCACCAGGCGCATGTCAAACCACCGTTCGCGATTCTGGAGGAGAACGCGATCTTCTGTGCGCACAGACTTGGCTGTGGCGTATGCACGGTTTATGTTCGCCAGGAGTGGGTCCGCTATGTCGGCCGGGAACAAATCGCTCAGCCGATCTCCCACGATCCGATCGGGGGAAAGACCGAAGTGCGCGGCTCCAGCGGTGTTGATGTACTCGAAGCGGGCCTCGCGATCCACGACAAAGATGACGTCCTCGGCGGATTCGGCCAGCGCCCGGTAGCGCTCCTCGCTCCGCTGGAGCGCCGCGGTTCTTTCTTCAACTCGTCGCTCGAGTTGCGCGTGCAGTTGCGCGCGCGCCAGCGCCAGCGCGATCTGGTTCCCTACGCCGTTGAGGATCTGTAACTCCTCGTCGCGAAACAGACCCTCTTGCGAGCCGATCAGGTTCATCACGCCAACCGTCCGATCGCCGGCCCACAAGGGGACGCTGGCATGGCACCG
>CAYHRK010000272.1:0-4843 GCA_964358795.1 uncultured Vicinamibacterales bacterium
GGAAGCGGGATGCCCCGCCCGGAATATGTCGGCGAACTTCTGATTCGGGACACTAACCTGGAGCGCCAATCCGGCTGTCCGCCCGTCACTGGGTGCGTCGACAGTGGGTCACGGCTGATGCGTGTGTGGGTCATGTCTTACCCGGTCGGCTATGATTAGCAAGTCTGGTTCCGGGCCGTGAGGAGTGTGGCTATGCCGCATCGTTTCACCGTCGGCGTCGAGGAAGAATTCCAGATCGTCGATCCCCACACGTGGGAATTGCGCTCGCACGTGAGCGAGTTGCTCGCCCCTGGCGCCACGCGGCTCGGCGACCAGATCAAGCGGGAGCTGCACCAGTCGATTGTCGAAGTGGGGACGAAGATCTGCCGGAACCTGAACGAGCTGGAAGACGAGATCCACCACATCCGCCACGAGCTGACGTCGGCTGCCGAGGGCAGAGGCCTGGCCATCGCAGCGGCTGGCACGCACCCCTTCTCGCACTGGAAAGACCAGGTGATCTCCCCAGGCGAGCGCTACGAGACCATCGTCGAAGAGTTGCAGATGCTGGCGCGATCGCTGCTGATTTTCGGCTTGCACGTGCACGTGGCGATGCCCGACAAGCAGACGACGATCGACGTGATGAACATGGCGCGGTACTTCCTGCCGCACCTGCTCGCGCTCTCCACGAGTTCGCCCTTCTGGATGGGCCGGGACACCGGGTTGAAGTCGGTTCGCACGTCCATTTTCCGGCGGTTTCCGCGTACCGGCCTGCCGGAGCATTTCGAGACCTGGAGCGAATTCGAGGCCTACGTGCAGACGCTGGTGGACCTGCGGTGCATCGAGAATGCCAAGAAGATCTGGTGGGACGTGCGGCCACATCCGACCTTCGGCACGCTCGAGTTCCGCGTGTGTGATGTGCCGACGCGCGCCATCGACACGGTGGCGCTGGCCGCGCTTATCCAGGCCATTGTCTTCAAGCTGTACCGGCTCCACATCAAGAACTTGGGGTTCCGGCTGTACCGGCCGATGCTCATCCAGGAGAACAAGTGGCGGGCGGCGCGCTATGGCCTTGATGGCAGCCTGATCGACTGGGGCAAGAAGACCGAAGTGCCCATGCGGGAGCTGACCGTCGAACTGCTCGGCTTTGTCGACGACGTGGTGGATGAGCTGGGAAGCCGGAGGCAGGTGACCGGCATCCTCGACATCTTGCGCGACGGCACGAGCGCCGACCGGCAGTTGCAGGTGTACCGCGACACCAACGACCTGAAGGCCGTCGTGGCGCATCTGGTACGCGAGACGAAAAGCGAGTGAGGTGAGGACATGATGCGCATTGGACTGATGTGTGGCCGCGAGTTCTCGTTTCCACCGGCCTTCATCCAGACCGTGAACGAGCTGGGCCGACCCCACGACATCGTCGGCGAGCACGTGAAGCTGGGCGGCACCTACATGGGCGAGTCGGCCCGCTACAAGGTGATCGTGGACCGCATCTCGCACGAAGTGGAGTACTACCGAGGCTACCTGAAGCACGCGATGTTGCACGGCACCTATGTGATCAACAACCCGTTCTGGTGGACGGCCGACGACAAGTTTTTCAACTACACGGTGGTCGAGAAGCTCGGCGTCACCGTGCCGAAGACGGTGCTGTTGCCGCAGAAGGGCTATCCGGCCGACGTCGACATCAACGCGGAGTCGTTGCGAAACCTCGACTACCCGATCGACTGGGACGCGATGCTCGAGTTCATCGGTCTGCCGGCCATCCTGAAGCCGTTTTCGGGTGGCGGCTGGAAGCACGTGTACAAGATTCACAACAAAGAGGAGCTGTGGGCGGCCTACGACGGCACGTCGCCGTACTGCATGACGCTTCAGGAGTTCATCGACTTCGACCACTACGTGCGCTGTTTCACGTTCGGCAAGTCCGACATCATGCCGGTGGCCTACGACCCGAAGGAGCGCCGCTACCTGGTGATCCACGACTACCTGTCGCCGGAACTGGGCGAGCGCGTGGTGCGGGATGCCAGGACGATCAATCAGGCGCTTGGCTACGAGATGAACACGATCGAGTTCGCCATCAAGGACGGCGTGCCCTACGCGATCGATTTCCTGAACCCAGCTCCCGACTTCGAACGCGACCGCATCACCCCGTTCTACTTCGACATCGTCGTCGAGAAGATGGCGAAGCTGGTGATCGACCGAGCGCTCAACTACGAGCCGTCCAACACATGGCCGCAGTGGCCAGCAATGATGGGACATTCGCTGGGGCTGGGGATTGGACGCTAACAGCGCCACCGCGAACTCACCGATCGACACGTGGCACGCGCTGCTGCGGCCTGACGGTGAGCTGAAGGCCGCCTACTTCGAGCATTTGTCGGCAACGATGCGCGCCGCGCGACTGACGTTCGGGGACCGCGTGCAGTGTCCGTTTCTGCGGCCGCTGTTCCTGACCGAATCGGATGAGGCGCGTATCCGGGCCTTCGCCGAAACCGTGGCCGTGCTTGGCGAGCGGGTGGTCGCGGCGGCGCTGGCCACGCCGTCGCTGCTCGACGAACTGGGCCTGCGGCCAGACGAGAAGCGTCTGGTGGCCATCGAACCCGGCTACACGCGCGCCAGCACCGCGTCGCGGCTCGACGCGTTCCTGCTGCCCGATTTGCTGCAGGCCACGGAGTACAACGCCGAGTCGCCTGCCGGCTTTGGGTACTCGGAACGGCTGGCGGACGTGTTCGAGAGCCTGCCGGTGAT
The DNA here is from genome assembly GCA_964358795.1 of uncultured Vicinamibacterales bacterium. Taxonomy (GTDB): domain Bacteria; phylum Acidobacteriota; class Vicinamibacteria; order Vicinamibacterales; family JAKQTR01; genus CAYHRK01. Next base: position 2,716 of record CAYHRK010000272.1, read on the forward strand.
GGCCCGCTTCCGCGAGCGGTTCGACGTGCAGGCGTATTCGATGACGTCGAAGATGCTCGACGCCCTGCTGGCCAGCTACTGGGAGTGGGGCGGCACGGCGAAGCCTCCGGTGGTCGCCATCGTGGACTGGCGCGAGGTCCCGACGTGGACGGAATTCGAGATCCTGCAGGAGCGATTCATCGCGCTCGGCGTGCCGACGCTGGTGTGTGCGCCGCAGGATCTGGAGTTCGATGGCCACAAGCTGCGGGCTGGCGGGAGGAAAGTCGATCTGCTGTACCGTCGCGTGCTCATCAACGACATCCTGAATCGGCCGGCTGAATGCCAGGCGCTGGTGCGCGCCTACGAGGGCAGAGCCGTCTGCATGGCCAACACTTTCCGGTGCAAGATCCCGCACAAGAAAGCGTTTTTCGCGGTGCTGACCGATGATCGCTTCGCCCACCTGTTCAGCGCAGACGAGCGCGGCGTGATTGCCCGGCACGTGCCATGGACGCGGACGATCCGCGAAGGGCGCACGACGAAGGCCGGAGTGACTGTCGACCTCGTCCCGTATCTCCGCCAGAACCGCAGTGGCCTCGTCATGAAGCCGAACGACGACTACGGCGGCGCCGGCGTGACGCTCGGGTGGGACACGACCGAATCGGTTTGGGACGACACGCTCCAGCGGGCGCTGGCCGAACCGGCGGGCACGTGGATTGTGCAGGAGAGAATCGCGGTGCGCCGCGAGGTGTTCCCCGTATTCTCTGGAGGCGCCGACGCCACGTTCACGGATATGCTGGTAGACATGGCGCCGTACCTGTTCCGGGGCAAGGTGGCTGGTTTTCTGACTCGCCTGAGCGCCACCGGGCTGGCCAATGTCACGTCGGGCGGCGGCCAGGTGCCGTCGTTCCGAGTCACCGCGCACTAAACTAAGATGCCGTTCGACTGCCTGCATCGCCAGCGACTCGGTCCCGAGGTGTGCCTGACCAACTGCCCGGCCTCACCTCCGGTGTTCGACGTCATCCGGATTGAGCGCGCCGATCAGGTGCCACCCCCAGAGCCGCACCTGATCGATGTGGCCGTGCTCGACATGCACCACGGCTGGCCCAACCTTGGACACGACGCGATCCTGCACGCCATCCAGAGCGCCGTCTGCGATATCAGCGCGCCGCTCGCGACCAGCGGCCTCGGCGTGCGTGCCTTGTCGTTCGATGTCCGGCGGGGCGTGGTGCTTCCCGATCCGCCCGTTGGCGGTCGATTCCTTCTGTATGTCGGCACGGGCGGGCCCGGGTCTCTGGATCCCCGCCAGAACGACGGCGTGTCGCCAGGGTCGCAAGGCATCGACGAGGATCCATCCTGGGAGCCCCGGCTCTTCAGCCTGTTCGACGCCATCCACGCGTGCAGCGACGCAGCGCTGCTGGGCGTCTGCCACACATTCGGCGCGATGTGCCGCTGGAGCGGCGTGGCCGATGCGGTGCTGCGCGGTCCCGACAAGGGCGGCAAGAGCGCGGGCATCGTGGAGAACGTACTGTCGGATGCGGCCGTTCTGCATCCATGGTTCTCGCACCTGGCCGACGCGTTGCCCGATCACCGGCGTCTGCGGGTGCTCGACAATCGCCTGTACGATCTCGTGCCGCGATCGACCACGCTGCCACCCGGTGTGACCGCGATCGGGTTCGAGACGCTGGGCGTCGGCGGGCCGGAGGGCGACGGCCTGACGATGATGGAGATGGCCAGAGACGGAGCGGGCGTGATGCCACGGATCTTCGGCGTGAATCATCACCCCGAAATCGTCAACCGCGCCCGATTGCTCGTGGTGCTCGAGAAGAAGTACGCGCGCGGCGAGGTGACACCAGAATGGTATGCGGAGCGCAAGGCCACGCTGACCGAGCCGATAAACGACCAATGGGGTGACCGGCTGCTGCACCTGACATCGGGCTACACCTTCATGGGGCCGTTGCGTTTCTTCCTGTATCGTCTGGCGCGTCAGCGCGGCGAGGCGCTTGGCCGACCGCTCGGCATCGACGAAGGGTTGCTGCCGCTCACGTACAGCGTCCAGCATCTCGCCTGCGCGGAGTGACGCCGCTGGTCGACCGATGTGCCACCTGCGACGGTTCTCCCGTCGTCATTCCCAAGAAGGCGGGAATCCAGA
>CAYHRK010000273.1:0-4842 GCA_964358795.1 uncultured Vicinamibacterales bacterium
ACACGCTGGACACACCAGACTGGATGAACATCAACCCTCCGACCACTCTGCCTGGGCGCTTTATCGAGGACGTTGATTTCCGACACGTCAACAACGACCCGGCCCATCCGGAGGACGGCGTCGTTGATCCAAATCTCAAGCCTATGAAGGCGATGGAATTCACGGTTGGGCTCGATCGCGAGTTGGATACGGTGACCTCGTTGGGCGTGAGATACGTGCACAAGCGGGTGCTTCGGGCCATCGAAGACCAGGGCACGCTGATGCCCGGTGTCGGAGAAGTCTACGCGGTCGCCAACGTCGGGTTCGGCCCGGTCGCGCGCACCAGTGCCGGGATCGACGTGGCCAACGCGCTCGGACAGGCGCTCCCAGACCCGCGACAGCCCAAGGCGAAGCGAGACTACGACGGCGTGGAGATCCGACTGCGGCGACGGCTTTCCGGAAACTTCGCGATCAACACGAGCTATCTCTGGAGTCGGTTGTGGGGCAACTATTCGGGACTGGCCAGCTCGGACGAACAAGGCCGGACGACCCCGAACGTGAACCGGTTTTTCGATCTGGTCATCATGAGCTTCGACCAGAATGGAAAGCCGGTCTATGGGCACTTGCAAACGGACCGGCCCCACCAGTTCAAAGCGCAACCAATCTACACGCTCCCGTGGGGGACCACGATTTCGGCGAACCAACTGATCGCAAGCGGCACGCCGATCTCTCATCGAGTGGACATGCGAGCGCCGGCGACAGGAATCTACTACCACGGCCGTGGGAGCGCCGGCCGAACGCCGGTGTTTTCACAGACCGACTTCTATATCCAGCACGAGTTCAAGATATCTCGGAATGGCCGGCTGCGGATCGATCTGAACGTTCTGAACCTGTTCGACCAAAACACCACGACAGACAAATTCCAGTTTGAGACGCGGGGAGGACCGATCGCCATTTCCGAAGCGGACTTTTTCAAGGGGTTCGACGTGCAGGCGCTGATCGCGGCGCAGAACCGGCCGCGAGATCCCCGGTTCCTGATGGACTGGGGCTTCCAGGCGCCGCGTGAGCTGCGCATAGGGATCACATACCTGTTTTGAGCCGGGCCTCCGATCAGCGTTTCCAGTAGCTACCTCGCTTCACTTTCCCGGTTTCGAAAGGAAATTCTCGCCGACCCACAGTTCCTGAATCGGCCAGCCCGCCGTGAAGGCCACGCGCGTTCCGTCAGGATGCACGCGCAGCTCCCGGAGGCCGGTCATCTTGATGCCTACCGGCTCGGCGCGGCCGCCCTCCACCGGAATGCGCCAGAGATCACGGGCCTCTTCTTGACCGCCAGGGGTTGGGCCGTCGTGCCGTTTCACGAACATGAGATGGCGACCGTCCGGCGTCCATCTCGAGACGTCCAACCCCTCCGGTCTGGTCGCCTGAACGAGATCGCGAGGTGTGCCGCCGTCCGTCGGTACCACACGAATCCACGATCGCCCGGACTGGTCCCCGCCTGTGACGGCGAGCGAGAGCCCGTCAGGGGACACGGCAACGGCGCGCGCGCCGCCTGACGGATCTGGCCGGAAGATGACTCGTTCGCGGCCGCCGCGCAGATCACGCTGCCGAATCGCACCAGCCTCGAGATAGAAGATCGAGCGACCATCGGTGTGCCAGGCGAAATCGGAGACGGCTCCCACGCGCACCAATTCTGTCGCGCCGGTCTCGAGATCGACCCGGTGTATCTGCGGTTCCCCGCCGAGGTCTCCGCCGATCGCCCACAACAAGATCGATCCCCCATCGGGCGACCAGCGCGGGTTGATGTAGAAGTCGAACTTCGGTGCCACCTGGCGTTCTTGTCCAGATTGCATATCGCGAATCACGAGCACCCGCGATCCGGGTCCGGCGTACTGCGTGCCGCGCTGCGACACATAAACGAGATGCCGGCCATCGGGCGACCAATCGGGTGAGATGTTCGAGCCGGCAAACGATCGCGTGGCTGGTGTCGGAGCCTGACGTGCCTTCCCTGAGACGGGATCGAGCTGGGCTTGATACACGTCGACCATCCCCGTCCGAAGCATGTAGTAGTACGCGCTTTGCGCGGTGATCCCCATGGGCATCATCGGGCCCATATCCTTGTTGACGACTTCCGGCGGACCGTCCGGCTTACCCTCGTGGAGGCGGACCAGCCAGGCGCCGAGTCTGCCGCTGCGGTCGCTCGCAAAGATGACGCCGCGTCCGTCGGGAGTCCACAGCGGATACGAATCATTCGCGGGGTCCTGGACGAGCGGCTCGTCACGGCTGCCGTCGGTCGCCAGCAGATAAATATCGTGTGGGTTGGTGGCGCCGCCCGATGGGCGGTCGTACACGACGAAGCGGCCGTCGGGAGAGAGGCTGAAACCCCAGGCGACGAAATCACCCGACTTCAACAGCCTGAACGAACCGTCCGCCACCGACACGAGACCGATCTGCCCCGACTTGTCCTTTCTTGTGTAGCCTACCAGCAGGTACTTGCCGTCACGGGACCAGTCGGCGACTTGCAGGTCGGCAGCCTGTGGATCGCTGAACAGCACGCGAGGCGCCCCGCCATCGATCCCGATGATGCGCACGTCGTACGAGCCGTCCTTGTGTGCCCACGAATACGCCACCTGCGTGCCATCGGCCGAGACGATGGAATACATCGCGTAATCGCCAGACTTGTCCCAGCTCACGTTGTTCGTGAGCCGACGTCGCGTGCCGGTCGCCAGCTCCAGCACGGCCAGGTCCCCGGCGGTGGACTCCGAAAACGGCACGTACCGTCCGTCGAACGACGGAATCCCAGTGATGAAAATGTCCTCGGAAAACCCCTCCACGCGGTGGAACGTTGGCGGTCCACCCGCTCGTGACAAGGGCGACGCTCGATTGCGGAGCACAGCGGCCGTGGCGATCGCGACGACAGCAATGAGCGCAGCAGCAACCCCGGCCATCCAGAGTCGGCGTGGCCTCCAAGAAGGCTCGACGAGCGCCGTCAGCGCACCTTCCATGGCACTCGCACTGTCGAATCGCTCGGTGGGCTCGCGTGCAAGCGCGCGGTCGACAATGTTCACCAGCTTGGCGGGCAGATCGGGCCGGGCCTCGCCGAGCGACGCGCGCGCGCCCTGCGCGTGTGCCTCGCGGACCTCCGGCCACGTCCGCCCGGTCACCGGATAGGACGTCGTCAGCAGCCGATACAGCAGTACGCCGACACTGTAGAGATCGCTCTGCGGTGACGCCGCGCCGCCGCCGAAAAGCTCCGGCGCCAGATACAACGGCGTCCCCGCCAGATCGCTCGCCGTCCCGAGTACCTGCTCGTCGCGGCCGGCGCCGAAATCCATCAGCATGATCCGGCCGTCCCCGTCGCGCATGACGTTTTGGGCTTTGATGTCGCGGTGGAGCAACCCCGCGCGGTGCGCCGCGCCGAGCGCGCGACACAGGTCAACTCCGACGCGCATGGCCTCGGGGGCATCGAACGGGCCCTGCTCTCGCAGGAGTTGCTCCAGCGTGCGACCGTGGATGAATTCCATCCAGACGCCGACGTGATCCCCGATCCGCTCCGCGCCGTACACGGTGATGACGTTGGGATGGCGCACGCGCGCCAACAATCGGCCTTCTTCGATCACCGAGGAGCCCTGGCGCCGCTGCGATTCCCGACGCCGCAGCAGCTTCAGCGCCACGTCACGGTCCAGTCGGGTGTCCCACGCGCGGTACACCTCGCCGAAGGCGCCTTGTCCCACTTGTTCGATCAGGCGGAGATGACCCCACGACGCGAGGCTCGCGCGGTGGTCCGCGGGTGGCGCGTGGCGATCGTTGACGTCGGGGGTTGGCGGAGGCGTTTCGCGCAACTCGTCGGCGATCGACGTGGACGCCTCGGCAACGGGCGTCATGCGCTGGTGCAACGCGACGATGTCGGCGATGACCCGCAGATTGTTGAGGACGGCGCGCTCGGAATCCGTGGGGAAGGCCGATTCGAGGCCCGGCCAGTCGATGGGTTGTCCGTCGCAGATCGCGATCCCGACATCGACCAGAGGACGTGCGCCCTCGCCCCGCGACTCGAAGCCATCGAGCGTTCGAAGCAGCGTGTCCTGTACGAGGCCGTTTTCGGACAACGACCCTCCTTGATCTGGTCGCGTCTGTCAGAACGAGAAGCGGACTCCCATCCGGAGCAGTCGCGGGTCCACCCAGGCGTTCGGCTGACCGAAGAAGTCACCGGAGTAGTCGTTAATCGCCCACGTGAGGTCGGAATTGGGCACGCCCTGGTTGCTCAAATTGAACGCGTCGAAGAAAAGCCCGATCGTTTGCCGGGGACCCGCGGCCCTAAATGTCTTCTCGACCCGCAGATCCACGCGGTTGATCGCCGGGAGGCGCCGCGTGCCCTGCGGTTCGATCCGCACCCACTCGCCACCCTGTCGCAAGTTCCTGATGAGCGCCCGCCGTCCCCATGCCTGGCCGGTGGTGTACCGATAGACCGTGCTGACGTTCCAGCCGCCCCAGAAGGGCAACCGGTACGTCCCCAGCAGCTTCACCTCGTGCGTCGGGTCGAACGTGGCACGCCCGAAGGCATTGATGAAGCTATTCGGGTTGACGAACCTCCCGGGAGATCCGAGATCGAATCTCGCCGCATTGACGTGCCAGCGGTTGCCCACCGTGCCCTCGTTCTGCGACCAGGTGTAGGAGGCCTGCATCTGCCAGTTCCGCGAGTAGCGCTTCCGTGCGACGACCTGCACCGCGTGGTAACGATTGAACGCGTCCTTCGGATTCGTGTAGAAGAGGAACTTGTTTCCTGGGTTGGTCACGTTGTACACCGTGAGCAGGGCGCCATCGTCCGCCGTGCCAGCCCGGTTGTCTGGACCTGGGTCGCGTCGCTCG
>CAYHRK010000274.1:0-4838 GCA_964358795.1 uncultured Vicinamibacterales bacterium
ACGGGCGAGTCGCCGGTCGTGGACGTGCAGAACACGGCCGTGAAGAACAGCTTCAACGCGGAGATGATGAAGAACATCCCGAACGCGCGCGACATCTGGTCGCTCATCGCCGAGGCGCCGGGCATGACGGTGGGCCGCTTCGACGTGGGCGGCTCGACCGCAGGCACGCAGACCGGCTACACCGCGTACGGTGCCGGCGGGCAGAACCGCGTGCAGGTCGACGGCACGAACACGACCGAGGGTACGGCCGCCGCTGGGTTCTACTTCGACTACGGCGCGTTCGAGGAGGTGTCGTTCGGCATCTCGAGCGCGGCCGACGCGTCGATGCCCACGCCGGGCGTGTTCGTGAACACGGTGCTCAAGTCCGGGGGCAACGAGTTCCACGGCGACGTCTACGTCGACTACGAGAGCGAAAGCCTGCAGGGTGACAATGTCACCGGCGACGCCGAGCTCGTCAAGCAGGGTGTCGGCAAGGGCACGCGCATCGTGAAGTACTTCGACCCGAACGGAAACCTCGGCGGGCCGATCCAGCAGGACAAACTCTGGTTCTTCACGTCGTGGCGATGGCAGGAGATCCAGGTGACGACAACCGGGTGGCCATTCGACGATCCGACCCATCCGGGGCCCGACTTCCTGACGCGGCTGCGCAACGGCACCTACAAGCTGACGTATCAGCTCACGCCGAACAACAAGCTCACGCACTTCCTCCAGGTCGGCCACAAGCTGCAGCCGTACCGGAACGCCGGCGCGAGCCAGTCGCTCGACGCCGTGTACTCCCAGGACAGCTTCTCGTGGGTAGGCAAGGTCGAGTACAACTGGATCGCGAGCCCGACGTTGTACTTCGACATGCGGGTCGGCACGTTCGCGTACAACTGGCCGAACAACCCCTACACGCCAGACATGAAGGTCGGGAGCGGGTCGCAGCTCGGTTACCGCCGGACGGACCAGATTACGGGCAACACGGCGGGGGGCTATCCGGGCTTTCGCTACGATCGACGGCGCTACCAGGGGGAGACGGTCGGCAGTCTGTACCGGGACGCGTGGCTCGGCGGCGACCACTCGTTCAAGTTCGGATTCCTCTCCGAGTGGGAGCGGATCTCGGACGAGCGGATGCCTTCCCGCGACAGCCTGTCGCTCACCTTCCGCAGCACGAGCGGCATCGACTTCACGACCCCCTACCGCGTCACGCTCCAGAACAGGCCGACGCGGTCGATCGATGCGATGTGGCACCACGGCGCGTTCGTGCAGGATCAGTTCAACATCGGCAAGAAGGTGACGATCAACGCCGGGCTGCGTTGGGACTACTACAACGCGTTCGAGCCCGAGATGAAGGTGCGGGAAGCGCCGTTCCGCGACTTCTTCTACGGCGGCGTGCCGCTCCAGACCTCGGCCGGGCCGTACTCGCTGCCGAGAGCGTCGTTCGCCGGGTCGTGGATCGTGCCGGCGAAGGACAGCATTATCAAGTACGCCAACCTGTGGGCGCCGCGCTTCGGGCTCTCGTGGGATCTCCGGGGCAACGGCCGCACGGTCCTCAAGTTCAACGCCGGGCGCTTCTATGAGAACCCGGGTGTGAGCGTGTCGGGGGTCGTCAACCCGATCCAGGCCATGTCGGCCACGTTCGGCTGGAACGACCTGAACGGCGACAAGCTGTTTACGATGAACGAGCTCTGGCCGTTTGTGAGCGTGGCGGGTGGCGTGACCAACAGCGTCTCTCCCGACCTCGAGGATCCGTGGACCAGCGAGGTGAGCGCGTTCGTCGAGCGGCAGATCGTCACGGATATGGGCGTCCGGGTCGGCTTCGTCTACAAGAAGCAGAACAACCTGCTCGACCTCATCGATCTCGGCCGGCCGTACAGCCTGTGGAGCGTGCCGTTCACGGTAGCCGACCCGGGACCCGATGGGCTGGCGGGCACATCGGACGATGGGCCGAGCTTCACGGCGTACAACCTCTCGACGGTCACGACGAGCCGATCCGAGTACCAGTCGCGCGAAGACAACGACCAGTGGTACAAGAACATCGACATAACCGTGAACAAGCGGATGTCACACCGCTGGTCGTTGCTCGCGTCATTCCTCTACACGTGGCGCCACACCACGTGGTTCGGATCGCCCGACAACCCGAACGAGGCGCTGAATAATGTCGCCGACTCGACCATCTGGACGGCCAAGCTGTTCGGTACCTGGGAGGGGCCGTACGGTGTCATCGTCACGCCGATGGTGCGGCACCAGGCCGGTGACCCGCTGCCGCGGCGCATCAGCGTGAACACGAACGGTGGCACCTACACGATGGTCGTGGAACCGCAAGGGTCCTACCGCGAGACGAACGTCACGATCTTCGACCTTCGGGCCGAGAAGCAGTTCCGGCTCGGTGGCGGCAGGCGGGTCGGCCTGTTCTTCGACCTGTACAACATCATGAACTCGAACAACCTGCAGGACCAGGACAGCATCGTCGGTCGCCGAACGGTCCGGCAGCCCGACGGCTCGTCGCTGAGCCTGCCGCGCTTCCTGCGGCCGACGGTCATCATCGCGCCGCGGATCGCGAAGTTCGGGCTCAAGTTCTCCTTCTGATGGACCCGTGGTACAGGTCTTCGGTCTGTGCCGCCCACGGCCTGACCCGGCGTCGCGCGGTACACACCAACGGCCGGGCGTCCGAGAAGGCGCCCGGCCGTCGTCATTTCTGGAGGCGCTTGCGTTCAAGACGGCGCCGAGGCCCATTCGTCTGCGGCGCCTGGGGCTGTGAGGCCAGTGCCTGGTGGGGGCCGGCTTCAGCCGGCCCTGGCGGGGCTGGAAGCTCGCCCGGCGGGGCAGCCCCGCCTCCACCGTGCTCATCGCGTGAGCACGCCAACCCGTACCATCGACGCGAGCGATCGCGACCGGTAGATGCGCTGCGTCGTCTTCTGGAAGTCGGCCTCGGTCGCCTCGTAGATGTTCATGAACTTGCCCGGGTTGAGGTCGAACAGCGGGAACCACGTGCTCTGGATCTGAATCATGATGCGGTGCCCGCGGCGGAACGTGTGGAAGGTGTCCGACACGGTGAACTCGACCTTCGTCGGCCTGCCGGGCGCGAAGGGCCCGGGCTTCTCGAGGCCGTTCCGGAACTTGCCGCGCAGGATCTCGCCGCGCACGAGCTGCTGAGAGGCGCCCAGTGTGTTGTCGAGCCCGCCCTTGTCGTCGGGGAAGCGGTCGGGATAGACGTCGACGAGCTTGACGATGAAATCCTGATCGGTCCCGGTCGTCGTCACCTGCAGGCTGGGCACGATCGGTCCGACGATGGTCACGTCTTCTTCGAGCGGATCGGTCTGATACACGAGCACGTCGGGCCGCCGCGCCGCGTGCCGCTGGTCGTCCACCATGTAGCGCTGGGCCATGCCGCGGGCGATGCCCGGCGCGATCGGCACGGGCTTCTTCGGGTCGCTGGTGTACTCATCGAACTCACCGTCGCCGTCGGCCGCCGGCGGGTCGAACGACAGCCTGCCGCCCGCGTGCGGGTAGAGCGCCTTCGCCTGCGTGCCTTTCGGCGGCCAGGCGTCGAACTGGTGCCACTGGTTCCTGCCGGTCTCGAACACGTAGGCTTCCGGCATCTCGAGCGGCCCTTTGTCCTTCAGGTAGTAGTTGAAGAAGGGCAGTTCGATCTTCTCGCGGTAGTACTCGGCCGTGGCCGAGTCGAAGCGCGCGTCGCCCAGCGTGTCGCCGCGGCCGCCGGCCCATCCGCCGTGCACCCAGGGGCCCATGACGAGCATGTTGAACGTGCCCGGGCTCATGGCCTCGGTGCTGCGGTAGACCTCGAGCGCGCCGAACAGGTTCTCGGCGTCGAACCAGCCGCCGACGGTCATGACGGCTGGCTTGATGTTCTTCAGGTGCTGCCGGATGTTGCGCGTCTGCCAGAACTCGTCCTTCCGATCGTGCGTCATCATGTCGTTCCAGAACGCGATCTGGCCCTTGAAGTAACGGTCGTTGGCGTTTCGCACGGGTCCGAGCTGCAGGTAGAACTGATACCCGTCGTTTGTCGGGATGTCGATCGGCGTGCCGGGCCGCATGGTGGTGGGCTGCGTGAACGCCCAGCCGGCGCCGGCGAACCAGCCGAACGCGTGGGCCAGCAGGAAGGCGCCATTGTGGTGCCAGTCGTCGGACGAGAACCAGTCGGCGACCGGCGCCTGCGGCGACGAGGCCTTGAGCGCCGGGTGGGCGTCGATCATGCCGGCCGCGGCGTAGAAACCTGGGTAGGAGATGCCCCACATCCCGACGCGGCCGTTGTGGCCAGCGACGTTCTTGATGAGCCACTCGATCGTGTCGTACGTGTCGGTGCTCTCGTCGATGTCCTTCGGGCCGCTCTTCACCGGCTTGTGCGGACGCACGTGCTCGAACACGCCTTCCGACATCCAGCGGCCGCGCACGTCCTGGTACACGAAGATGTAGCCCTCGTCGGCGAAGAGCGGCGACGGCCCGATGCCGCCGCGATACTGGTCGGACCCGTACGGCGCGACGCTATACGGCGTCCGGTTGATCATGATCGGGTACGTCTTCGATTGATCCTTCGGCGCGTAGACGGCCGTGAACAGTCGCACGCCATCGCGCATCGGGATGTAGATCTCGGTTTTCGTGTAGCGCGCCTTGACGGTGTCCAGGCCCTGCGACAGGAGCGCCAGGCCCGAAGCCGCGGTGACGGCGAAGACGAGGGAGACGAGAACGCGGCGTGACACACGCATCGATGACCTCCAGGAACCGCCCGGCCGCGAGCGGAGAAGCGGAGCGTTCGCGGTGCGCGCAGTATAGCGCAGGGGCGCTAGCGGATGATGATCCGGCCCTTCAGGCCTTCGTTCTGCGGCAGGTCGTGGTCG
>CAYHRK010000275.1:0-4838 GCA_964358795.1 uncultured Vicinamibacterales bacterium
TCGTGGACGGCCACCGTCGGCAGGTTCGCCTTGAGCTGCCACCAGCGGCCGCCTCCATCGAGCGACACAAACACACCCAGGTCGGTGCCTGCGATGAGCAGATGTCGATTCCTGCGATCCTGCACGACGACGTTGATAGGTGCGTTGGGGAGATTGCTGCTGATGGATGTCCACGTCTTGCCAGCGTCGGTTGTCCGATAGAGGAACGGCCGGAAGTCGTCGTTTCGGAAGCCGCTCTTCGAGACCAAGGCGGTGTCCACGTCGCGCGGCGACGCGAACACACGGCTGACCCAGCGGTCGGCCGGCGCGCCGGCGGCCACGAGCGCTGGGGTGACGTCGGTCCACGCTCCGCCATGATTCTGCGTCAGCTGCACCTTGCCGTCGTCTGTCCCGACCCAGAGAACGCCCGCCTTGAGCGGCGACTCGGAAATCGAGGTGATCGTGCAGTAGGGCACGTTCAGTCCGATCTTCGCGGCGTCGTTGGTGGTCAGATCCGGGCTGATCTCCTCCCAGGTGTCGCCGCGGTTCAGCGACCGGAAGAGCACCTGTGCGCCCGCATACAGAATCTGCGCGTTGTGCGGCGAAAGGGCGATCGGCGCAATCCAGTTGTAGCGCAAGGCCGGCTGACCGGCGGCGCGTCGCGGCCGGATGTCGGTGCGCACACCGGTGCGCTGGTCCATGCGTCCCATCTGATTCAGTTCCCGCGTGTTGTAGACCCAGCGGCTGTCGGTCGGATCGACCACGTTATACATGCCGTCGCCGGGGCCGACCGTCACCCACTGCTCGAGGGTGATGCGTCCGGTCGGACTGTTGACCGGGCCTTTCCACGAATCGTGGTCCTGGAAGCCGGCATACACGTTGTAGGGATCGTCCATGTCCACGCCGATCGCGTAAGCCTCGCCAATGCCCATGTTCGGAAAGTAGTCGCCGGTCCGGCCGCCGTCGTACGAGATGTTCACGCCGCCGTCGCTGCCGAGCATGATGCGGTCCGCATCCTCTGCGTCCCACCACATGCTGCGGAAGTCGCCGAATACGCCGCGGAAGAAGTTCGTGTCCCACGTCTTGCCGCCATCGCGCGAGATGTACATCGAGTCGCTGGTGACGATCACGGTCTGGTCGTTGTGCGGGTTGATCCGAACCTGGTTGAAGGAATACGGCGCCTTGCCGCCCGCCACGTTGACGTCGGTCACCTTCCGCCATGTCTTCCCGCCGTCGTCGGTGCGGTACAGCTCGTTACCGATGATGCCGGCAGCCAGCGGACTGATGGCGTTTGCGGTACCGGTCTGGGCGCCGGGCTTGGCGTTCTGGTTCTCGATGAGGGCGTACAGGACGAGCGGATTGCGCTGGTAGAGGTCGAGGCCGATGCGGCCGATTTTGCCTGTGGGCAAGCCCCCGCCGAGGCGCTGCCAACGGTCGCCGCTGTTGTCGGTACGATAGATCGCGCTCTCCGGACCACTCTCGACGATCTGCCAGGGCCGGCGGTCCTTGTCGTACATCGCCGCATAGACCGTCGCAGGCGACTTGCGGTTGATGACGAGGTCGATCGCGCCAACGCCATCGTTGACGTACAGCACCTTCTTCCAGGTCTTGCCGCCGTCAATGGTGCGGAAGACCCCGCGTTCCTCATTCCTGGAAAACAGGTGGCCGATGGCGGCCACATAGACCACGTCCGGGTTGCGCGGGTGGATCACGATGCGGGCGATGTGATGGGAGTCGGTGAGCCCCGTCAACTGCCATGTCTTGCCGGCGTCGAGCGACTTGAACACGCCTTTGCCCGAGTACGACGAGCGCGCGTTCGCCTGGTCGCCCGTGCCCATCCAGATGATGTTGGAGTTGGAGGGCGCGATCGCGACCGCACCCACCGCCGCAGCCCCGACACTGTCGGAAACGGCCGCCCAGGTGATGCCGCTGTTGGTGGTCTTCCACAGTCCGCCGCTACGAGTGGCGGCGTAAATCGTGTAGAGATGATCGCGCGCGGGCGCGTCGGGCACGGCGATCTCGGTGACCCACGCCGCCGTACGGAAGGGCCCAAGATTGCGGAACGTCAGGGCGTTGAGGACGGCGTCTGGCGACCCAGGTGCCTGAGCGAGGGTGACTGCGGTCAACATGGCGAACGCGGCGACACCGAGCAGGATCAGCAGCTTGGATCTCATGACGTCCTCCCGAAAGTTCGTGGGTATTCTACTCGGCTTCCGTACCCTGCCTTCTGGCCTTGCTCTTGAACGGGATCCCGATACGGACTACCCTCCCAGCATGCGATTGCTGCTGCCGGTCTTGCTCCTGCTCGTGGCGATGCCCTCCGCGCAGACGCCGCCGCCGTTCGAAGTGCAGGAGGCTACGATCGCCGGCATTCACGCGGCGATGCGGGCCGGCCGTATCACCTGTCGCGGACTGGTCGAGCAGTACCTGCGCCGCATCGACACCTACGACAAGAACGGCCCGGCCATCAACGCCATCATCCTCACGAACCCCGACGCCGTGAAGCAGGCCGACGAGCTGGGCCGACGCTTTGCGCAGAGCGGTCCGGTGGGTCCGCTCCACTGCGTGCCGATGATCGTGAAGGACAACTTCGAGACGATCGGCCTGCAGAGCGCGAATGGATCGCTGGCGCTCGCGGGCTTCGTGTCGGACAAGGATGCGTTTCAAGTGAAGCGCGTGAAGGACGCCGGCGCCATCGTGATTGCCAAGTCGAACATGGCGGAGTGGGCGTTCACGCCGTACGAAACGCTCAGCTCGATTCTGCCGGGCTATACGAAGAACCCCTACGCGCTCGATCGCGTCACGGCAGGATCCAGCGGCGGCACGGCGGCGGCGATTGCGTCCAGCTTTGGCACGGTGGGTCTGGGCAGCGATACCGGCAACTCGATCCGCGGGCCCGCGTCTCACCTGGCGCTGGTGGGGATCCGATCGACGATGGGGTTGACGAGTCGAGCAGGGGTGATGCCGCTGTCGCTGCTCGCCGACATCGCGGGACCGATGGCGCGCACGGTGGAAGACGCGGTCACCGTGTTCCAGGTGGTCGTGGGCGAGGATCCCGCCGATCCGGTGACGTTGGCGGCGCGCGCACACCTGCCGCAGGCGTATGCGTCGGCGCTGGTGCGCGATGGCTTGAAAGGTGCGCGCATCGGCGTGCTGCGCCAGGCGTACGAACGCAACACGACGGATGCCGAAGTGGTGCAGGTCTTCATGACCGCGGTTGACGATCTTCGGCGCGCCGGGGCGTTCATCGTCGATCCGGCCAGGGTCGAGGGCCTCGACCAGATCCGCCGGCCGCGCGACGTGGGTCCCTGCAGGGGCTTCAAGTACGACATCAATCACTATCTTGCGTCACACGGCGACCGAGTCCCGGTGAAGAGCCTTGCCGAGATCATCAAGAGTGGCCGCTTTCACCCCACGGTTCAGCGCCGGCTCGAACAAAGCGAGCAGGGACCGGAAAACGGCCCCGAGTCACCGGAATGCCAGACCGAGATGGCGTATCGCGAACGCGTGCGCGTGGCTGTGGTCACGACGATGGATGCGCTGAAGCTGGATGCGTTCGTGTATCCGACCTGGAGCAACCCGCCGCGACTGATCGGCGACCTCAACACGCCGCACGGGGACAACAGCCAGTTCTTTTCGCCGACCACGGGGTTTCCAGCCATTCAGGTGCCGATGGGCTACACGCGAGGTGGGCGGCTGCCGGCGGGCATCACGTTGTTCGGCCGCGCCTGGTCGGAGCCTATACTGATCAAGCTGGCGTACTCGTACGAGCAGGCCACCCGTCATCGGAGGCCGCCATCCAGCACCCCGCCGCTCAGGTGAGCGGACCGTCGGGCATGTGCGCGAGCGCCTCCTGCCGATGCCGTGAGCCCGGCGCTGCCGTAGATTCGAACACGCCGTCGACGGGTACTATGCCGGACGCGGATGCTGTCGTATCACGATTGATCGCGGAGTCTTCATGGTCTCGCATATCGCGGTCCTGCTCTTGCTCGTCAGCGGAATAACAGTGGGCCTCGGGCTCAACGACGCGCGCACACGGCCAGGTGACACCGGTTTCACCCGTCCTCAGGTCGAGGAGGTCCTTCGCGCCCACAACGGCTGGCGCCGGCTCGTTGGCGTGCCGCCCCTCCGTTGGGCGCTGGATTTGGCTGCCAGGGCCCAGAGGCGGGCCGCGTATCTTGCCACCCACGGGTGCTTCATCGAGCACGGCATCCTGCCCGAGGATGTGGGCGAGAACCTGTATCACTCAGGGCCGCTGCGCGCCGAAGGACGCCGTAACGAGCTGAACCCGGTCACGCCCACCCAGGTCGTGGACGCGTGGGGCGCGGAGGCCGCCGACTACTCCCCTGTGCGCGACACGTGCGCCCCGAAGCGGCAGTGCGGCCACTACACGCAGATCGTGTGGATCACCACCGAAGAAGTCGGATGCGGCATGGCTGTCTGCCCGACGCTCGGCCAGGTGTGGGTCTGCAATTACCGCCCGAAGGGTAACGTCCGCATCATCAGGCGGCCCCACTGACGTCCACGTCCCTTCCTAAATTAGCAACATCCTGTTGGCGAGCGCCAGGTTTCATGTCTCTATCGCGTCGAAGAAGGGGGCTTTCACATCGCCGTGATGGCGACGTCAGGTGACGCGCGCCGGTCGAGCAGCGAGAGCACCACGGCGCCAAATCCGGTAACCGAGGCGCCGATGAAGGCGTACCAGGTCCACGCGACGGCGTTGGTCGCCCAAAGCCAGACCAGGACGCTCATCCCGAGCGCCATGCCGCCGAGCATCGCGCGCGAACCGATGCGGCGCGTCAGTACGCCCACCAGAAATGCGCCCAGCACCGGCCCGCTCGTCAGCGACAGCACCGACA
>CAYHRK010000276.1:0-4816 GCA_964358795.1 uncultured Vicinamibacterales bacterium
TCTCGCGAGGACCTGCTGACGGAACGCTACAAGAAGCGAGGCGGGCTGGAATAGGAAGAAGGACGCCGGCATGGCAGTTCAGCGACCGTGATGCGCTCGACGTCGGTCTGCGCGAGATCGCTGCCCATCAAGAGCAGCGTCGGCCGTACCCGCAAGATGGGGGCATTGGCGACGCCGTCACCGTGGACCGGCCCCTGTACAAGACTCTGGACCACGCCATCGGGGCTCGAATCCCTGTCTCTCCGCCATACTTTCGAACTGGCGCACTACGCGTCCGGTCGAGAGAGCTGCGATGCAATCCGATCCAACTTCAGCTCGACCAAGACCGGTCTCCTCCAGCCGACGAACTTGCTGCGGCCTGGGACGGTTGGATTCACCGCATCAACGCTGTGAAAGAAAATCTGACAGATAGTCATCCCTGGAGTGATCGAAATCGGGATTTCACCCACGTTTGTGAGTTCCAGCGTTAGGCAACCTCTGAATCCCGGATGCACTCCGGTCGCGGTCGCAATGATGAGACCGCACCGTCCTAACCCGGACTTGCCGGTGACGTAGGCTGCCAGGTTCCCCGGGACTCTGAGCCACTCCAACGTCACTCCTAACACGAACGCCTGAGGGTGCAGAACGTAGTCGGTACCAAAGGGAACATACTGCATTTTGGTGAGCTGCCTGAACGATGACGAGGGCGAATTCGGCCGTCCAATCCGCAGAGCCTCCATCCGTGCGTGCTTCAGCGTGACGAACCAAGTTCCCAGTCTGAAATCCACCGCACCGGCGCCACATTCTTCAAGCTCGGTCAGCTCAGGAGTCGGCGTGATCACCAGCGGGTCATGAGCCCCTGTGTCTCTCAACAGCGCTGCGATTCTGTCGGTCTTCAGGATCATGGCCGCTTCACTAGTTGTTCGAATTCGAACACCTCGAGGTTCTTCAAGACAAGTTCCTTCAGAACCTCCTCCTTTCGACCTGCCATCGTTGCAATATCGGACCAGAGGTCTCCAGCGTGGGTGACCGCCCACGCAGCGTTGACGATATCCGCGATGCAATCGCAGTGCTCCGCGGGAACGCCGAGCGCAAGACGGTCGCCTATTCTCGTGACTTCACTGGGCAGACGTATTCTGACGCCCGCGGCCTCAGTAATCGACTTCGACTGGGCAACGAGTACAGGAAACACCGCTCGCAACGCTTGGTCGGCTATGCTTGCTTTGAAACTATCGTACGCTGTAAATCCAGCAAGGACTTCTGTTCCAAACAGCTTTTCGTAATCGAGGGGAGGAGTGAGGTGCCAGTCAGCAGCCGCCTGCACGAGGTATCCCACCCTTTCCGTGAGCGACGGGTACCACGGAATCCTGTCGCCGGAACCTGGGGCGAGAAGGTAAGCAAAAGCAAAGAGGTACGCCTCGCCGAACAACCGGAGACCCAGCAAGTCACAAAACGTCTCCTCGCCCTGGCGGACAGCCCATTCAAGGATGTCCTTCACCTCAGTTAAGGCGAAGAGATTACCAACCAGATCCTCTGGCCGCGAGAGCGATAGTCGGGTGTACTGGTTGAACTCATCGAACTTCGCGGTCAGCCCCGTCAGGATCGCCTCTGTCATTCCCACCTTGACCTGATCACACACCTTCTTCGCGACCCACACGGTGTGGCCGAGTTCGTGACCGGCGAGGGGCAAGAGGAGTGGATTGGCGGACTCTGGCGCCGGAATGCCAATCAAGACGAAGCCAGGCAGGTCGGGAATTGACTGGTATGTAAATGGCGAGTACTCCCATTCAGAAGAGAGGAGCAGACGCGTCGTCCGCGCTGACAACGGCTGGTCGGGCTCCAGGACCTGCGTTGCGAGTCGGAGAAACGGCCGGAACACCTCGAATGCGTTTCGGACATTCGTCGAGCGAAGGACAAAACCGAGCAGGGGAAGGTAGACGAATAATGATCGGAGCGCTAGAGATGCCTCCTGGCTGACCACAGCCGGATCGTTGGTCTCGTCCAGCGCCTCCAGCCTCCCAAGCTTACGCTCGAAAAGGGCCTGCAATACAGCTAAGGCATCTTTGGAATCGTTGTACGGGAACTCCAAGTCGGCAAGGCGGCGGACTTCGTCAAGAAACGCTCGCACGCGCTGTTTCGCACTGTCGAGAATCGTCACTTGACGCGGCCTCCCCGCTGGCTACCGGCGATACGGATGCGACGCAGTTTCATTCGCAATTCGCCGCGAGGATGCAGCCTGTCTAGACAGTTCTAGACAGAACGCCCTGAGGTCCTTCAGTTCGACGTGCCTCTCCTCGTGCTCAGGGAGCGCAGAGAGGCGCGCGGCAATGTCCCTCGCGCGTTCCAGCAGTTGGCGGAGCTGAGTGCCAGTAGACGAGCCGGTGAGAGTCGCAACGGCACGATTCACGGCGATGGTGTTGCCGATGTCTAGGTAGTGGATCTGCCAGGATGTCTCTTCGGCCGGCACGGTGGCGTATATCATCTGCGCAAGGCGCCCAACTGCAGACAAACCGCCAGCCCGTTCTAGCAGCACATTGTCGAGTTCAATCGCCGCCTGTGACGCAAGGGACGCAAGGTCACTGTCGAGCTCGAGGACGTTATGCGACTGAGTGGGCGAGACTGTCATCAGCGTTCTCCTGCCTGCTTGGCGCAATCGGAATCGGACGGCAGTCGCGAGAGAGCCACAAAGCCGCGGCCCGATGACCGATTCGGAAACGGTCTAAGCTGGAAACAGTATCCGATCGGTTCGACGACATAACCCGGCCGGGACGCTGGGGAGTCCCAGACAAGCAGAGGCGGGACTGATTCAGACGCGTGTTCCCTCGGATCGAAATCGTCACCGCTTCCATCCGACGGCAACCTGCGTCGATCTCGCCGAGTTCGCTCTTCGAACAGCATACCTCAGAAGCTGGACGGCCGACGGTACCACCGATCCTGTAGAGTGTCAACCGGCCGGCAGAGGTCACCGGCAGAGGTCAGTCCGACGCTGGATCAGCCCAATGGACGGGCTGGAACCAGTTCTCGTCACTGAACCCTCAGATTCTCGTCGACACTTTCGAGCAGCTTATTGATGCTGGCGACCATTCTGTCTGGTGGTCGCTCCTTGCCTTTGACTTCGACTGTCATGCGGAAACTCATCTCCAAACCAGCAGTGGCCTTGAGGATGTCGGGCAAGACGTCGACGAAGTCTTGAAGCTGATTTGCCTTTAGCGCAACTTCTGCACTTGCGCGTGTGTTGCTTGGAGGCGCCTGGGGCGCAGGTGCCGCGCCTGCCGGTGGCATCGCGATCGACACACCGGACGCGCGCGAGTAGTCGCACGGCCAATCGGCGCCACCAGCGGCCCGATCGAGCAGCCGCGCACGAAACGCCGCGTCGAGCGCTTCACGCACGGTGATCCACGGGAGCGCTCTTCCAGCCTTCTTGGACAGCGCGACGGCAATCGAGAGCGCGTCAGTCTTACCACCACGCCAAGCATCCGCAAGCGTGCCCGGCAACAACTCGAGCGGCGAGATCGGATCGGGCGGCGCCTGTAGAAGGGCGTCCGCGCTCATCAGGCCCGCGGGTACCTCCTCTCCGAGCAGACTCGCGGGACCTGACGTGAACCAGACGGCACCCTCCTTGACTGCGGCCTGAATGGCTTCGTCGACAACTGGGGCGGGCACGCGAGGTACCGGCATCGGTTCGTCGTACCCGCCGCGCGCCACCGTCATCGCGTGCGTGCCGTCGAAGAATGCTCGCATCGCTCCCACGGTGATTTGCGGCGTCTTCCAAAGATCGTCGATATCGCCAGGCCGGAGAAGCGATGAGGACACGCTCGTGATTTCCGCCTTATCCGGCAAGACCAACTCGAGCTGCGGGTCGTCCAGCACGTCGGCCGGCGGGGCCTGTCGCCACCATGTCTGGACAGACCTGTCCGGCCGCGGGAGGCGCGCAACGAAGTAACCCTCCTCGCAGCCGCGAACCATCGTGTCGACGATGGCCTGGCGGTTGAGCATCTTGGGCAGATGCGGAAAGCGCGCGAATGCGCCGACCAGGTCGCGCATGGGACGCGAGTCTTCGTTGTCGCGCCACAGCTTGTACGGGCCGCCGGGCAACACGGCATCCGGACTGATCGCGGTTTCCTGGATGCGCGACCGCGAGTCGGACTTGATGGTGCCGAAGAGCGGTGCGTCAGACACCTGAGTCTTGAATGCCTGCACCTCGTTGTCGGCCGAGACCGTGACAACAATGCAGTACGCCTGCTGGATCGCGTCGCCGATGCGCTTGGAAGAGGCGGAAGCGTAAGCATCGAGGTTCTGCTGGCGGACGAGGTCCAGCTCGTGGCCCTCTTTCTTCAGCGTGTCGCCAACCGCCAGCCAGCCGAGGTACTCGCGCACTGCAGCGCGCGCTCCAAAGACGCCGTCTCTTGATGGCACTGCGAGCACGATGGCGTTCCGCTCTGTCCTCGGGCGATCTGGAGCGGTTGTCTCCTCGATGAATCGTCTGGCTTCGGCACTCGGCTTGCCGGATTCAGAGGCAGCGGTTGGTCCCAGCACCACGTACCTGAACTGACCATCGTCATCCACCATGGCCGGTTTTTCCGGCAGCTTGTGGGCGCGCGCGCCTGCCTGAGAGGCGGCTGCAGTCAGCGGCTTGTAGCCATCAATCTCCTTGAGGAGACGCTCTTCGACGGCCGCGTCGGAAATGCGCGTGACGGCGTCGGCGTGCATCTGTTTCAAGTTGGGACGCGAGCCGAGTCGCCAAACTGGCGGTGGCGGCTTCACGCCGTTCACCGCCTTGGCGTCTGCGTCCGCCGCCTCATCGAGGAACCACGACCGGTCGAACCAGTCGCGAAGG
>CAYHRK010000277.1:0-4773 GCA_964358795.1 uncultured Vicinamibacterales bacterium
GAGATCCACTCGCATGCGCCAGTCCATTGCCCGTCTCGCCATTGTTCTGGCTGCCGCGTTTGCCGGAATGCAAGCACAAGGCGGCCCATCTGGATGGGCTCCGGTTCCGGGTCGGCTGGCCACACGCTGGGCTGCCGAGGTGTCGCCCGACCGAGTCCATCCGGAGTACCCGCGTCCGCAACTGGCGTGCAAGCACTGGCTGAGCCTGAACGGATGATGGGACTACGCAATTCGCGCAAAAGAGGCCCCCGATCCGGGACCGGCGATGGATGGCCGCATCCTGGTGCCGTTTGCGGTGGAGTCGACGCTGTCGGGCGTCGGCCGGACCGTCGGCCTCGACAACCGATTGTGGTACACGCGCGCGTTTCGCCTGCCGGGCGCCTGGGCCGGCCAGCCCATCTGGCTGCGCTTTGACGGCGTGGGCTGGGACACCGCCGTGTGGGTGAACGGCCAGCAGGTGGGCCGTCACAGCGGCGGGTACGATCCGTTCGCCGTCGACATCACCGGCGCGCTCGAGCCGGGCGCCGACCAGCACGTGGCCGTGTCGGTCTGGGACCCGAGCGATGCGGGCCCATAGCCGCGCGGGAAGCAGGCGTAACGGTTATTGAGCGGGTCACCATCGTCCCCGACGCCGAGGCCGGAACCGTCACGCTGACCGCTTCGCTCACAGGCGCTGCAGAAGGGTACACGCTGCGCGCCGTCGCATCAGAGCGCGGCAAGGCGGTGGCCACCGCCCAGGGCGCCGCCGGCGGGTCCATCAAGCTCCGGATGGCGAACCCGCGCCTCAAGTCGCCGGCCCACCCCTTCCTCTACGACCCTCTGCGACCTGACGATGGCCCTCCACAAAGGTGGCGCGTGCGTGAACGAACTGGGCAGCTACGTTCGGTTACTTAGCCCCAATCGGCTGGGGCGCTTGGCCTCCGTGGCCCCAATCCAGGGGCTCCGTCAATAGGGCTCTCTTACGGCCCGAGCCAGGTCGAAGAGCGAGCGCTCGACCGGCCCGATTTGCTGTAAGATTGCCGCAACGTGTCACGGCTGACTGGAACAAGAGAACTCGCCGGGGTGTGGCTGGGCCTCACCGCGGTGACGTTGACGGTTCTGCATCAGCAGGCTGGCGATCTATACGCGGTTCCCGACCGCGGCGATCCGCTCTTTTCGATGTGGCGAATGGCGTGGGTGCAGCACCAACTTGCGAAGGATCCCCGGCACCTGTTTGACGCGAACATCTTCTATCCGCTTCCGGCGACGCTGACGTATTCGGATTCGATGGTCCTTCCGGCCGTTGCCGCGGCGCCGCTCGCCTGGGCAGGCGTGCATCCGGTCGTCGCCTACAACCTGGTTCTCCTCGCGGCATTTATCCTGTCCGGCTTTTCCGCGTACGTGCTTGTGCGCGGCCTGGGATGCGGACGCGCCTCCGCGTGGATTACCGCCGTCGCCTTCACGCTCTGTCCGTTCCGCATCAACCATCTCAGCCACCTCGAGCTGCAGATGACGATGTGGATGCCGGTGGTGCTGCTGGCAGTGCATCGCATCCTGCGCGAAGGACGGCGCCGTTACGCCCTCGTGCTCGGGCTGGCACTTGCCGCGCAGTGGTACTCGTCGATGTATTACGGCCTGTTTCTCGCGCTGTATGCCGCGGTGTTTGGCGCCGTCCTGGCTGGCGCGTGGAGAGTACCGAGCCGTCGCGTTCTTTACGCGGCCGCAGGGGTGTGCCTCGCGGCGATCCTGGTGTGGCCTCTGGCCCGCGCCTACAACGCGTCGGCCCCCGCACGCGGCATCCGCCAGGCAGACACGGTCGCCGAGTTCAGCGCCGTCCCGTCGGACTACATTCGTCCGGGCGTCGGTAACCCGACGTATCGCGCGTTTCTTCCGCGCGTCGTTCATGCGGAACGCGCGTTGTTTCCGGGTGTTGTGCCGCTGGTGCTCGCGGCCGCCGGAGCGTGGCCGCCGCTCACCGCCACCCGCACGGCCTTCATTGTGTCGGGCATGGTGGCCTTCGACGGCTCGCTCGGCGTGCACGGCGTGTTGTACCCGGTTTTGTACAAGCTCGCATGGCCGTTTCAGTCGGTCCGCGTGCCCGCGCGGTTCGGAATTCTCGTCGGGTTGACGATCGCCGTGCTCGCGGGCGCAGGAGCCGGGCGCGTGCTGGCGCGCGTACCCAGCACGCGCGCGCGGATCGCCTCTGTCGCGATTTTCACGATCGCGTTGATGGTGGACGCGTGGCCGCGATACGACCACCTGCCGATGTGGCGATTCCCACCGGGCATCTATGCATCGATTCCTGAGACGGGTGCGGTGTTGTTCGAATTTCCGGTCCACGCGCAGCCGGATCGGTTCGCCGAGAATCTGCCTTACTTGTATTTCTCCATCTGGCACTGGACGCCGATGGTCAACGGCTACAGCGGTTTCAATACACGCTCGTACGCGGCGCTGCTCGAAGGCACGTCCGGGTTTCCGGATCCGCCGTCGCTCGACTATCTTGCCCGCACGGGCGTCACGCATATCGCCGTGCATTGCCGGTTGTGGGAACCGGAGGTCTGCGCCGCGACCGTCAATCGCCTCGAGACGACGCCGCAGGTGCGGCGCATCGCCCGCGCCGAATGGTACGGCGCGCCGTCATCTTTATATGAGCTGCGGAAATGACCGGAGGTCGGACGCTATACCCGGCGAGCAATCTCCGATGACGGGCGTTCGGTTACTGTACCCTGTGCCAAGGACGGCGGTCGCGTACGGCTCTGGCGGCCAGTGAGGCGTCAGGATGCCGTGAGCGCCTCTGTCGCCGCCGGCTGTTTACTGAGAATCCGGTGCTGCGAACCCTGGGGTCCAGAACGTTGACGACCAGGGGGGTCACGGTGCCTAAGCGAAAGCCCCACAGCGCCGACACCCCGACCAAGCGGGCGACAACAACAAACGGGGACGCCAACAGGGAATAGAACCAGAAGTGCCACATCTGCTGGCGTCCCGACCGGTCGAGCCCGCCCAGGTCGAGGAACGGTACGCCACTTGAAGGCACGAGCGACGGAAAACGCCCCTCGGCAAGGGCAGTTGCCAGAAGAATGTAATCCGTCGCGCCCCCGGTTTGCGTGGGCGGTTAAGCCAGGACGAGTCCCATCACAACGACCAAGAACACGACCGTCAGCCAAGCCCTTAGCCGCCCGCTATCAGATGAACGCCGTTGCGTCAGCGACCCCCGGAGCCCCCGAGTGACTCCAGGCTCCGTGCGCGGCTACTGACAGCCGATTGAGCAACTGTGGAACTCCTTACAGATGTATCCGGGGGCCAACGTGGCGATCCCGAAATGGGCGGCCGTGTAGTTAGCCGAGAACCCGGGGCAAAGATTGTGTCGGTCGCCCTGTGCGCCATGCAAGTCGTTGTCCATGACCACGCCATCGTTGATGCCCTCGACGACAAGATTGACGACGGCTCCCGACACGTGGTTGTATCGTATCTCCCCTGCGTTGTTCATGATCCACGCCTCTGGGTGTGGGCCGACTTGGATCCCCGTCGATAGCATGTTGTAACCGGACTCGATGTTGTTGTGTGCGATCCAGCCTCCCGCAAAGTCGTTGTTGGCATTGCGGTCACCCAGACTCAGACCGGCGAAACTGTACCGCTCATAATTGCGGATGTCATTCCACTCGACACTGCAGCCGCTACCGCCGAACACCATCAGTCCAACGTCAGTGTTCTCATGACTCCAGTTCCCGGACACGGTTCCTCGGGTGCAACGCAGGATGGTGATGCCATCCGCCCAGTGGCCGTTCGCCTCGTCTTTCGAGAAACCGTTGTACGCGGCGTAGACGCTGTACACCGCGAAGTCGTTGCCCACGACCTCGAGACCGGTACCGCACTGGGCGTTGACGGTGTCGATGTGGTGGATCCTGAAGTTGGTTCCCTTGGCAAGGATGTTGGAACCTTGCCATTTGTACTCGACGTCGCAACCACTGAAGTCGGTTCGCTGCCACTTGTTGCCATCAAAAATCAGTTCGGACATCTCGTAGTCGTAAGCGTCCGGCTCGAAATGAAAAATCGGGCGGTTAAGAGCCGGGTGAGCGAGGAGCTTGGCTTTGCTGCCAGAGGAGGTTATGAGGCGAATGTGAGACCTAACCATCACCTGGTGATCGACGATGTATCCTGGGTAACCCGGATCCAGATAGACGTACGAGTTGGCGTCAAAACAGGCCTGAAGCGCCTGTCCGTCGGGCTCCCAGTCGGTCGGATTCGCACCGAAGCCCCCGCACTGGGCGAGTGCAGGGTTTGCTATGACCACCACGAAGAGGGCAGCGCAGCACAGGATACGGAGTCGATTCATGGAAGTTCTCCTTTCGATCGAATGCCTGTTGGCTTGAGACTTGTCCACGCTCACCGCCGATCGCTGGAAGGGGCGTCTGGTACGTCAGGATCCCGTCACGGGTAGGGCTCCTTTCCTGAGTGTGACGAGGCCCGGGTTTTGGCATTGCAGGCCTGGCAGGAGGAGCTGATTCGGAGAACGAGGTGCGGCGTTCCCTCGGTCCACTTCACGTCAGGCAGGCTAAGCCGAGTCCCAAGCTCAAGCAGTCGAGGGACTGGGCCAGGAGAACGGCGATCGGGCATGCGCGCAGCTAAGAGATGGAGCCCGGCCGCCGAGGCCAACGAGAGAGGTGCCAAGTCCACCAC
This sequence comes from uncultured Vicinamibacterales bacterium, assembly GCA_964358795.1. Classification (GTDB taxonomy): domain Bacteria; phylum Acidobacteriota; class Vicinamibacteria; order Vicinamibacterales; family JAKQTR01; genus CAYHRK01. The sequence goes on from CAYHRK010000277.1 coordinate 4,657, forward strand.
GACCCAGCAGCGTCGCTTCGTGCGTGCATCTGTCTGCCAACGCCAGCCCATCTCCCTCACTCCTAGAGTCACAAGGAACACGCGGAACCGTGTAAATGGGACGGATCTTCGGAACCA
>CAYHRK010000278.1:0-4768 GCA_964358795.1 uncultured Vicinamibacterales bacterium
TCGGTGACGTAGACCTCGCCGTGCTGGTAGGGGCTCATCGTGCCCGGGTCCACGTTCACATACGGGTCGAACTTCTGCAGGGCGACGCGGTAGCCGTGTCCTTCGAGCAGACAGCCAATCGACGCGGCGGCCAGTCCCTTGCCCAGGGACGAGACGACGCCGCCCGTGACGAAGATGTATTTCGTCGGGCGCGAGTGCGCGGCGGAATCAACGGTGCTGGACATCGTCGTGGTGTCTCACCTCAAACCCGGGCGGCGGCCAGGCGCCGCACCCGTTCGAGATCCTCCGGGGTGTCGACGCCAATCGAATCGAATCGCGTTTCGACCACCTTGATGCGGACGCCATGCTCCAGTGCGCGAAGCGGCTCGAGCGCCTCGGCGCGCTCGAGCGGCGTCGGAGCGAGGCGCGCGAACGCGAGCAGGAACGCGCGCCGATAGACGTACAGCCCGATGTGCTTGTAGACGAGCGCCGCCCCGGCGCCGTCACGGGAGAACGGAATGGGCGCGCGCGAGAAATAGAGCGCGCAGCCCTCACGGTCGACCACCACCTTCGTGACGTGCGGGCTTCTTGCGAGGGCGGGGTCGTCGAAACGCCGCCTGAGCGTGGCCATCGCCAGATCGGGATCCGCGGCGAAGGGCTCGAGCGCCTCTTCGATCATGCCGGGCTCGATGAGCGGCTCGTCGCCCTGCACGTTGACGACCAGCTCGCACTCGAGTGATTCGGCGACCTCGGCCACGCGGTCCGTTCCGCTCGGGTGGTGCCGCCCCGTCATCCGCACGAGGCCGCCGAAGGCTTCCACCGCGGCGCGCACGCGCTCATCGTCAGTCGCGACGACCACGGCGCCGACCGAGGGTGCGGCCGCGGCACGTCGATATACGTGTTCGATCATCGGACGGCCGGCAATCTCGGCGAGCGGCTTGCCGGGAAACCGTGTCGACTCGTATCGGGCGGGAATGACAGCGATGATCGGCGCGGGCGGAATCGCCCCGTGCGATCTGGAGGGCGACGCGGGGGGCACGACAAATCTTAACACGAGTGCGCGGGATTGCACAGCCGTGTGGGCGCGGCGCTTTGCGAACGGCGCGCCGGGCGTGCTACGCTACGAGAGGCAGACACGAGACGGCCATCATGACTTCCACGCGCACGATGACATTCGTGCTCGGCAGTGTGCTCCTGACCACATGGTTGGTCTCGGCGGCCGTCACGCGTCGCGCCACCGAGCCGTTGCCGGCGTCCGCCCCTCCCACTGCCGCGAATCCGGCGGCCGATGCGGCCGACGATCTCCAGGTGCAGACCGCACGGCTTCGTGCACGCCTCGACACGGCGCCCGCACCGCGCCGCACGCCGCGCAATCCGTTCCGGTTCGGGGCGCGCGCGGAGCGCACGGAGCCCGCGTCACGTCGGCCGGCCGTCGTCGAGGCGGCGACCGTTCCGAACCAGCCTGCCACCTCCGAGCCTGGTTCCGAGATGGCGCCGACGCTGCGGCTTGTCGGCATCGCCGCCGAGAACGGACCGGACGGCGTCGTGCGAACGGCGGCGCTGTCGGTGGCTGGGGGGATCGTGCTCGTCAGGCCGGGTGACGAGGTGGCCGGACGCTATCGTGTCACCGCGGTGTCAGCCGACGTCGTCGAGTTGAGCGACCGGAGCGGCGGACCACCGTTGCGCCTGGCCCTCCGCTGATTCATCCTTCGCAAGATCCCCACGATCGTACGATCCCACGACATTCTGCGTCGCGCGACTCTGGCACACTTCGTGTTTACAGCATCGGGCGTCCGCGTGGCGCGAACGCGGCACGTTCGACACGCCGGGGTCAGGGCGTTCAAGTATAATATTGGGTTGCATCGTGCGTGGCGATGCGTGTGGCGCTCATCTGGCGCACCATGATGGTGCAAACCGCTGGAACATCCCATTTGACGCGGGGACGCCGAGCGGTTGGCAGATTTTTCCACAAACTTTTCCACAGTTTCTGTGTAATTCTCGTCAACCCATATCAGGGACGTGACCTAAACGCCGCAACGTCACGTCGAGACGCATGCCGCAATTCTCAACTCTCAAACCACCCTCGGAAGGCACACCGATCACACGCAAGAATGGCCGGCTTGTCGTGCCCGACGACCCGATCATTCCGTTCATCGAAGGCGACGGCACCGGACCCGACATCTGGCGGGCGAGCGTGCGCGTTTTCGACGCCGCCGTGAAGCAAGCGTACGGTGGCAAGCGCCACATCGTTTGGCTCGAAGTGCTGGCCGGCGAGAAGGCGAAGGACTCCGTGGGCGACTGGCTGCCGGGGGACACGCTGGAAGCCGTCAAGGCCTACAAGATCGCCATCAAGGGCCCGCTCACGACGCCGGTAGGCGGCGGGATCCGCAGCCTGAACGTTACCCTGCGGCAGGTGCTCGACCTGTATGCCTGCGTTCGGCCCGTGCGGTACTTCAAGGGGACGCCCTCCCCGGTGACGCATCCCGAGCGGATGAACGTGATTATCTTCCGCGAGAACACCGAGGACGTGTACGCGGGCATCGAGTTTGCGAAGGGGACGCCGCAGGCCGAGAAGCTCATCGAGTTCCTGGCGCGCGATCTCGGCAAGCGCATCCGTCCGGACTCGGGCATCGGCGTCAAGCCGATGTCCGAAACCGGGACCAAGCGGCTCGTGCGGATGGCGGTCCAGTACGCCCTCGATCACGGCCGCCGGTCGGTGACCATCGTGCACAAGGGCAACATCATGAAGTTCACCGAAGGGGCGTTCCGCGACTGGGCCTACGAGGTGGCCAAGGCTGAATTCCGCGAGCGGATTGTGACCGAAGACGAGGTGACGGCCGGCGCGTCGCGGGAGGGCAAGCTCCTGATCAACGACCGGATCGCGGACAGCATGTTCCAGCAGATCCTGACGCGAACGGCCGAGTACGACGTGTTCGCCACGCCGAACCTGAACGGTGATTACCTGTCCGACGCCTGTGCTGCGCAGGTGGGCGGACTGGGCATTGCGCCGGGCGCGAACATCGGCGATGACATGGCGTTCTTCGAGGCGACGCACGGCACGGCCCCGAAGTACGCCGGCAAGGACGTCATCAACCCCGGGTCGGTCATCCTGTCCGGGGTCATGATGTTCCGCTACCTCGGGTGGAACGAGGCCGCCGATCTCATCGAGCATGGCCTCGAGGCCACGATCGCGCAGAAGAAGGTGACCTACGATCTGGCGCGGCAGATGGAAGGGGCGACCGAACTGAAGACGTCCGCCTTCGCGGACACCATCATCTCCAACATGTGATTCCTGTCATTCATCTGATTCGGGCGGCTTTCATTCCGGGAGAGACATCATGAATCGCAAAGTCACCGTCGTCGGCGGAGCTGGCAATGTGGGTGCCACCGTGGCGCGGGGCATCGCCCTGCGGGAATTGGCGGATGTCGTGGTCGTGGACATCGCCGACCAGAAGGCTGCTGGGATCGCGCTCGACCTGCTGCAGGCGTGCCCCATCGAGGATTCGGACGCGCGCATCGTCGGCACTGGCGATTACGCCGCCAGCGCCAACTCGGACATCGTGGTGATCGCCTCGGGCGTGCCCCGCAAGCCGGGAATGAGCCGCGACGACCTGCTGAACGTGAACTTCCAGATCATGCAGCAGGTGACCGAGCAGGTCGTGAAGTACTCGCCCAACTGCATCATCCTGCCCGTGGCGAACCCGCTCGATGCCATGGCGCAGGCCGTCCTGAAGCTGAGCAAGTTCCCGCGTGAGCGCGTCATCGGCATGGCGGGCATTCTCGACTCGGCCCGGATGCGCGCATTCATCGCGATGGAGCTGAACGTGTCGGTGGACAACATCTGCGCGTTCGTGCTCGGCGGTCACGGCGACACGATGGTGCCGGTGCCGCGTTACTCGACGGTGGCGGGCATCCCGATCACGGAGCTGCTGTCGCCCGAGAAGATCGAGGCCATCGTGAAGCGGACGGCCGGAGGCGGCGGCGAGATCACGAAGCTGGTGGGCACGAGCGCTTGGTATGCGCCGGGGTCCGCGGTGGTCGACATGGTCGACGCCATCCTGAAGGACAAGAAGAAGATCGTGCCGTGCTCGGTGTTCCTGCAGGGCGAGTACGGGATCCGCGACGTCTTCGTCGGCGTCCCGGTGAAGCTGGGCGCCAAGGGCGTCGAGCAGATCATCGAAATCACGCTCACGCCCGAGGAAGACGCGGCGCTGAAGAAGTCGGCCGCGGCCGTCAAGGAACTGGTCGACATCATCAAGATGTGACGATCGGAGGCCGGAGGCCGGGGACCGGAGGCGGGCTGAGGAACGCGCGTAGGGGCGACCCGGCGGGTCGCCCGACGTGAGGGAAAGACGTAGGGGCCGAGCTTGCCTGTCCCGAGCTGAGTCGAGGGGCTCGGCCCCTTTTTCTATTCCTGGAGGACGACGCGTAGCGGCTTCAGGCCCTTGAAGAGCCGCGCCTTGATGAACGAGCGGTTCAGGAAGGCGATGTTCGTCAGTCTGATTTCCTTCGGGCACACCGCCTCGCACTCGCCTTCGTTCGAACAGCTTCCGAAACCCAGCGAGTCCATCCGGTCGACCAGGTTGACGACGCGTTGGTCGTGCTCGACCCTGCCTTGCGGCAAGAGACCCAGGTGCGCCACCTTGGCCGAGACGAACAGGAGGGCCGAGGCATTCTTGCAGGCCGCGACGCACGCCCCGCACCCGATGCACGCCGCGGCGTCCATGGATCGTTCCGCGACGGCCTGCGGAACGGGGATGGAGTTGGCCTCGGGCGCGCTGCCGACGTT
>CAYHRK010000279.1:0-4747 GCA_964358795.1 uncultured Vicinamibacterales bacterium
CAGGTGGATCAGGAGTAGACTGAGTCTCGATCTGTTGGGAGGCCTGTTCGATGCTCGACCTTCTGCAATCCAGACGCGACGAGATCCTCACTCTGGCCCGCCGACACGGCGTGACTCAGATCCGAGTGTTCGGGTCCATGGCGCGCGGTGATGCGCGCGCCGACAGCGATATCGACTTCCTGGTCGAGGTGGGGCCAGATACCACGCCGTGGTTCCCTGGCGGTTTAGTGGTCGACCTTGAGGAACTGTTGGACCGCCGCGTGCAGGTCGTCACCGAGCGCGGCCTCGACAATCTGCTGCGCGACCGCGTGCTCGGAGAGGCCGTTCCGCTGTGAAGGACGACCGCGTCTATCTCCAACACATCCTGCGGTGCATCGCGCGCATCGAGGTGTACACGACAGCGGGCCGGGAGAGCTTCTTCGGCTCGTCGCTCATCCAGGATGGTGTCATTCGCAACCTTCAGATCCTGGCGGAGTCGACCCAACGCCTGAGCGAACACGTGAAATCAGTCTGTGTGGGCGTCGACTGGAAGGCGCTGGCCGGCTTTCGGAACGTGCTCGTTCACGATTACCTGGGGATCGATCTCGAACAGGTGTACCGGGTGGTCGAGCAGGACGTGCCGAATCTCCGGCTGGCGTGCGAGACCGTTCTCGCCGGCCTTGAGAGGCCGGAAGAGTGAAGGGCCGCATAACGAGTTCACCGCGCTGCACCCGACCGGCGCCGGTGGTGTCGTGAGCGCCAGCGGGTGAGCGCCAATCGTTAGCTGGTGCTCCTCGCTTCGGCGCCATCGTCTGCGGTTGCCGGGCTGTGGTTCTGGGACCAACCGCTTGGGAAGATCGCATGGCAATGGCTTTTAGGCCAGGGCTCGGCCCCTGGTTTCGGGAATCCACGTCCAGACAATCGCCGCCAGCACAAATGCCCCGGCGGCCAGTGAGAACGCGATGCCGAAGCCGCGCGTCGCGGCCATCGACCCGACCGCGTACGGCGCGACAGCGCTCCCCAGGCGGCCGATGTTGTAGGTGAAGCCCTGGGCCGTCGCCCGGAACTCTGTTGGATAGATCTCGGCGGTGACGGCGCCGAAGCCCGTGAAGTAACCGGTGGCAAAGAACGCCGTGACGGGACCCAGCACCAGCAGCACCGTGGTGTCGCGTGTGGCACCATAGGCTAGGACTAACACGGCCGCGGCCAACAGGTAGATCACGTAGGCGCGTTTGCGGCCGATGACATCGCTGATGAACCCGAACGTGATGTAGCCGAACCACATCCCGACCTGCATGGCGATGATGAAGGCGGACATGGTGCCCGTGCTCAATCCGATCCCGCCATCTTTCTCGGGCAGCGACAGATAGGCTGGAATCCACTGATTGAAGCCCCACCAGGCGAACATGGTGCAGGCGTTCATCAGCGTCACCAGCAGCGTGATCCGGAGCAGGCCGCCCCGGAAGACGTCGGCCAGGCCGTATCGCCGGGTTGACGCGACTGCCCGGCGTTGGCGCCAGATGGCAGGCTCTTGCACGCGCTTGCGCACCCATGCCGTGAGCAGCGCGGGCAGGATGCCCACGAAAAACACGGCGCGCCATCCCCAGATCGGCAGCACCACCGCCACCACCAGCGCGGCCGCGCCGTAGCCGATCGCCCAGGCGCTTTGCATGAACCCCAGGGCCTTGCCGCGATGCTCGGCCGGCCAGGTTTCCGACACAAGGGCGGCGCCGCTCGCCCATTCCCCACCCATGCCCAGGCCGAGGAAGACGCGAAAGACGGCCAACTGGATCACGGTTTGCGCAAAGCCGCAGGCAAATGTGAACACCGAGTAGATCAGAATGCTCGAGATGAGCGCCCGGGTGCGTCCGTATCGATCGGCCACCACGCCGAAAATCATCCCGCCCGCTGCGGAGGCCACCAGCGTGACCGAACCCAGCAGGCCGGCGGTGGGCTTGCTGATGCCAAGGTCCTTCATCAGCGCCGTCAGCACCAAGGCGTAGAGCATCACGTCGAAGCTATCGAGCATCCAGCCACAGCCGGCTGCCACCAGCGCCCTGCGCCCTTCAGGCGTGCCAGCCCTCCACCAGCCAAACAACCCCGATGCCTGCACGGTTGTGGTCATCACGGTACGCGGTCGCATGGACCGCCCTCATGTTGTGCGTGTCCGTCGTCTGTGGCCGGCGTCACGGTTTGCTCCGGGCGTCGCGATCGCGCGATCCATCGCCGTGGCGGTCTGCCAATGCGTCTGCCAGCGACTGATAGCCACCGGCGGCCAGTGGGGCCCCGGAGTCCTCCTCGAACACCGCCTCCTCAACGTGGCCGGCCTCGCCGGGGTCGATCGCGTCAAGCCACGACTCCTGCTGGTCGAACAGCGTGTGCGCGGCCTCGAGGTCCACGGCCGTAAACCTGACGCGGTCGCCCGGGATCGCTTGGGCGATCTTGGTGAGATCGGCCGTAATCACGGTCGCGATCTTGGTATAGCCGCCCGTCGTCCCTCGATCCGCCATCAGGACAATCGGCATCCCATCGCCGCTCACCTGGATCGCGCCGAACACCGTGCCGTCCGACACGATATCAGCACCGGCATGGTGGCGAATTGGCGGGCCCTGGAACCGGCAGCCGATGCGGTCGGACTGGGTGGTGAGCGTATAGGACGCGTCGAGAAACGTGCCGCGCCCGTCATCGCTGAAGGCATCGTCTTGTGGGCCCAAGATGACGCGGACCGTGCACGCGTGCCCATAGCGCGGCACCTCGTGGGCTGGCATCGCGAACATTTTGGGCGAGAGACCGCTCTGGTTCTCGCCGACGGGCACGCGGTCGCCAGTTCGCAGCGCGCGCCCGTCGAACCCTCCAAGACCAGACCGCGTATAAGTGGACCGGCTGCCGAGCACGATAGGCACGTCGATGCCGCCCGCGACTGCGAGATACGCCCGCAGGCCGTCGCGTACGCCAGCGAAGGACAGCACGGAGCCAGCCCGCACGCGGAGGGTGCGCCAGTTGGCAACCGGCTCGCCGTCGATCTGGGGCGCGAGATCGGCGCCCGTGATGGCCACGATCGCCGTCGACTCGAATCTCAACTCCGGTCCGGTGAGCGTCATCTCCAGGCCAGCCGCGCCTGCTGGGTTACCGACCAGCCTGTTCGCAGCGCGCAGGGCGAACCCGTCCATCGCGCCAGACACCGGGACGCCATACCGTTGGCTGCCCGCGCGGCCGGTGTCCTGCACCGTAGTGAGCATGCCGCCGTCCAGGACGTCGATCCAGGGCATCGTCGGTCACTCCCTCGGGCGAACAACGGGCACGAATGTCCTCGCTTCGACAGCGTTCTGGATGGTGCCGTAATGGTCCGCGTCGACCGGCACGAACCGGACGTAGTCGCCGGCCTCGAACAGCACCGGTGGTGTGCGAGACAGATCGAACAGCCGAACGGGCGTGCGCCCGAGCAACCGCCATCCGCCAGGGCTGGCCGTGGGATAGATGCCGGTCTGCTGAGCCGCGATTCCGACCGATCCTGCCGGCACCAGCGTGCGTGGGGTGGCCAGCCTCGGCGTACTGATGCGTGGCGATACTCCCCCGAGGTACGGAAAGCCTGGCGTGAATCCCATCATGTAGACCAGATACTCGCTGCCGGCGTGGATTGTCACCACCTCATCGGGCGTCAGGCCATGGTACGCCGCCACGTCTGCCAGATCCGGGCCGTACGCTCCGCCGTAGACCGTCGGGATGTCGACGACCTTCGCGGGGGGCAACCGAACGGAGTCGAGACGGTCGTGTGCCTCGTCTATCAACCGCCGCAGTTCGGAAAGAGACACGCGTCGCGGATCGTAGTGCACCATCAGGGAACGGTACGTCGGCACCGTTTCGACAAGACCCGGGTGGGCCAGGCCGTCCAGCAGACACCCGAGCGCACGCACGCTACGGTTGGTGGCCGGGTCGATGGCGACTCCGTATTCGACGACAAGCGCCCGATCGCCCGCGGGCCGGATGCGTGGAGGTGCAGGCATCGAGTCAGCGCGCGAGCAGGCGCCCCATGGGCACGAGCACGACGCCGGCCTGCTCGAAGGCGCGCCGCAGTTCGGCGGCCAGATGGAGGGCACCCGGCGTGTCGCCGTGCAGGCAGATGGTGTCGGCCTGCAGGTCGACAATCTCGCCGGTGACGGCCTCGACCGTGCCTTCCGTCACCAGTCGAAGGCTGCGATCGATGACCGCTGACGTGTCGTGTATGACGGCGCCTGGTATGGCGCGCGACACCAGCGTGCCGTCGGCGTTGACGGCGCGATCGGCGAACACCTCGCGAGCCACGCGCAGCCCCTGGCGTTCTGCCGCCACGGCCCACGCCGATCCGGCCAGCGCCACCAGAATCAAGGCGGGGTCGGTGGCGAGCAGCGCCTCGCCAATGGCCATGCCCACATCCACGCGATCGACGGCCATGTTGTAGAGCGCCCCGTGCGGCTTCACGTGCTGCAGCGAGCCAGTGCTGGTGAACGCCGTCAATGCGCCGACCTGGTAGATCAGGTCATCTCGAATCTCGACTGCGGTGGCAGCAAGGTCGCGGCGGCCGAAACCCCGAAGATCAGGAAAGCCCGGGTGCGCGCCGACGCCTACGCCATGCTCCTCGGCCAGGTGGACCGTGGCACGCATGGTCGCCGGGTCGCCCGCGTGAAAGCCGCAGGCGATGTTGGCCGAGGTGATGTAGCGGATGATCTCGCGATCGAAGCCCAGCGTGTAGACGCCGAAGCTCTCGCCCATGTCGCAGTTGAAGTCGATG
>CAYHRK010000280.1:0-4747 GCA_964358795.1 uncultured Vicinamibacterales bacterium
GGATCAGTCGGGTCCCTTCCGCCGTCCCGCCGGCGCCGCGCAAAAGTCCCGGTGTCGGAGTTCCGGCACGGGCGAAGACTCCCAACAGCCGTCCCAGACCGCGGCGTCCGCGATTAGGCCCTAACACACCACTCGACAGCCACTTAGGGCCAAGCTCTTCATCATGCGCCGGCCTGTTCGGCGGTGGCACCCACCTTGCGACCGTATAGCCCTTTGGACGAGCCCCCCGGCCGGTGGCGCCTTCGCGAAGCTTCGGCGACCCTGGACGAAGCTCGAAGAGCGAAGTCTGGGCGCCTTCGTCGCGGCGCCAGGGGTTGACGGCCGTGGAGGGAAGGGGACCGACGATGATTCTGCGGGATGAGGACGTTTTCGAATATCACGAGAAACCACGACCCGGCAAGCTCGAGGTGATGACCTCGAAGCCCTGCCTGACTCAGCGCGATCTGTCGCTGGCGTACACCCCAGGTGTCGCGCGGCCCTGTCTGGCCATCGAGCAGGACCCCGACCTCGCGTATCGCTACACGGGCAAGGGCAACCTCGTGGCGGTCGTCTCGAACGGCACGGCGGTGCTCGGTCTGGGCGACATCGGCGCGCTGGCCGGCAAGCCCGTCATGGAAGGGAAGGGCGTGCTCTTCAAGCGCTTCGCCGATGTCGACGTGTTCGACATCGAGCTGGACACGAAGGATCCCGACGAGATCATCCGGATCGTCAAAGCGCTCGAGCCCACCTTCGGCGGCATCAACCTCGAGGACATCAAGGCGCCCGAGTGCTTCTACATCGAAGAGTCGCTGAAGAAGATCATGAACATCCCGGTCTTCCACGACGACCAGCACGGCACGGCGATCATCTCGGCCGCCGCGCTGGTCAACGCGCTGGAGATCGTGCGCAAGAAGATTCAGGACGTGAGGGTGGTCTTCTGCGGCGCGGGCGCGGCCGGCATCGCATGCGCCGAGATGTACCTGCGCATGGGCGTGCGCAAGGAGAACATCCTGTTCGTCGATACGGTCGGTGTCATCTACCAGGGCCGCACGGAGAAGATGAACCCCTACAAGCAGCGGTTCGCGGTGGACACCAAGGCGCGAACGCTCGCCGACGCCCTGAAGAGCGCTGACGTCTTCGTCGGCGTCTCCGCGAAGGATCTCGTGACGCCCGAGATGCTGAAGACCATGGCGTCGAACCCGATCGTGTTCGCGATGGCGAACCCCGATCCGGAGATTCCGTACGATCTCGCGGTCGCGACGCGGTCCGACGTCATCATGGCGACCGGCCGGTCCGACTACCCCAATCAGGTCAACAACGTGCTCGGCTTCCCGTTCATCTTCCGCGGTGCGCTCGACGTGCGCGCCAGCGCCATCAACGACGAGATGAAGATCGCGGCGGCGCACGCGCTGGCCACCCTCGCCAAAGAAGACGTGCCCGAGTCGGTGCTGAAGGCCTACGGCGTCAAGACGCTGAAGTTCGGCAAGGACTACCTGATTCCGAAGCCGTTCGATCCGCGCGTGCTCTTGTGGGAGGCGCCGGCGGTGGCGGCGGCGGCCATGCGCAGCGGCGTGGCGCGCAGGCCGATTCCGGACCTGGATCGCTATCGCGAATCGCTCGAGCGGATTCTGGGACCGTCGCGCGAGGTGATGCACCTGGTGTTCCACAAGGCGCAGACGCAACCGCAGCACCGGATCGTGATGCCCGAAGGCGAAGACGAGACCGTGGTCCGCGCGGCGCGGCAGATCCTGGAGCAGCGGCTGGCGCGCCCGGTGCTCATCGGGCGACCCGAGGTGGTGGGCGCGAAGCTGGCCGAGTTTGGGCTCGACACGAACGCCGTCGAGGTCATCTGGCCGGCGGCCTCGCCGCGGCTCGAGGCGTACGCCGACCAGTTCTACCGGATGCGGCAGCGCAAGGGCATGACGCCCGTGCTCGCGCGCGAGCTCATGCACGATCCCACGCACTTTGCCCTGATGGCCGTGCACCTGGGCGAAGCCGACGGGTTCGTGGGCGGGATGTACCGGCCGTATCCGGAGACCATCCGGCCGGCGCTCCAGATCGTCGGGTTGCGCGCCGGCGTGTCGCGCGTCTCGGCGCTGCACATGCTGGTGCTCAAGGACAAGCTCTTTCTCTGCGCCGACACGATGGTCAACATCGAGCCGAGCGCGGAGGAGCTGGCCGAGATCGCCATCCTCGCCGCCGACACGGCGCGGTTCTTCGACATCGAGCCGAAGGTGGCGATGCTGGCGTTCTCGACGTTCGGCTCGGTGCGGCACCCGATCTCCGAGCGCGTCGCCAAGGCCGTGCGCCTCGTGACCGAGCGGCGGCCGGACATTGTCGTCGACGGCGAGATGCACCTCGACACGGCCGTCGTCGAGGAGATCGTGCGCGACAACTACCCGCACTCGCGCATCAAGGGCGACGCGAACGTGCTCATCTTCCCGGATTTGACGGCGGGCAACATCGGCTACAAGCTCGTCCAGAGGCTCGGGCGCGCCGAAACTGTGGGGCCGGTCCTGATGGGCATGCGCCGGCCGGTCAACGTGCTGGCGCACGGGACGACCGTCAGCGACATCGTCAATCTGACGGCCATCACGGCCGTGGAGGCGGGGATGTTCGGCACGGCCGTGCCGAGCTCGGGTCCTCGGGAGCCTGAACTGGTGAGGACCGGTCCCCGCACGAAATAGACTGATGCGGGAGGGCTGTGCCCGCGGCGACGGAAGAACTCGTATTGTAGCGGAACGGATTCATTGTCGGATCGAAGGAGGGTTTCTATGTCAAAGCTACGACAACGACTGGCCGAACTCATCCCGGGCGTGCGCGACACCATCAAGAAACTCACGAAGGAACACGGCGCGCACGTGATTTCTCAGGCCACCGTCGAGCAGGCCTATGGCGGGATGCGTGGCGTCAAATCGCTCGTCTGCGACACGTCCGAGGTGCCGCCGGACAAGGGCCTCATCATTCGCGGCATTCCGATCGCGCAGCTCACCGACAAGCTTCCCGAGGAGATCCTGTGGCTCCTCCTGACCGGCGAGCTGCCCAAGAAGGACGAAGTCGAGGATCTGCAGGCCGATCTGCGCTCGCGGGCCGCGGTGCCCGACTACGTGTGGGCGGTGCTGAAGGCGATGCCGGCGGATTCACATCCGATGGTCATGCTCGACACGGCCATCCTCGTGATGGAGAAAGAATCGGTCTTCCGCAAGCGCTACGATGCGGGTATGAAGAAGGACGAGTACTGGGATGCCACGCTGGAAGACGCCCTGAACATCATCGCGAGGCTGCCCGCGGTGGCCGCCGGCGTGTACCGGATGCGGTTCAACAAGGGCAATCGCATCGCCTCGAACCCGGCGCTGGACTGGAGCGCAGACTACGTCCACATGCTCGGGATCCCCGACCCGACGGGCAACTTCGCCAAGCTCATGCGGCTGTACCTGGTCCTGCACAGTGACCACGAGAGCGGCAACGTCAGCGCCATGACTTCGGCGACCGTCAGCTCGGCGCTCTCGGACCTCTACTACGCGTTGTCCGCTGGCTTGAACGGCCTGGCGGGACCGCTGCACGGGCTGGCGAACCAGGAGTGCCTGGCCTGGATTCTCGACACCAACAAGAAATTCGGCGGCACGCCGACGCACGAGCAGCTCAAGCAGTATGCCGAGGAGACGCTCTCGGCCGGACGCGTGGTCCCGGGGTACGGTCACGCGGTCCTGCGAGTGACCGATCCGCGGTTCGACGCGTTCCTGGCGTTCGGGAAGCAGTACTGCGCGGGCGACCCGGTGTTCGAGACCGTGGCGAAGGTCTTCGAGGTGGTCCCCGACATCCTGAAGCAGATCCAGAAGATCAAGGATCCGTGGCCGAACGTCGATGCCGGTTCGGGCGGGCTCCTGTACCACTTCGGCCTGACCGAGTTCGACTACTACACGGTCCTCTTCAGCGTCTCGCGCGCGCTGGGGATCTGCTCGCAGGCGGTCGTGGCTCGCGGCGCGGGCCTGCCCATCACGCGGCCCAAGTCGGTCACGACCAAGTGGATCACGGCCGAGGTGGCCAAGACGGTGGCGACAGCCTGAAGAGAAGACAATTGCATATTGAAGGATTGCATATTGAGGGATTGGCAATCCTGAAATCTGCAATCCCGGTGCACCACAAAGGGGATCGGAGTCGCGGGCTCCGGTCCCCTTTTTTTTCGTTATTGGGCACACCACAGGAGCGGACGTATACTGGTGAAATCCTCATCAGGAGAACGGCGTCATGCAGGAGCAGATTCCCGGCGTGCATTCGGATCCGGAGATCCTCGGCGGCACGCCTGTCTTCGTAGGAACGCGGGTGCCCGTTCGGGCGTTGCTAGATTATCTCGAACACGGCCGGCCCCTGGCAGAGTTCTTGGGTGATTTCCCGACGGTCAAGAAGGCTCAGGCGGTCGGTGTGATCGAGCACATGAAGCAGCTCGTGGCCCATGCGCCTTCTTCACGATGAGTGCATGCCGAGGCGGCTCAAGCGGGAGTTGAGCGGCCACGAAATCAAGACAGTCACACCGGCCTGGAGCCGGCAGCGCGAGACTTCGCTGCCGCGCCGCGGCTCAGGCTGAATCGTTGGGCTGACGAACGAGCTACTTTTTCATCCGGGAATGCCAGTAGCCGGGTTCGCGGCTGTCATGGGCGAATGCGACAATCCGGATGGCGTCCAGTCGGCACCGAGCCCGGGTCGTTGGTTGTCGTACCAGACGGCCGCTTCTTCAAGTTCGGCGGACGCTTCAGGTTCGGTTCGGAAG